>CAVEWV010000046.1:19706-20973 GCA_963619535.1 Acutalibacteraceae bacterium | reverse complement strand
GCTGCCCCGCCGGCGGACTGCCGGGAATCACAGGCGCGGCTCCGAGGCGAATGGGGTTCCGCCTTGCGTTCGTATCAAAACGCGTCCGGTTCGAGCATGGCTAAATGATAAAAATCGTGATTTTTATCATTTAGCTCACATGTATGTGCACGTAGGCGGCCTCGGGGCTGGTGTCGCCGCGGTCGTTGACGGAGCGCACGAGCAGGGTGTAGTCGCCGGGCTGCTCGGGCACCCAGTCGAAGGTCCAGGTGAGGTTCTGGTAGTCGTTGGTGCCGGGCGTGTCGTAGGTCGTCCAGTTCTGGCCGTTGTCGAGGGAGAACTGGATGGCCGAGATGGCGTGGCCGAAGTCGTAGGCGTTGCCTTTGAGATGGACCGTCGTGCCGGCGCTCGTGTAGATGGGTGCGATCATCGGTGCTCCTCAGGGGGTGTTCGGGTGGGCTTGCGGGATTCTACCAGGCCCGGGCAAGCTCCTCGACGGTCTGGGCCCGGGCTATCTTTCCAAAGTCTGCCTGCGAGCCGAGGCGCTCCTCAAGCAGCACGGCCGTCTCCATCATGGCGTACGAGCTCATCGCGAGGTCGAGACGTAGGCGCGCGTCGGGCGCGGGGGTGCTGTCCAAGCCCAGGACATGGGCGAGCACGTCTTGGGTTATGCGCAGGGCGTCGGCGTCTGTGGGTCGCGGGCTTGCGGGCGTTTGCGTGCACGGCGGCTCCGGTGTGGCGCCAAGTGCGGTGATGGGCGTGGCGGCGTCTCTCATGCGAGCCTCCTGAGCAGCTTGCCTGCGGCGTTTGTGGGCAGCGGGTCGCGGGATACGGTGACGTGCTCGATGCGCGCGCCGCCGGGAGCGGCCAGGCAGCGGGCAAACTCCAGGGCGCCGGCCTCAACGGCGCCGCTCGCGCCTTCGGCGAGTACGAGCGTGCAGGCGAGGGCGGTCTGGCCGGCGTCGCCCGCCCCATGCACGAGCGCCTGCGCTATGGCCGGGTGGGCCTCCAGCGCGCGCTCGAGCACCTCGGGGGCGACTTTCGTGCCATCTGCCAGCACGATCACGTCGTCGAGGCGGCCGTCCACGTAGAGAAAGCCGTCCGCGTCGATGTGGCCGACGTCGCCCGTGCGCAGCCAGCCCCGCTCGTCGATGCACCGCGCGGTGAGGTCGGGCCGGCCCAGGTAGCCCGCCATGACGTTCGCGCCGCGCACGCGAATCTCGCCCGTTACATCGACGCGCACCTCGTTGCAGCGCAGGGCCACGCCGCAGCTGCCGCCCTTGTGCCA
>CAVEWV010000046.1:0-19168 GCA_963619535.1 Acutalibacteraceae bacterium | reverse complement strand
AGCACCGCGCAGCGCCCCGTGGAGACAGCCGCGAGGTAGCGCACCGCAAAGCGCGTGGGGTCGCCCTCGCGCACGTCCACGAAGCGCCCGGCCCCCGCGAGCTCCAAGGCCCGTTGCCCGCGCCTCACCGCATCTGCGAGGCCGTGATACGTCACGCGCGAGCCATCTGCCAGCTCGAACGCGGCGGCCTCGGCGAACGCCCCCATGTGCTCGACCATCTCCGAGAAGCACGCGAAGCGCGGGGCGTCATACAGCGGGTAGGGCGCGCCCGACGTCATCATCGCGCACCCACCAGCTTGCCCAGGCCCGCCTCGAAGGCCTCCCGGCTCAGCGACAGCACATGGCAGTCGTGCCAGGACCCGGCCAGGTAGCGATACTCGCGCAGCACGGCCTCCTCCACAAAGCCGGCCTCAAGGTTGCTGCGCAGGCTCTGATCGTTGTAGCCGTACACGAGCGCATAGACCTTGCGCAACGGGTAGGCCGCGAAGAGGTCGCCCATGAAGCGCGCGCCCATGAGGCCCGCGGCGCCGCTGCCGCGCCACTCGGGGCGCATGTACACGCACACCTTGCAGTGCAGGTCGAACGGGCGGTAGTCGTAGGCGAAGACGAACCCTGCCAGCTCCCCGGTGGCCTCGTCGGCGATGACGCGAAACTCGTGGTAGTTGCCGCGCATGTTGCCGTCGAGCCACTCGCGAAACTCCGTCAGCGTCGTCAGGGGCACGCGCTGGGCGAAAAGCGCCTGCTCATAGGGGTCGCGGTAGAGGTCGAACATGACGCTTGCGTCGAGGCCCTCGTCGAAGGCGCGAAACACCAGGCTGGCCATCGCGGGCTACTTCCGGGTGTAGGAGCGCGCCCGCGCTGAGGCGTCGGCGCGTGCGGGGGAGCGCAGCCAGGCGCTCGGGGAGTCCGCCTTGCGCGTCCCGCTGCTGGCACCGCCCGTCGCGACCTTGCCCGAGCCTTTGGAGGCGCCCGTCGGGCCGGACTTCTTCTTGGTCGACGAGCCGTAGCTCGTCCTTCCGCCCAATTCGTCGCTCATTCTCGCCGCTCCTTTCCTGGTTTCGCAATCGCCCGAGCTGTCGGGGCGCCGCCTGCTTTCCCCGCGCTTAGCCGCGTTTGTCCTGGTACTTGACCGATTCGGAGCTCAGGAGCGTGAAGTCGATGAGCGTGTAGTCGGCCCGCCAGGTGGCATAGACGTCCTTGTCGGCGCTCGAGCCGTACTCGATGAGGTCGATGGCCTCGCTGCCCTCGTAGTACCACATGCCGCCCACGTTGTAGACGAGCGTCTCGTCCCAGCCCAGGTAGAGCAGCAGCTTCTTGGTGAAGCTGGCATAGCCCGCCCCGCCGCAGCACAGGAAGAGCGCCTTGTCGCGCGGGAACAGCTCCCGCAGGATGGTCATCGACTCCCGGTAGTTCGACTTCACGCCCACAAGCTCGCCCTCGTCGCTCCACTCGCAGGTGAAGAGGGTGTCGCCCTCGTAGTAGTCCGTCACGGGGATGGGCGCCATCGTGGCCAGGTAGGGGAAGGGCACCATCTTGAAGCCGGGCAGCACGCGCGAGGCGTACGGGTCCTCGTCCACGTCCTCCCAGCGTGCCGGGTCGAAGATGAGGCGCATGTCGCGGTAGGCCACGTCGGGCCGGCCCAGCCAGGCGTCGATGGTGGTCATGTTGATGTTGAGGTCCACGCCGAACTGGTCGCTTGGGTCGGGCTCGGCGGGAGGCAGCGCGGGCAGCGAGCTTGCGCCTGCGGCTTCCTGGGCGTCCGCGTTTTCGCCCGCGTTCGCTTGCGCCGCCGTGCCTGCGTCCGTTGCGTCCGTGCCGGCGTTGCCCACGCTCGCCCAGGCACGCCCCGGCGCGAGCGCACTCGCGCCCGCCCCCGCCATCCAGGCCGCGCTCGCAGCCGCCGCCGTCAGCGCCCCCGCCACGAAGGACCTCCTCGTGAGGCCCGCGCATCTTTCCTTGCCGTTCATGTTCCCCTGTGCCCCCTTGCATTGGCGCGGCGCCTGTTCGGCCGCTCACTCATGGCGTGCACTCTAAACCGTGCCCTTGGGTCAGGGTCAAGCCTCGCGGGGCGTCCGTCGTGCTATCCTGCCCAACCGTGCCGTTGGGGAACGGTTTGCGAGCGAGGGGGTGCGGTCATGCGTTCGAACGGTGTTCTGGGATATGCGGCCGGTGCTCTGTCGGCTGCGCTTTTCGGGCTGATCGCCCTGCTCACCACGGGTCTGTATGCGGCAGGCGCGTCCGGCATGGAGATCGTCTTCTGGCGTCTCGCCATCGCCGCCGCCGCGGCCGGGCCCTTTGCGCGCGTGCGGGCCCCGCGCGCTCGCATCCCGCGCGCCTGCCTGCCCTGGGTCGCGCTGGCCTGCGCGCTCTACGCCGGCGGCGTGGTCTTCCTCTGCCTTGCCTATGGCACGCAGACAAGCGCGGGCCTCTCGAACACGGTCTATCACATGTACCCGCTGATAGTGCTGGCTCTCTCTGCTGTCGGGCGCCGGGCACGTGTCGGGGCAAAGAACCTCCTGGCAGGGGCCCTGGCGATGCTCGGGACGGCGGTCGTCTTCCTTGTGCCGCTGGTGACGTCGGGCCAAGGCTGGTCGCATGCGCCCGAGGGCGTGGCGCTGGCCCTGGCAAGCGCCGTGTGCTATGCCGGCTACTCGCTGCTGCTCGACCGCGCAGACCTCGCCTGTCTGCCCACGACGACCCTTTTTACCTGCGGTTGCGTGTTCGGGATGGCGGTCGCGCTGCCCTTCATGCTCGCCAGCCCCAACCACCTGAGCGCCATGCCGGGCACCGTGGGCGCGCTGCTGGTGCTGGGCCTTGCCTGCACGGCGGCGCCCTACCTGCTCTACATCGTCTCGGCCCGCCTGAGCGGACCCACGAGCGCCGCCCTGCTGTCGTACCTGGAGTATCCCGTGACCATCGCGGCCTTGGCGGTGTTCGCAGGCGAGGTGCCCTCTGCCTGCGAGCTTGCGGGATGCGCCCTCATCGCCGCGGGCGGCATCGTCACCGTGCTGCCCGACCGTGCGGGCGCCGACCTGCCTGACCGGCTGACACGCGGGCGCTAGCCTGCCCGGCCGCCTACTCTCCGACCTGCCCGCCCAGCAAACCCGCACGCGCTAAGCAGCCCGCTCGCCCGCCGGCCGCCCTGCTCGCCCGCGCGCCCACCCTCCCGCGCGTCCGCCCGCCGGCCGCCTACTCCTCCTCGCCTGCGCGCCTGGCCGCGCGGATGTCCACGGGCAGGTAGAGCTTCATCATCATGTCGCGCCCCTCGTAGGCAAACAGCGGGCTCTCCAGCACCGACTCGCTGTAGTAGTCGCCGCAGATGCGGTAGCCGCGCTCGCGGGCAAGCTCGATGAGGCGGCACATCCCGCGGTACTCGGCGTGCTCGCCGCTCGGCAGGAAGAGCGTGTCGATGGAGAGCGTGAGGTAGTAGCCCTCGGGCCAGTGGGTGACGAGCTCGTCGTCCATGTTGCGCTCGTCGATGATGAAGCCGCCCACGCACTCGTACTCCCCGGTCTCGATCGAGTCGCGCGAGATGATGCACCCCACGTTGTGGAAGAGCGCAAGCGGTATGTTGAGGTCGATGAACTGCTGTTTTATCTCGCGCAGCGCCAGCTCCCAGCGGCGCAGGCGCTCGTTTCCGGGTGCCGGGCGCGCCTCGAAGCGGTAGGGCGTCACGTCGAAGCGCACGATGCGCCGCCTGCGCATGTGCTCCAGTATCGGCCGGTCGAAGACGGGCCTGCTCTCGTAGGCGTTGCACGAGCGAAGCAGGCGGTTCACCGTGTGCTGCGCCATCTGAATCTCGTAGGACTGCCGCTCCAGCTCCTCGGTCTTGCGCTCGAGCACCTCGCGCATGAGCGCCACGTCGTGGTTGTCGAGGATCTCCTTCATCTCGGAGAGCGTGAACCCCACCGACTGCATCTGCTGGATGGCGTCCACCACGGGGCACTGCTCGTGGGTGTAGTAGCGATATCCCGTCTCGGGATCGATGTGATGCGGCGTGAGCAGCCCTTTCTGCTCGTAGAGCCTCAGGGCCTTCTTGCTCACCATGTTCATCTCGGCCATCTGGCCTGCGCTCAAAAGCTCCATCGCGTCCCCCACGGCTTTGACGATATCCCCAGTTATCTGCCTTAGTGTACTTGTCCCGCGCCTGCCCCGCGCCACATTCCGTCTGAAATATCTTCAGATTGGCCCTTGACCGCTCCCTCGGGACACACCTTAGGGTGCGTCTCGACACAGGGAGCCGCCGAGGGGGACGGGCTCCGGGGGATTTTGAGGAGGACAGCATGGCAAGCGCAAACGCGAGGGGCGGCATGGGCCGCTTCTGGAAAGTCACGGCCGGTTGCGTGGTGGCGGCCGGGATTTTCGCCCTGGGTGTGTGCGGCACGCAGAACGCCCAGGCATACACGGGCGACGGCGCCACCACGGGCGAGGAGTTCCAGGAGAACCTCGACCAGAAGTGGGCCGACATCGCCTCGGAGTACGCGCCCAAGATCACCGAGCTCGACGACGGCACGCTCATCCAGCGCACGCCCGGCGACACCTCGTACTTCCAGATGTACTACGTCAACGACGGCAACCTGAGCTACAACACCAAGTACCTCAACGCCGACTCGCGCGGCTGCAACTCCTGCCACGCCGACCTGGCCCAGACGCTGCTCGACGGCGACTTCTTCCACCTGGAGCTCGACAACGGCCTGGGCACCACCACCACGGTTGACGACTGCCGCATCTGCCACGACTACGGCTACGGCTACATGGACAAGCAGAACCAGCTGGGCACGCTCATCCACGGCATCCACCAGAACAGCGGCGTGTCGAGCAACTGCATGGCGTGCCACACCGCCACCTCCGACGGCCAGGGCATGCAGCTGTGGGACGACGTGAAGCACGACGTGCTGCAGGGCATCAGCTCGGTGTCCGACGTGGAGGGCACGCTGACCTACGACCAGACCACCACCTACGGCATGCCCGACGCCAGCTGGTACTACACCGAGCAGGCCACGAGCAGCATCGCCAAGGGCTACGTGGGCGAGGACAACCCCGACAGCGCCTTCGAGGACTGGGATTTCACGGTGAGCGGCCTGGTGAAGGAGCCCTTCACCGAGAGCCTGGCCGACCTCATCGCCGAGGCCGAGGCCGAGGGCGTCGTGAAGACCGACTACATGTCGCTGCAGTGCATCATGAACTCCTTCGGCGGCGAGGTCATCGGCAACATCGAGTTCACGGGCATCCCCATCAGCTGGCTCATCGAGAAGGCCGGCGGCCTGGCCGACGGCGCCGACCCCACGGCCATCATGAGCTACGCGCCCGACGGGTGGTGTCGCCCCGCCACCTGGGAGACCCTTGAGGAGAACGGCGGCTACCTCATCTACAAGATCGGCGGCGAGAACCTCGACTGGGAGAACGGCTTCCCCTGCATGACGGCATGGCCGAGCTTCGGCATCCCCGCCGCCATCCGCTGGTGCTCCGAGATCAGCGTCATCGACACGCCCGTGAGCGACCTCAAGATGTGGAAGAGCTGGACGCTGTCCGACGGCGAGGTGTCCAACAACGAGCACAACGGCGGCCACGGCTTCACCTCCGACGAGAGCGTCACCACCTACAACCTGGTGAACCTCGCCTTCACCAACCTCAGGGAGGGCCAGATTGTCGAGAGCGGCGAGTGCACGTTCGAGGGCTACGCGTGGGGCACCGACGAGACGCTGGCCACCATCGAGTTCTCGCTGGACGGCGGCAACACCTGGACGGCCTTCGACGTGAGCGACTCCGACAAGACCAAGTGGGTCTACTGGCACTTCACCACCAACCTCGACCCGGGCGCCTACGTGCTGCAGGTGCGCGCCACCACCGTGGAGGGCACGCAGTCCTACCAGGCCGACGAGGTCATGGTCAACGTGAAGACCGCCGACGACATCGCCGCCATCCGTGCGAGCCTGCATGCCGATGACGACGCGGCGGCGACCGACGGCACGGGCGCAGACGCCGCCACGACCGAGGACGCCAAGTCCGAGTAACCCCGCGACCAGCGAAAGGAACGACCATGAGCAAGTACAGCAAGACTTTGGTTGCCGCCGCGGGCGCCTCGGCCCTCCTGGCAGCAAGTGCGGCTGGCGCGGCCCTGGCGGCCGGTCAGACCGGCGAGGCCGCAGGTCAGCAGGCGGCGCAGGACGTCCAAGCCGCGCAGGTCGACGCCGAGACGCAGGTCGCAAGCGGCAGCGTCGTGCTCGACCGTGTGGAAGGCACGTTCTCGTTCACCCAGACCGAGACGCAGGGCAACTCCTACCTGGCCCGCAACTTCAAGGAGGGCTCGCAGTACCTCTGCGGCGCGAAGGGCGCGACCGACGAGGCGGCCGCGCAGGATTGGCAGCTCACGGTGGACGGCGACGTGGAGAGCGGCTACAGCTCGGCCGTCAGCGAGCTTGCCGAGTCTCCCGCCGTGCAGGCCATCCTCATGGGCTGCTCGTGCCTGGGCAACCCCGCCGATGGCACGTCGGCCGCAAACGCGCTGGTCAACGGCATCTCCGCGCTCATCCTCGTGCAGATGGCCAACCCCAGCGCCGACGCCAACACGGTGGTCTTCACCTCCAGCGACGGCTACCAGGTGGCGCTTCCCCTGAGCTATCTGCAGTCGCACTACTGCCCCATCGTCTTCGACGTCAACGGCTCGCCCATCGCCGACTCCATGGGCGGCGCCAACCAGCTGTGGCTGGGCTCGACGCCGGCGAGCTACTTCGTGCGCAACGTGGACTCCATCACGGTGGAGACGCGCGATGAGGCCGACGTCCCCGCCAGCCCCACGAGCGACGAGGCCCGCGCCGAGTACGCGGCCAACCTCCCCAACGTGGGCGTCCTGCTCGGCGGCGAAGTGGCCTAAACCCCGCGCCGCAAACTCGCAACATCCCCCGATGTCAGGCCGGGCCCTGGGGTATGCCCCCGGGGCCCGGCTTTGGTGTGGGGGAGGAGTGCTCGATGTGCCTGGTCGTGGGCACGTTTGGCGGGCGACCGTGGCCCCCGCCTTCCGGTCGCGCCTGGGCGTGCCCGCCGAACGCCCTGGGTCGCAGGCCCACGCGCGTGCGCCCCTCTGCCAGCGCTTCCGCTACGCCAGCATCTCCCCAAGCCGGGCGCACTGGGCGTCGGTCAGGCGCAAGCCCTGGGCCACGTAGGCCTCGAACGAGCCATAGCGCCGCTGGGCCTCGTCGAAGAAGGCCTCGAGATAGGCGGGCCGTGCCTCCAGGAACGACATGAGGACCGCGTGCTCCTCAGGCGTCATACCTGCCGACAGCTCCGCCTCCTCCTGGGCGATCTGGGCGGCGTTCACGGCGTTCGTGGCCAGGTAGTCGGCCAGGATGTAGTCGCTGGGGTACCCGGCGATGCGCAGGGCGCAGGCGCACAAGACGCCCGTGCGGTCCTTGCCGTTCTTGCAGTGCACGAGCGCCGGGGTGCCGGTGGCGGCGATGGAGCGCAGCACCGTGCCGATGAGGGGGTAGTCGCTGGCGTAGCGGCGGTAGTTGTCGCACATGCGCTGCTCGGGGGCGCCGTACTCGCCGATAACGCCGTGGACGAGGCGCGCCCGGGCGTCGCGCTTCTTACGGCCGTCGCGCGGCTCCACGGCAAGCATGCGCACGCCTGGCAGGCTCGGCTCGGGGGAGGCGGCCACCTCGCGCGAGCCGCGCACGTCGTAGACGGCCCGCACGCCCAGCACGTTCACGAGCGTGACGCCCTCCTGGGCCGTGATCTGGCCCAGCTCGCGCGAGCGGAAGAGCAGGGCGTCTTCCAGGCTGTGTGTGCCCACGGGCCGCAGCGCCATACTGCCCCACACCTGCGGCGCGCCGCCCTTACCGGGGGTTGGAAGCACGTCGAACGCGAACGACTCCACCGTCTGGGCCGGCTCACCCGTGCGCGAGAGCGCCCGCGCACGCAGCTGGTAGCGCCCCGCCGTGCGCGGCGTGTAGTCGAAGCTCCAGCTCACGCCCGCCTCAGAACGCGCCCCCTCGCAAGGAAAATCCGTCCACGTGACGCCGCCGTCCAGCGACAGCTGCACCGCCGCCACCCCATGCTCGAAGTCGTCGACATACCCCTCGAAGCGCATGGCCTGCCCCACATAATTGAACCGCGCCCCCTCACCCCGTGCAATCATGCTTCCCCCCTCGCCCTGCGCCTATTACCCGCGCCCGAATTGTACCCTGCCTCCGAGCTTCCCGACCCCCGTCGCCCCATCCTCGAAGGCTGCTGGCCCCGCCAGCCGGCCGCCCGACCCCCAGGGTCTCCCTCGCTCGGCACCGCCCGCCCCAGCAAGGCCGCTGGCCCCGCCAGCCGGCCGCCCGACCCCTCTGGGCCTCGCCCGCTTTGCGCCAGTCGCCGCCCTTTTCGCTCGGCGCCCTCCCCGCTCGCGCCTCCCAAGGGTCCCTCCAGCACGTCCCCCCAGGTCCTCCCAGTTTCTGGCTGAGAAACCACACAGGCCCTCCCCCCGTTCGTTGGGCGACATCTCGCGAAGCGCTGTCGCCCAACGAACGGGGGGAGGGCCCCTCGTCAATCTCCCTATCCCCCTACATCAGCCTGCAAACGTTCTCCGCGAAGGCCACCGGGTCCTCCACCGGCATGCCGGCCACAAGCAGCGCCTGGTCGAGCAGCAGCTGCGCGTACAGCGCCACCTTGTCGGTCTCGCCTGCGGCATGGGCGGCCGTGAGCTTGGCGAACACCGGGTGCTGGGCGTTGAGCTCCAGCACGCGCTGGGCCTTGGGCGCCATGGCGGCCTCGGGCGACTGCGCCATGATGCGCTCCATCTCCAGCGACATCTGGCCCTCGGCGGTGAGGGCCGCGGGCGAGTCGCCCAGGCCGGCGCTCACCTTCACGGCGCTCACTTTGCCCTCAAGGGCGCCCTTCATGGCCTCGAGCAGCTCGGTGTTCTCGCCGCTTGCCTTCTCGGCGGCCTCCTTCTCCTCCTCGGTGGCCAGGTTGAGGTCGGCGCTGGCCACGTTTGCCAGCTCCACGTCGCGCTCGTCCTTGCCCTCGGTGTCGTCGGTGGCGAGCACGGCGGGCACGTGGTAGGCGTGCATGGCCTGGATCATGAACTCGTCCACGTCCTGCGTGCACAGCAGAACGTCGAAGCCGCGGGACAGGGCCGCCTTCACCATGGGGGTCTTCTCCAGGCGCTCGCGGTCGTCGCCGGCGGCGTAGTAGATCTTGTCCTGCCCCTCGGGCATGGCGTCCACGTACTCGCGCAGGGTCACCATCTTGTGGTCGCGCGCGCTGAAGAACAGCAGCAGGTCGGCCAGGTCGGCGGCCTTCATGCCGTGGCTCGCGTAGATGCCGAACTTGATGCCGCGCCCGAAGGCCTCGAAGAACTGCTCGTAGCCCTCGCGGTCCTCGGAGAGCATCTTGAGCAGGTCGGTGCGCACCTGGCGCTCGACGTGCTTGGCGATGGCCTTGAGCTGGGAGTCCTGCTGCAGCGTCTCGCGCGAGATGTTGAGCGAGATGTCGGGGGAGTCCACCACGCCGCGCACGAAGTTGAAGTAGTCGGGCACGAGGTCGGCGCACTTCTCCTGGATGAGCACGTTGGAGGAGTAGAGGGCCAGGCCCTTCTCGTAGTCGGAGCTGTACAGGTCGAACGGCGCCTTCGAGGGGATGAAGAGCAGGCCGTCGTAGCTGATGCGGCCCTCGGCGTGGAAGCTGATGGTGCGCGCGGGGGCGGCGTAGTCGTGGAAGGTTGCCTTGTAGAACTCGTCGTAGTCCTTCTGCTCCACCTCAGACTTGCTCTTCTTCCAGATGGGCTTGATGGAGTTGATGGTCTCGAGCTCGGTGTAGCTCTCCCACTCGGGCTTGTAGTCCTCGGGGGCGTCCTCGGGCTTGGGGAGCTGGCGGCGTTTCGTGACCTCCATGCGCACGGGGTAGCGCACGTAGTTGGAGTACTTGCGGATGAGCTCCTTCAGGCGCCACTCGGAGAGCAGGTCGTCGTTGTTCTCGTCGTCGGTGCTCTCGCGCAGGTAGAGCGTGATGCACGTGCCGTGCTCGCCCACAAGCGCGGCCTCCTCAGGCGTGGCGGGCTCGATGGTGTAGCCGTCCAGGCCGTCGCATTCCCAGGTGTTGGCGGCGTCGCTGCCGAAGGCGCGGCTCACCACGCGCACCTTGGAGGCCACCATGAACGAGGAGTAGAAGCCCACGCCGAACTGGCCGATGATGTCCACGTCGCCGCCCTGGGCCTGGGCGTTCTCGGTCTTGAAGGCCTCCGAGCCGGAGTGGGCGATGGTGCCCAGGTTGGCGTCGAGCTCCTCGGCCGTCATGCCGATGCCGTTGTCGGCCACGGTGATGGTGCGCGCGTCCTTGTCGAAGGACACTTGCACGCCCAGCTCGTTGCGGTCCACCTGCACCGAGGTGTCGGTGAGGCTCTTGAAGACGAGCTTGTCCACGGCGTCGGAGGCGTTGGAGATGAGCTCGCGCAGGAAGATCTCGCGGTTGGTGTAGATCGAGTTGATCATGAGGTCGAGGAGCTTCTTGCTCTCAGTCTTGAATTCTTTCACGGTTCTCTCCTTTGCGCGTCGCGTGAGTTCGTGTTGCACCCGACGTGTTGTACCCCCAATCAGCTTTCTTTCAAATGGATATGGAGAAAATCTCACAATAGCACGCTTAGGTCTTGTGGCGTGTTTTCGCCTGCCCTTTGCGGCGCGGCGCAAGGTCTAGTATGGCCGCCATGTTGAGTCTGATTCTTGCCGAGAAGATACTGTCCCTGTTCGTGATGATGGCGATGGGGTTCGCGCTGGTGAAGGCCGGCTTCGTGAAGCCGCAGGACAGCCGTGCCATCGCCATGGTCAACCTCTATGTCATCAGCCCCTGCATGATTATCTCGTCGTTTCAGGTGGACATGACCAGCGAGGTGCAGCTGGGCTTTCTGTGCGCCCTCATCGCCGGCGCGGTGGTGCAGGGGCTCTTCCTGGGCATGGCCGCGCTGCTCAGGCGGCCCCTCAAGCTCGACGAGGTGGAGCGCGCCTCGCTTTCCTACTCCAACTGCGGAAACCTCATCATCCCGCTCGTCATCATGGTGCTGGGGCAGGAGTACGTCATCTATTGCACGGCCTACCTGGTGGTTCAGACCATCCTTCTGTGGTCGCACGGCAAGGCGCTCATGCGCGGCCAGCGCGGCATCGACTGGCGTCAGGTGCTGCTGGGCGTGAACATGGTGTCGGTGTACATCGGCATCGCGCTTTTCTGCACGGGGCTGAGGCTGCCCGAGCCCGTGCAGCTCGCGATGAGCTCGGTGGGCTCGATGATCGGCCCGTCGGCCATGATCGTGACCGGCATGATCATGGCGGGCGTCAACTTCAAGGAGGCCCTCTCCTTCAAGCGCCTGCCCCTCATCGTGGTGCTGCGCCTCGTGGTGTTCCCGCTCGTTGCGCTGGCGTTGCTCAAGTTCAGCCCGCTCGCGACCATCGCGCCCAATGGCTCGACCGTGCTGCTCATCACGCTGCTGGCAGCGGCGGCACCCTCGGCGTCCACCATCAACCAGATGGCCCAGATCTACAACCGCAACTCCTCCTACGCCAGCGCTATCAACGTCATCACCATCCTGTGCTGCATCGCCACGATGCCTGCGATGGTGTACCTCTACCAGCTGTAAGCCGGCCCCGCGCCGCCCGCGTGCGACCCCGAAAGGTGCCCCGATGCCATCTGCCTGCGTGACCTGCGCCGTCAACGTGACGCCGAAGTCGGGGAAAGACCAGGTGGTGGGCGTGAGCGTGGCAGACGACGGCACCCGCGAGGTGCGCGTGCGCGTCACGGCCCCTCCCGAGAACGGCAAGGCCAACAAGGCCGTCTGCAAGCTCATGGCCGCCACCCTGGGCGTGTCCAAGAGCGCCGTGTCCGTGAAGCGCGGCGACACGAGCCACCACAAGATGCTCGAGATAGCGATGGATGAGGCCGCCTATCAGGCCTGGTACGAGGCCCTGCCGCTGGTGTAGGGGCCTGCGGTCGGGGGTCACTCGACGGTCAGGGTGATGTGCACGCCGAGCTGGGAGGCGACGTCTGCAAGCAGGCTCAGCGTGGGATTGCCGCGACCGCGCTCCAGTCGGCTGATGGCAGACTGGTCAAGGCCGCATCGCCCGGCGAGCTCGTGCTGGCTGAGGCCCGCCGCCTTGCGAGCGCGCAAGAGCTGCAGGCCTGCCTGCTCGGCCAGGGAGGTCGCGTCGGGTTGCAGCCTCGCGTCCGCCGGGGTGCGGGCAGGGCCTTGCGCGGCGGCTGCCTCGGGCTCATCGAGCGGGGCTTGGGCGGATTCTCGCAAATCGGCCGTATCGGGCTCGGTGAGCGGCCAATGTGCCAGGGCCTCGGCGTCAATCTCCTCCAGGGCGAAGTCGTCTTGGCTGCATCGTCCCCCGCCAATCATGAGCAGCTGAAAATCGTCGTAGTCGTCCAGGCCGTTCGCCTTGAGGATCTGTCCCAGGTTTTGGCGCGACGGCGGCACGACGCGCTCCCGCACCCATGTGCGGCTCCAGGTGGCGTCGAGCGTGCGCTGCTTGCGCCAGATGAAGGGTATGAGCAGCATGGGGACGTCGTCCTCGCCGGCGTCGGGGGCGATCTCGATGCGATACTCGCGCGTGTCCTCGTCGTAGAGCAGCGTGGCGCAGGGCTTTCGCTTGCTTGCCCGCTGTGACGTGTCAACGATTGCAAAGGCTCTCATAGTGGAGCCACCTTTCCCAGATCATCTCCCATATCTTGTCGAGATGGGCCTGGGGGAGCACGGCCCCAAGGCCCCTGAGCAGGACGTCTCGGCTCGATGCGGCGAGCGGGGTTACCGTGGGGCGCACGTCGAAGAGCCGCAGGTTCTCCTCAAGGGAGCGCGACCCGATGAAGTTGTTCGCGTTCACGTCGGCCATGGGGTCGAAGGCCCGTGCGCGCGCCTCGTCGCCGTAGCAGGAAAAGACAAGGGAGAGGCCGTTGTCGAAGAGGGGCGCCAGCCTGACCCCCTCGGGGCCCCGCAGCACCTCGATATTGGCGCCGTGCCGGTCGCGGTTGGCGATGAGGTAGTCAACGAGCATCATCTGCTGGACGCGCTCAGACCACCCCATGCGTGTGCAGAAATCATACGGCGACTCGCCCTCGCGCCTCATAAGCGAGTAGAACAGGTCGAAGGCCTGCTTCTTCTCGCCGCTGCGCCGGAAGGACGCCGATTTGCTCAGCCAGGTCTCGTGCTCTGTGCCGGCTATGCGGACGACGGCGTGGACGAGGCGGTATTGCACGTGTGCAACCCCGAGGAGCTGCATGAGGCGGCAAGCGACCAGCTCGTTTGCGCATTCGTGCCCGTAGACGCCGCGGTAGTCGTCATAGCAGGAGAGCTTGTAGTACGTCGCGGCCGGCCCCGAGCCCGTGCGGGCCTTGAGGAACATGCCGCCCGTCCCGCTCGTGTTCACCGACTCGACCCAGTCGAGCGCGCGCAGGTCTTGCAGCTTGTAGGTGATGTCGTTCATACGGGTGCTCCAAAATAGGCTATGCGATATATAGCATAGCTAGTTTTTGGAATCAAGCATACGACGCGGCCCCGCTCGACTAGCCCAGAGCTTCGGGCTGCAGGATGGCGTGGATGAAGAGGGCCGCCCCGAGGAGGTCGGCGGCGCCGCCGGGGCTGATGTTGCGGGCGACGCACGCGGTGTTGAAGCCCGCGAGCAGCTCGGGGCCGGCCCCTTGGGCGCGCACTTCGCGTGCGGTGCGCTTGACCCAGGCGAGGCCCTCAAGGCCCGCGCGGCTGATGACATTGGAGTCGTCGAGCTGCTCCATCACGCCGAGCAGGGCCTGGGTCTTGGCGGCGTTGAAGGCCCGGGCGTCGTGCGGCCGGGCATCGGCGAGGTGGGGGAGCGCCACGGCGAAGACGGTGGGGAAGCCCAGCGCCGCCTCCTGCCGGATGCCCTTGATGCCCAGCTCGCACCAGATGCGCTCGCCGTGGGTGAGCGGGACATCGATACCGGCACTGAGCAGGCGCTTCTTCTCGTCCATGGCGGCAAACTGCGCCTGCATGGCGAGGATGGAGAGGCGGGAGGCCGTCTGGGAGATGAGGGCGGGCGTGAGCGGGGCGGGCTGCTGCACGAGGTGTCCCACGGCTGCGGCGAGGATGCCCAGGGTGAAGATGGCGCCCTTGTGGGTGTTGACGCCGCCCGTCGCGTAGAACATGTCGGCCTCGGCCTCGACCCCGATGCGCTGGATGAAGGGGAAGAGGCCGGGCAGGTCGGCCTGCCAGCCGTATCCCGCCATGCCCATGCGCGTAAGGTGCGGCACCACGGCGTCGACGCTGCGCATGAAGAGGGCATGGTCCATGTCGGTGTGCGCCCCGTTGTCGTGCCGGTCCACCAGGCCCGGCTTGGGGGTGGTGTCGAGCTCTTCCACGAGGGCGAAGCGAAGGGCCCGGGTCAGGCGCGCCTCGAAGTTGGCCTGCGGCACGCCGGTGGCGTGTGGCTCTGACTGGGCGGCCTGGGCGTGTTGGGCGTCGGCGATTATCGTCTCGATGGTGTCCAGGAGCTGCTCCAGCGAGTGGGCGCGGCTTCGTGCACAGACGAAGGCGGCCTCCCCGCAGATGAGGCAGGTGCGCCCGGGAAGGCCGAGGTCGCCACGGCTGACCTTGGTGCCGTCGGGGCGCAGCACGTCGATGTCGAAGAGCCTGCCCAAGGGCGAGGCCTCCTCGATGGCGACGAGGGCGCGCTTCACCTCCAGCGCGTCACCCTGCACGGCGAGCAGGCCCTCGTAGCCCGAGCGTGCGGTGAGGGTCTCGCGGTGGAGAACCGGCCAGTCCATCTGGGCGATAGCCTGGTCGATGCCGTGCTGCTCCTGCGCAAACGCCCAGGCAAAGGCGGGCCCGGTCTTGTGCGGGCCGGGGATGTTCAGGCTGTAGCTCACGAGCGTGCAGGCGTGCCGGCTGAGCGCCTCCTGCTGGCGGGCGACGCGCGCGTCGCGTGCGTCGAGCATCTCCTCGAGGGTGACGGGGGCGTCGGTCATCTGGGGCTCGCTAGCGCAGGTCACGGCCGGGCATGGGGTCTTGAGGGGCGGCGGAATCGCCGAACCTGCCGGTGAGATAGCTTAGGGTGCAGGCGGGCACGAGCTGGCCTATCGCCTGCCAGTCACGCCCCTGCACGAGTTCGCGCACCGTGGAGGCTGAGATTGCCGCGCCGGTGGGTTGCTCGCTGTCCGATGCGCCTTCAACTCCGAGGCGCTCCACCACCACGAGCTCGATGCCGGACTGCGGAAGCAGCTGAGCCATGCACGCGTTGTACTGCCCGGTCACGGCGCAGGTGGGTTCGGTCCCCACGAAGCGTGCCGTGATGCCCAGGGCGGGGGCTATGCGCTGCGCGAACAGCGCCACGTCGAGCTTGCAGTTTGCGGCGAGCCCGGCCGCGGCGTCCTTATGGAAGTACGTGGGGAAGGTGGCGGGCGAGATGAGGTAGTCGCCGCCTGAGTGCACCGCCACGTTGGGCATGCCGGCCGTGGCCTGCCGCACGAGCGCGAGCCTGTCGGCCGCGGGCATGAAGCCCTGCTCGGCCGCCAACACGAACACGTGCAGCACGTCCACCTGCGCGGCGGCGGTCTCTATCAGGTGCATGTGTCCGAGCGTGAGCGGGTTGCAGTTGGCCACGATGGCGCCCACGTGCGGGGCAAGCGCGCCCGCAGTGCCCTCGGCGATATCGCGCGCGTCCCCGGCCCCGCCGGCCGCCTCGCTCGCGCCCTCGGCGACATCGCTCGCGCCCTCGGCGCCGCCGGCCGCCTCGCGCGCACGCCCTTCGCCCCCGCCCGCCTTCCTCGCCAGCTGCTCCTCCGTCTCGCGTGCCACCTGGCGCAGGTAGGCTGCCAGGCCCTCGCGGCGGCTCTCGAGCATGACGGCCTCGTCGGTCTGGGCCAGCGCGTGCATACCCAGGGCCTCCACGAGCGGGCGCACGTGGGGCTTGGTGAAGCAGAACCAGCGCGTGCGGCCCTGACCCACAAGCCAGCCCACCAGGTGCGAGAACACCTGGCCCAGCAGGTTCTCGCCGCGTCGGGCCTCGTCCACGGCCAGGCACACGATGACGTCGCCCCTGCACGAGCCGCACGCCACGACCTCGCCTGCGTCCTCGAGCATCACGCTGTGCACGATGCCCTCGTCCCAGGCGAGGCCCTGGCGCTCTAGGAAGCCTTGCAGCCTCTCAAGGTCGCGCCCCCGCAGGGGCGTGCCGCTCATCTCATTCATGCACGGCGCGGATGACGTCGATCACCGATCCGTCGCGGTAGGTCACCACGCCCACCACCTGGTCGGTGAACTCGATGGGGTCGGGGTGGCCGGTGAAGCTCTCGGCGATGTCGCGCAGCTCGTGGATGTCGCGCACGGCGATGCCGGCCTTGGCCAGGCGCTCGGCAAGCTCGGGGCGGCCGGGGTTCACGGCCACGCCGTACTCGGTGACCACGAGGTCCACGGTGCTGCCGGGGGTGACGCAGGTGATGACCTTGTCCACCACGCAGGGGATGCGGCCGCGCACGAGCGGGCACACCACCACGGTGAGCGCGGCGCCCGCCGCCGTGTCCTGATGTCCGCCGATGGCGCCGCGGATGATGCCGTCCGAGCCGGTGAGCACGTTGACGTTGAAGCCGCAGTCCACCTCAAGGGCGGAGAGCACCACCACGTCGAGCTGGTTGACGGCCGTGCCCTCATGCTCGGGGCTCGCGTAGTACTGGGCGGAAATCTGCTGGTGGAAGCGGTTGTTCTTGAGCGACTCGGCCGCGGTGAGGTCGAAGCTCTGCACGTCGAGGATCTTCTTCACGAGACCCTTCTCGTGCAGCGCCACCATGGAGCCGGTGATGCCGCCCAAAGCGAAGCTCGCCTTCACGCCCAGGCGCTCCATCTTCTCCTCGAGGAAGCGCGTCACGGCGAGCGAGGCGCCGCCGCTGCCCATCTGCAGCGAGAAGCCGTCGCGCAGCATGCCGGCCGCCTCGATGGCGTCGGCCGCGCTGCGTGCGATGACGAGCTCCTTGGGGTTCTTGGTGTAGCGGGTGGCGCCGCTCATGATGCCGTCGGGGTTGCCGATGCTGTCGAGCCGCACCACGTAGTCCACCTTCTGCTCGGGGATGGCGAAGGGGGCGTTGGGGTAGGGCACGATGTTGTTCGTGAGCACCACCACGTTCTCGGCGAAGTCGGCGTCGGTCTTGGCGTAGCCAAGCGACCCGCAGGTGATGCCGTTGTCGTTCTCGCGGCTGTAGCCGTTTGCGTTGCCGAAGGGGTCGCAGCTGGGCGCGCCCAGGAAGGCCACGTCGATCTTGATGCGGCCCGTGGCGATGGCCCAGGCGCGGTTGCCGTGGCTGCGGAACACCACCGGGTACTCCATGAGGCCGTGGCTCACGGCGTCGGCCAGGCTCCCGCGCAGGCCGCTCGTCTCGATGCGGCGCACCACGCCGTTCTTGATGTGCTCGATGAGCGGGCTGTGCACGTCGTTGAGGCTCGAGGCGGTGATGGTGAGGTCGCGGATGCCCATGCGCGCGATGACGTCCATCACCTGGTTGAGCACGGCGTCGCCGTTGCGGAAGTGGTGGTGGAACGAGATGGTCATGCCGCTCTTGAGGCCCACGCGGGCGATGGTCTCCTCGATGGAGTCGAGCACCTTGGGGGAGTTCGCGCTGCGCTCCTCCAGGGTGGAGCCCTGGCGGACGACGCTTGCGGCGTCAAAGGCCGCGCAGATGCCGTCGAGCTCGTCGAGGTGCGGGATGGCTGCGAGTTCGCGTGCGTCCATGCTTAGAGACCTTCCACGTCGATGTCGATGTCGATGCCCGAGGCGGCGGCGAGGCGAAGCGCCCGCTTGGCGCGCTCCACCACGGGCTTGTCCACCATCTTGCCGTTGAGGCTCGCCACGCCCGAGCCGCGCTCGTTTGCCTCGCGGATGGCCCCGATCACGGCGATGGCCTTCTTGATCTCCTTCTCGGAGGGGGTGAAGATGCGGTGCACCACGCCGATCTGGCGGGGGTTGATGACGCTCTTGCCGTCGAAGCCCATCTGGTGGATGAGCTCGGTCTCGCCGATGAGGCCCTCCTCGTCGTTGACGTTGGAGAACACGGTGTCGATGGCCGCGATGCCGGCCACGCGCGCGGCGTGCAGGATCATGGAGCGCCCGAAGGCGAGCTCCACGCCCGTGGAGCTGCGCGTGGTCTTGAGGTTGGTGACGTAGTCCTCCGCGCCCAGGGCGATGCCGATGAGGCGCGGCGAGGCCAGGGCGATCTCGCGGGCGTTGAGCACGCCGCCGGCGCTCTCCACGGCGGCCATCATGGGGGTGCTGCCGGGCTCCAGTCCGTGCTCGCGCTCGATCTGCTCGATGAGCTGGGCGCAGAACACCACGTCGTCGGCCGTCTCGGTCTTGGGCAGGCGGATGGCCACCTTGCCCAGGGGCACGATGGCCTCCAGGTCGGCGCGGCCCCACGCCTCGCGCGGGTCGTTGATGCGCACCACGAGCGTGGGCGTGGAGTAGATGATGGAGGAGAGCGCCTCCTGCACGAGCAGGCGCGCGGCGTCCTTCTGGTCGGGGGCCACGGAGTCCTCGAGGTCGAACATCACGGCGTCGCTGCCGTAGATGGAGGCGTCCTTCACCATGCCCGGGTTGTTGCCGGGCACGAACATCATCGTGCGCAGAAGCTTGTCTTGCATGGCTATTCCCCCTGGCAGGCGCGCTGCAAGGCGCAGCGGGTACGGGCGCGGACGGTGCAGTCGAGCGCGCCCTTGTCCACGGCGTGCACGTAGGCGCTCTGCACGCCGGCCTCGCTGAGCACCTCGCAGATGACCTCCCTGATGCGGCGGCCGAACTGCTTGTCCACCACCGAGGTGAGGTCTATCTGGATGCCGTCTGTGTCGGGCTGGGAGATGGACACCATGATGTCGCTCGACTCCATGGTGCCGGCGCTTGCCGGCCGCCTTATTTCCATGCGACTGCCTTTCCGCAAATAGTCTATTGAAGAAGACGCACACACGCATGGTAACGCCTGGAGGGCGGGCACGGGATGACAATCAGGGCGAATTTGGGCGCGGCGGCGTGAGCGGCGGAGGGGTCCTGGCTGGTGGATGGGCCGCCCGCTATCGAGGAGCGGCTGCTTGCGGCGGGCGGGATTGCAGGGGAGGAAGAAGGAGGGCCTGCCAGGCGTGTGCCTGACAGGCCCTGCGTGTGGGGCGGATATGGGTGGGTGCGGCGGG
>CAVEWV010000045.1:0-21382 GCA_963619535.1 Acutalibacteraceae bacterium | reverse complement strand
CATCCTCGGCCGTGTCCGCCGCGGCCTCGCTGCTGGGCATGGCGGCCTCCGCGCTCTCGGGCAAGTAGCCTGCTCGCTTGAGGTGCGCGCCATCCGGGCCGGCATGCCCGCGCGTGGCGCGCGCCATTTCGGCGTATGCTCGGCATGCATACGCGAAAGCGGCGACACTGCTCGTCTATTGTGGATGTGGTGTGTGGGCGGTTGACATATCCGCCTGCAGGGGTCAATATATTCAAGCTTTACGCGGCGTTACCTCAGCTGGATAGAGGGTCTGACTACGAATCAGAACGTCACAGGTTCGAATCCTGTACGCCGCACCATTGCTCTTACGGAAAGCCTCAGGTCATACGGCCTGGGGCTTTCTTGCGTTTCTGGGCTATACTCAAACTCCGCGCTCACATCATGCGCGAATCGAGAGAGAGGACCTATCATGCGAATCTGCATCACCGCCGAGACCGACGAGGGCATGACCGCCCCGCGTTGCTCGCATTTCGGGCGCACGCCGTACTTCGCGTTCGTGGACGTCGCGGCCGACAACTCGCTTGCCTTCGTGGAGGCCGTGCCCAACGACACGCCCACGAGAAGGGCCATGGCGCCATCGTCGACCTCATCAAGGCCCACGGCGCCCAGGCCATCGTCATCGCCAACATCGGCGCGCCGATGCTCGAGAACCTCAAGTCTGCCGGCCTGGCTACCTACCAGAACCGCGAGGAGGCCACCGTCGAGGGTGCTGCCCGTGCCTTCGCCGAGTGCCGCGTGAGCCCCGCCCAGGGCCACGCCGGCTGCAGCCACTAGGGCCCCGAAGCCCCACACACGCCCGCGCATGCGAGGGGCCCCGCACCCGCTCCTGTGGGCGTTGGACGCGCGGAGCCCCCTGCGTAACGTATGCTTGCCCGCGCACCCGCTCCTGTGGGCGTTGGACGCGCGGAGCCCCTTGCGTGACGTATGCTTGCCCGCGCACCCGCATGACGCAAAAAGGCCTCGCGCGCCCGCTGCCCCTGGGGGCGTCGGACGCGCGAGGCCTCTCATATCCGCAGGTCTTGCGCTCGTTGGCACGGCAGCCGGGCCGCGTGCCCTCAAGCTGCCTAGTCCCAGTATTCCCGCTGGTAGCCGCCGCGGTCGTCCTGGTATCCCTGCCGGCTCCGGCGGTCTTCCTGGTAGTTGCCGCTGGCGAAGTTGTGGTCGCGCGTGCGCTGGGGGTAGCGGCGGTAGAGCTCCTCCTCCGGGCCGCCGTCGGCCGGCGTGCTCGTGACGCGCGAGACGAAGATGTCGCGCTTGCGGAAGTTGAAGTCGGCCACCGCGCGGATGACCTCGCCGTCCTCGGCGTACTCGGTCATGAGCACGTGGTGCACGTAGCCGTCGGGGTCGTACTCGATCACGGCGTTGAGGCTGCCGGGCTCGCCGGGCTTGTCGGTGGTCTCGAGGCGCAGGTGGATGGGCGCGGGCGCGGGCACACCCTCCTCCTCGTTGGGGATGATCTCCACGCGGGTGAAGCCGTAGCCCTTGGCGGTGACGCCCATGTAGAGCGCGCCGATCTCGCCGAACTGGAAGCCCGAGAGCACCCGGGCCTCGCTCAGGAGCATGTTGACGTACGCGGTGGCCTCGCTCAGCTCATGGGCGAGCGGATTTTCCTCGTCGGGCTGGCCCTCGGCGAACGGGAAGGCATAGACCGTCTTGAAGCCGCCCTTCTTGCGCCGCGAGGTGACCACCGGCAGCATGCCCTTCACGCCGAAGGGGAAGTTCGCGTCGTTCTCCACCTTGGTGTCCACGTAGCGGTCGGCGCTGAGCGTGCAGCGCTCGGTGCCGTATGAGTCGTTTGCGCCGAAGAATTCCAAGTTAGGCTCCCTTGCCAAAATCGCGGCGGGCAGTGTGTGACAGATGCGGCCAGTATAGCGCTAAGCCTGTTCGTTCGCGCCGGCCTGCACCTCTGCGAGCAGCTCGCGCAGCTCATCGACATCGAACGTGTACTTCTTCGCGCAGAAGTTGCACACCAGCTCGGCCGGCTCGCCCTCCTCCACGAGGCGCTGCAGCTCGTCGGCGCCCAGCGAGATGAGCACGCGCGAGGTGCGCTCGCGGCTGCAGTTGCACGCAAACGAGCAGGGGCTCGCCTCCAGGGCCTCGAAGCCCAGGCCTGCAAGGGCGCGCTCCAGCATGTCCTGCGGGGCGAGGCCCTCCTGAAGCATGGCGGTGGGGCTGGGCAGGTCGTTGAGGTTGGCCTCCAGGGCGCTCAGCGCCTCCTCGGAGCAGTCGGGCATGGCCTGGACGATGAAACCGCCGGCCTGCTCGATCGCCAGGTCGGTGCCCACGAGCACGCCCACGCCCACCGAGGTGGGAATCTGCTCGCTCTGCACGTAGTAGGCGCTGATGTCGTCGCCTATCTCGCCGGAGAACAGGTCGAGCTGGCTGCAGTAGGGCTCGCCCCAGGTGGTGTCCTGGATGACGCTGAGGGTGCCCTGGCCCACGGCGGCCGCCACGTCGAGCTTGCCGCGCGCGTTGAGGGGCAGCCACACGTCGGGGTTGCCCGCGAAGCCCTTCACGTGGCCCTGCGAGTCGGCCGTCACGGTGAGGCTGGCGAGAGGCCCGTCTGCCTTGATGATGAGGCTCAGCAGCTCGCCGGGGTCCTTGAGCATGGAGCCCATCATGGCGCCGGCGGTGAGGAGACGGCCCAGGGCGGCGCTGGCCACCGGGCTGGTCTGATGGGCCTCGTGGGCGAACTCCACGATGCCGCGCGTGGTGGCCGCGAAGGCGCGGATCTGGCCCTGCGCCGCCGTGCCGCGCACCACGTAGTCGCCGCCTGCCAGGGCTGCGACCTGCGCCTCGAACTCCTTGCTTGCCATGGGCGTCCCCTCTCTCCCCGGGCCCGCGACGCCGCGGCCCGACTGCAGTCTCGTATTTCCGCGCGCGATTATACAGGCACACGCCACCCTGCCCCCGCTCGCCGCGCCGCCCGTACAGCGGCCCCACGTTTTCGCCCCTGCCGCGCGCCTGCGGGCGTATGATGTCGCGCGTCTGTGACGCACGCGTCTTGCAAAGGAGAGCACCCGCCATGAACATCGCCGTCTACCTGGGGGCAAGCGAGGGCAACGATCCCTCGCTGCGCACTGCCGCCGCCGAGCTGGGCGCCTGGATCGGGCGCAGCGGCAACTCCCTCATCTACGGGGGGTCGGAGTGCGGCCTCATGGGCGCGGTGGCGCGCGCGGCGCTTGAGGCGGGCGCCGAGGTCACGGGCGTGGAGCCGCAGTTCTTCATCGACCAGGGACTCGAGTACAAGGACATCACGCGCCTCATCGTGACGCCCGACATGGCCCAGCGCAAGGCCAAGATGATCGAGCTCTCCCAGGCCTTCATCGCCTTCCCCGGCGGCAGCGGCACGCTCGAGGAGATTTCCGAGGTCATGTCGATGACCTCGCTGAACCACCTCCACGCGCCCTGCATCGTCTACAACGTGGGCGGCTACTACGACGAGCTCCAGGCGCTTCTGGCCAAGATGATCGACTACGGCTTCTCCACCCCCGCCCGCCAGAGCTGCATCCGCTTCGCGCGCAGCATCGACGAGATCGCGCAGATCATCGAGGGGTGGGAGTAGGGAGCCGCTCGACGGACGGCCCCCGGGCGCCTGCCCATGCCGGTGACGCCCGCAAGGACGCGGTGGTCGTGCGCTCGACGGGTGGGTGCCGCTTACGCTCGTCCCGCCCAGCGAGCCCGCCTTCGCCCGGCCCCTACTCCCAGCCCTCCCAGATCTCGGGCTTGTAGCCCACGGTGGCCTTCTTTCCGTTGCGCACGATGGGCTCCATGAGGACGTGCTGGTTTTCCAGGAGCTTCTCCATGCGGGCGTCGGCGGGGATGTACTTGAGCAGGGCCAGCAGGTCCTCGTCTTTGGCCTTGGGGTTGATGAGGGCCTCCACACCGCCTGCGGCCTGGGCCACGCTCGTGAGCTCGCCCTTGCTCAGGCCCTTCTCCTTGAGGTCGATGAACTGGTACTTTATGCGGCGCTCCTTGAACCAGCGCTCGGCCTTCTTCGTGTCGAAGCTCTTCTTGGTGCCAAAGATCTGGATGTTCATGGGGGCCTTCCGTGGCTCGGCGCGTGCGTTTGTGCGGCTAGGATAGCGCCCGCGCGGCCCCGCGGGCCCCAAAACCTGGGCAAGCTGTGCCGCTTGCGGAATTGCTCCAGAAGCGCCCCGGCCAGAGGATATACTGCCGAAACCCATTTGACGTGCGCTTTTCGCACCTACGACCATGTAAGGAACAAGGATGGCCCTCACTGCCCCCGTGCGCGTAGCCGAGCTCTTCCAGGGCGCGCAGCCCCTGTCGTTTGAAATCTTCCCGCCCAAGGGCGACCTCACCGAGGTCGAGGCGCGCCGAGTGGCCGGCGAGCTGGCCGAGATGTCGCCTGCCTTCATCAGCGTGACCTACTCCGCGGGCGGGTCGGGCAACGGCGGGGCCACCACGGCCGTGGCCTCCCTCATCCAGGACGAGTTCAGCGTTCCCAGCGTGGCGCACCTCACCTGCCAGGGCCTCACTCGCGCCGCCCTCGACGGGAAGATCGCCGAGATGCGCGCCGCCGGCATCAAGAACGTCCTGGCCCTGCGCGGCGACCCGCGCCCCGACATGGCCCCGGGCGACTTCGCCTACGCGGCCGACGTCATCCCGGCGCTTCGCGAGGCGGGCTTCTGCGTGGGCGCGGCGGCCTATCCCGAGGGCCACATCTCCTGCACCACGCTGGCCGAGGACGTGCGCCATCTGCGCGAGAAGCAGGACGCCGGCGCGGAGTTCCTCGTGACGCAGCTCTTCTTTGACAACGACGACTTCTTCCGCTTCCGCGAGCTGGCCGACGCGGCGGGCATCACCGCGCCCATCACCTGCGGCATCATGCCCTTCATGAGCAAGAGCCAGGTGTCGCGCATGATCTTCATGTGCGGCGCGTCGCTGCCCTCGCCCATCATCCGCCTGCTGGCCCGCTATGAGGGCGACGAGGAGGCCCTGCGCCGCGCCGGCATCGAGTACGCCGCCGCCCAGCTGCGCGGGCTTCGCGACGCCGGGGCCGCCGGCCTGCACGTGTACACGATGAACAAGCCCGCCGTGGCCCGCGCCATCTGCGAGCTGCTCTAAGGAGTCGCGCGGTGGGGGAGGGCGGCATCGGACCCGCGGGCCAGGGGCGGCGCATTCGCACCGAGGAGGTCCTGCGCTATCTGGGCCATGGCGGCCAGGCGATAAGCCCCGACCTCGCCGCGCGCATCGAGCAGGGCATCGCGCGTTGCGAGGGCCTGTGCGACCCCCGCTGGCTCTGGCGGGTGTTCGAGGTCGCGGGGCAGGCGGGCGAGGAGGGGCTGGCGAGCGCCGGCGGGCAGGACGCCTCCGATCCCGCGAGCGCCCCCGAGCCGGTCGCCCCCGCGCCTGGTCGCGCCTCCGCCCCCGCCGCCCCGCGCGTCCTCCTCGCAGGCGCCTCGCTTGCGCTCGAGGGCGCCTCGGTGTGCGACTTCCTCGCCGGCGCTACCCACGTGGCGTTGCTCGCCTGCACCCTGGGCGCCGCTGCCGACCGCGAGCTGCGCCGCCTTGCGGCCGTCGATGCCCTGGGCCAGGTCATTTTCGATGCCGCCTGCACCGACCTGGTGGAGTGGGGCGCCGACGCCGCTGGTCGCGAGATCGCCGCTTGGGGCCGCGTGCGCGGCCTTGTGGCTGGCGACCGCTTCAGCCCCGGCTATGCCGACTTCCCCCTGAGCGTGCAGGCGCGGTTCCTCGACGTGCTCCAGGCCCAGAAGCGCCTGGGCCTCACGGTGAACGAGTCGAGCCTGCTCGTGCCCACCAAGAGCGTGACCTGCGTCGTCGGCCTCTACCCGAGCGCCCCCGAGCGCGGTCGTCACCTGGGGTGCGGCGCGTGCAACCTGTGGCAGACCTGCCAGATGCGCCTGCGCGGCACCCCCTGCTGGCGCAGGCCGTAGGGGTATGGTGGAGCGGCGCAGGATATTCCCGACGTGCTAAACTGGCATCGGTATGTCCTCCCACCCGAAGGATCCTCTTATGCCTGACGCCGCCGTTCCCTCCTTTTCCCGCCGCCTGTCTAGATATGTCGGCTTTGCGATCGCCTGTATGCTCTCGGTCGCCATGCTTTTGGCCGCGCTTGTCTGCGCCTCGCCCGCCCGCGCCGAATCCGACGCCGTGGGCAGCCTCACATGCGACGCCTGGGACCAGCCCCGCGAGTACACGAGCGTAAGCGAGCTGCTCTCGCAGGCCGGCTCGCTGGGCGGGGACTCCTCGGTGTCCAGCGTCACCATCGACCTGTACTGCGACTGGAACACCCACGACTTCGGGCGCATCCTTGTGCCGTCTGGCAAGTCCTACACCATCAACCTGCACGGACATGCGCTCGACGCCCACAAGGCCGGCACCTACGGCAGCCCCTGGTACGCCGAGGGCGAGGGCGAGGCCATCCACCTCAAGGACGGGGCCACGCTCACGGTGAACGGCGGCACGGGCGAGGAGGCCCTCACCGCCCATGCCGGCACGCTCTCCGACGTCTACACCGACGCCGACGGCAACGTCACCTCGGCGTTCTGGAAGCTCGACGGCGCGGGCGAGACGGTGCTCTACGGTGGCCTCATTACGGGCGGCGCCTGCGACGACCACTACGGCGCGGGCGGCATCTCCACCGAGGGGGCGGGCTGCAAGGTCTACCTCAACGACGTCACCGTCGCAGGCAACCTGACCGACCAGTACGGCAGCAGCTACGGCCACGGCGCGGGTGTGGCGGTCCACGGCAAGGACTCCACGCTGGAGCTCAGCAACGCCCACGTCGTGTACAACCACGCCGAGGGCATGGGCGGCGGCGTCTACGCGCGCAACGACGGCTGCACGGTCATCCTCAAGAACGGCAGCGAGGTGTCGCACAACCTGGCCTGCTATGACGGCGGCGGCATCTACATCGACGGCAACGACGTGACGCTCGCGCTCGCAGGCTCGACCATCTCGTCCAACGCGACGCACAAGAACGGCGGCGGCCTCTATCACAACGGCAAGCGCGGGTCGGTAAGCCTCAAGGAGGGCTCGGCCATCAGCTCGAACCAGGCCAAGCGCGGCGGCGGCGTCTACGACTACTACGACGGTACGACGTACACGCTCGATGCCAGCCAAATCTCCGGCAACGTGGCGGACGGCGACAGCAGCTCGGGCTACGGCGGCGGCATGTACCTGAACGACGAGGCAACCGTCACCCTCGACAACGGGTCTCAGCTGCAGGGGAATTACTCCAGCAATGCCGGCGGCGCCCTGTTTGTGATGGACCAGTGCTCCATCACGCTCAAGAACGCGTCGTCGGTGTGCGAGAACAGCTCGGGCAGCGGCGGCGGCATCTTCCTCGAGGTGTCCGCAGACATCGTCTTGTCGGATTCCACGATACGCGACAACAAGGCTTTCACGTATGACGGCGGCGGCATGTACATCAAGGGCCGCAAGCCCTCTGTCTCGCTGCTCGGCAAGAGCTCCATCTGCGGCAACGTCGCGCAGAACAGCGGTGGCGGCATCTACATCAGCGGCGCCAACGGCAACGTCGATTACCCCGTCGTGTCCTCCGACGGCCAGGGAACCATCACGAACAACCGCTGCGGGGCCTCTGGCGGCGGCGTGTACTCGGGAGCCAACCTCACGCTTACCAACCTGGCCATCACGAACAACGCCGCGAAGTGCGGCGGCGGCATCTGGAGCAACTACCCGTCCAACGTGCGGGACACCACCATTCAGGGCAACAGCGCCACGCAGCAGGGCGGCGGCGTCTGGCTCGAGAAGTGCGACGCCTCCCACTACGGCAAGCTTATCGTCGGCGGCAAGATCATCCTCGACGGCAACACGTTGAACGGCGCGGCAAGCAACCTGTGCTATAAGCTGGGCGGGTCCGACGCCCCCGCCTTGCGCTCGGAGGACCCCTATTATCTTGCCAAGGGATCGCACATCGGCGTGACGATAAACGCCTACGAGACCGAGAAGGACGGGTTCGCGACCCCCAACCCCCTGCTCAAGGAGATTGGCGACGATTACGCCTCCTGCTTCTTCGCCGACGACCCCACGTATTCCATCGTTCTCGACAGCTCCTGGTACTGGGGCGAATGGATCTACATCACCAAGTCGAACTCGACCTTCGCCCTGACCGTGTACGGCGACTCATCGCAGACGCCGGCCACATCGACGCGCGTCGCCTACGGTTCCACCGTCACCCTGAACAGCGCCGACTACCTCAACGACGGGTGCGTCCCCGCGTATTGGGAGGTCGTGGAGGGCCTGGGCGCCGTGACGCGCCTCGTGCCTGTCGACGGGGCGGCGTCGTTCACCATGCCCGCCAATGCCGTGACCGTGCGGGCGGTGTACCTCCCCATACTCCAGGGCGTCTCGTTGGGGCTGAGCGACGCCACGGCGACCTGGGAGGCTGTGGGCACCGACGCCGGGCTTGTGAGCGTCACGGGCCTCACGCTCACCGACAACCGGGGCGAGACGTATGAGCTGGGGGCTGACGCCGCGTCTGAGGTGGCCCGCGTCGTGGGCTGCCGGCTCGAATCCAGCACGGTGGCCTCCATCAGCAAGCAGGTGGTTTACGACGTGGAGCTCGATGCCTCGCTCTTTGAGGACTACGGCCTCTACGTGCCGTCGGGCTCTGACATCTCCAGCTCTGCCCGCGCGAGCCTCATGGCGACCGTGGACTCGGACTGCGACGTGGCCTGCTCGTCTGAGGCCGCAGACGGCGGCCTGTCGCTCGCGGTGACGGCGCGCTTCGCGCGCGACGACGCACGCATGCGTGTGGCAACCCTGAATTTCTACGACATCAACGAGTCCGACCCCATGGCGGTCGCGACTGAGCGCTCCCAATACGGCACGCAGGCGACGGTGAGCGCGCCTGCCATCGCCGGCTGGCAGTTCGTCTCCTGGTCGGCGTTGCCCGAGGGCGCCACGGAAGACGCTCAGACCCATGTGGTGACGCTTGCCGCCGACGCGGCCGACGTGGAGCTCTCCGCCACCTACAAGCCGCTTCTCACCAGGCTCGACCTCAAGATCGCCGACCCGCGCGACGTGCTCAACGAGTTCCCCGCGCAGGTTGAGTCGTACACGCCCTACGAGGGCAGCGGCGCCGACCTTGTGGCCCTCTGCGGCACTTGGCAGACCAGCGTGGAGTGGTCGCGTGCCGACGGCAAGGACCTGGCCGAGCCTCAGCCCCTTCCCGGCGTAACGTATGCGGCGGATGTCAAGGTGCATGTCAGCGCGACGCTCGACCACACTTTCGGTCTGACGCAGGGCGTGTACGTGACGGTCAACGGCACGCGTGCCGATGCGGTGCAGGTCGAGGGCGAGCCGGGCGCATGGGTCTTGAACGTCAGGTATCTCGTCACCACCGACCCCGACGCAAGCCTCGACAAGGTGCTGACCGACCTGTCCGACGTGGCGCTGGTCGATGCCTCCGAGCTCACCTCGTGGCTGCCGGCCCAGGTGGTCTACCTCACGCGCGACGCGCGCACGTTGCGTGCCGACGTGACCTGGGACCTGAGTCCTGTTGACGTCTCCAAGCTCGATCAGGGCGTCACGGTGAAGGGCACGTTCACCGATGCGTCGGGCGGCGTGCAGGAGGTGTCGCGCACTTTCACGCTTGCTGAGCTGGGGCTGCCGCAGGCCAGCGTCGCCGCCGGCCGCATCGAGGCGGGCACGCAGGTAGAGCTTTCCGCCGGACAGGGCTGGGAGGGCTTCACGGATGCCCAGCTGTACTACTACGTCCTGCCCACCGACTCGCAGCTTGCCCCCGACCAGGTGGATTACAGCGACTTTGCGCCGTATACCTCTGCCGTACAGATCGATGAGAGCTGCACGTTGCTTGCCTACGCCCAGGTGGGCCTGAGGCAGACCGGCCTGGCGCAGTGGGCGTACCAGGTCGTCGCGGTGTCCTCGGTGAGCGTCGAGTCGGGCACGGCGCTCGACGAGGACGGCAGGGAGGTCGAGCGGGTCTTTGAGGGCGACCTCGTGCACCTTGTCGCCGACGACCCGGCCGAGGGGCAGGACTTCGCTGGCTGGGAGGTGGTGTCGGGCGAGGCCCAGCTGGCCGACCCGAGCAGCTTTGAGACCACGTTTGCGATGCCTGGCGGTGACGTTTCGGTGCGGGCGACCTACACGGCGCATGAGTACACGGTGAGCTTCGACGCCGCAGGTGGCTCGCCTGCCCCCGAGGCGCAGTCGGTGGCGTGGGGCGCGTGCGCCCAGGAGCCTGACGCCCCCGCGCTCGCGGGCTGGTCGTTCCTGGGCTGGTACGCCGCGGGGTCAGAGCAGGCCTGGGACTTCGGCACGCCCGTGACGGGCCCGCTTGCGCTGACCGCCCGCTGGGAGCCGGCCTGCACGGTGACCTTCGACCCGGCCAACGGCGAGGACGCCTTCGCGCAGAAGGTCGTGACGGGCGAGTTCGCCCTTGAGCCGGCCGAGCCGGGCCGGCCGGGCTACGAGTTCCTGGGCTGGTTCACCGCCGAGGGCACGCTCTACCGCTTCAACGAGGCGGTGGAAGGGGACCTGGCGCTGACGGCGGGCTGGGACCAGCTGCCGCCCACGTCATTCGCCGACGTCCCCGAGGGCACCTGGTTCCACGGCTGGGTGGCCCAGGCTTCCTCGCTTCGTCTCATGACCGGTTACAAGGACGGGGGCGCCTACACCGGCCTCTTCGGCCCCGAGGACGCCCTGACGCGCGGCCAGGTGGCCACGGTGCTGTGGCGCCTGGCAGGCTGCCCGCAGGCCGCCGACGGCGGGTCCTTCCCCGACGTGGGGGCCGGCCAGTACTACTCGCAGGCCGTGAGCTGGTGCGCCGCCACGGGCGTCGTCACGGGCTACGAGGCCGGCCCCAACGCCGGGCTCTTCCTGCCCGGGGCCGACGTCACCCGCGAGGAGCTCGCGGTGATGCTGTGGCGCTTCGAGCGCTGGGCCGGGGTCGACGTGGCCGAGCCGCCCACCGGGGCCTTCGAGGCCCTCGAGGACGGGGCGACCGTCTCCGCCTGGGCCCGCGAGGCCTGCATGTGGTGCGCCGCCGCCGGCATCATGACCGGCAAGGAGACCGCCGAGGGGACTCTGCGCCTCGACCCGGGCCAGGGGGCGACCCGCGCCCAGGCCGCCAAGATGCTCGTGCGCGCCTACCGCATCCTGTGGCGCGAGGTGGACCCTTACGCCGGCACGGCCGCGGGCCAGGGGGACGACGAGGCTGAGGCGCAGACCGAGGGGGCGGTCGACGCCGTGGCCGGGTTGCAGGCCGTCGCCGCCGAGGCCGTGACGTTCGACGACGTGACGCCTGAGGCCGAGGTCGCGTCTACCGATGCGACGCCCGAGGCAGAGGCCGCGTCCACCGACGGGCAGATCGAGGCCGCCGGGGATTCGGACGACGCTGCCGAGGGCGCGCAGGATGCGCCCGAGAACTACGACACCCTCGCCGCCTAATGACGAAAAGGGACGTGGCAAATTCGTCATTTGCCTATCTACCAGGTAAATGACGAAAAGGCTACGTCCCTTTTCGTCATTTTTGTCGCGAGGGGCGCAGGGAGGTTGCGGTAGAATCGACGCAGCCGGATGGGGCCGGCAGACAACGCATAAGGGGGTTCGCTTGACGGATGGTCTGAAGAGGGGCGCCCTGCTTGCCGTTGGGTATGGCCTGGCCCGCTCCATCACAGCGAATGCCTACAACTCCGCGTTCGGGGCCGAGCTGGCCCTCAAGCTTGGCTTCGTGGCGCAGCCGGCGTTCACCATCGTCACGAACCTCGTCTCTGCGCTCGTGGCCCTGGGCCTGGTGTTTCTGGTGCTGCGCAGCTTTGCCGCCTCCGCCCGCGATGAGGCCTCCCCGGGTGCGGGGCGGCTTTCCTTTTCTGGGGGGCGCATGCCCTTCGCTGCCCTGCTGCTGTCTGTGGCCGTGCTCCTTGTGGGATACGGGCTCTCCGCGTGCGGCGCGTATTCGGCGCTCGGCGTGGAGGCGGGGGCCGTGGTGTGCGCGGTGCTGTACGCCTTCGGCTCGGTCGTGCTGACCCTTGTCTGGTTTGCCCCGCTCGCCCATGAGCCGCAGACGGGCGTCGCCGTCCGCGGGCTCCTGTTCGGCTTTCTCATCCAGGCGGGCGGCTTCTTCCTGCTCTACAACCTCTATGGCTGGGCGCTCTTTGCGGCGGCCGCCCTGGTGCTCGCGCTTTCCGTGGGCGCCTACGTGGCATATGGTGACTGCCTGGCCAAGGAGCAGGCGGGGGAGAAGCAGCAGGTCGCGGCGCAAGGGGCTCAGCCCGTCCCGCAGCCGCCCGTCGCCGACCCGGAGGATTTCGCTTCCGTCGTCTCCCGGTTCAAGCAGGCGCTTGCGGGGCTCTTCAGCTCGTTTCTGTGCGTGTTCATGCTCACCGCCGTGGTGGCGCTGCTCCACTCCTCGGTCATAGGCGGCGTCTTCGAGCCCGTGGTGGGCGCGGTGCCCATGGCGGAGTCGCTCGCGATAGCGGCCGTCCTGCTCGCGGCGGTGGTCTTCATCTCGCGGCGCGTCCCCTCCACGGCCGGCGTCTACCGCGTCCTCTTCCCGCTCATGCTCGTGGCCCTGTCGCTTCTGCCCTTCATCCCCGGGGTCTTCGGCCACTACGCGGGCATGGTGATGGTGGTGTGCTACAACCTCGTGGGCATGGCGTTCGTGCTGTTCCTCGTGGAGACGGCGCATGCCTCGAGCGTGCCTGCCGTGGCGCTCATGGGCGTCTACCAATCCGGGACGCAGCTCTTCACGGTGATCGGCCTGGGCCTGGGGTCGCTCCTCAACGGCTTCGAGGCGCGCGCGGAGGCCTCGTACGCCACCATCCTCATCCTCGTGTGCATCTATCTGCTCGCCATGGTGCCCGTGGCCCTCTCGCGCCGCTCCGACCGCAGGGGGGCCGGCGGATCGGCGGGCGCGGGCGTGTCGGGCGGCACCGGCGAGCTAGGCATCGACGGCGGGTTCGGGCGTGACGCCGGTCTTGGTGCGAAGGCGGCGGAGTGCCCCTCGGCCCAAGGGGAGGCCGCCCCGTCCAGCCCCGGCGAGCAGGCCTTCGAGCAGCAGCAGGAGGTGCGCGGCCGGGTGGGCGCGCGCGTGGAGGAGTTCGCGCTCTCGCGGGGGCTCACGGCCCGCGAGGCCCAGGTGCTCGTGCAGCTCGCCCGCGGCTGGAGCGCCAACGCCATCGCCTCCGAGCTGGGCATCACGCAGAACACCGCGTGGGCGCACATCAAGCGCATCTACGTCAAGCTCGGCGTCCACTCCAAGCAGGAGCTCATCGAGTTCGTGGAGCGCGAGGTCATCAACCAGGCGCAGTAGGGCGGCCAACAGGCGGGGCCTCGGCCGCCGGGGCCGGGGCCTTGCTGACTCGGCAATTGCCCCGCCGCCCGCCCCGCGCCCCTGGCCGCCGCACTCCGCAGGCGCATGCCTGGCCCGCCGCCGGGGCCGCCCCGCGCCCCTACTCCCCGCTGCCCAGCAGTGCCAGCACGTCCTCGCGGGTGAGGGTGGCGGCGCCCACGCCCTCGCCGTCCAGCACGCTCTCGGCCAGGTCGCGCTTGCGCTCCTGCATGGCCACGATGCGCTCCTCGATGGTGCCCTGGCAGATGAGCTTGTAGACGCTCACGTTGCGCGTCTGGCCGATGCGGTGGGCGCGGTCGGTGGCCTGGTTCTGCGCGGCGAGGTTCCACCACGGGTCGTAGTGGATCACCACGTCGGCGGCGGTGAGGTTGAGGCCCACGCCGCCGGCCTTGAGCGAGATGAGGAAGACGGGCGCCTCGCCGGCCTGGAAGCGCTCCACGAGCTGGGCGCGCTGCTGCTTGCTCGTGGCGCCCGTGAGCGTGAAATGTGCCACCTTGGCGGCCTTGAGCCGTGCGGAGATGATGCCGAGCATGCTTGTGAACTGGGAGAACAGCAGAATCTTGTGCCCGGCGTCGATGGCTGACCCGATGAGCTCCATGCAGGTGTCGAGCTTGGCTGACTCGCCGGTGTAGTTCTCGAACGCCAGGTGCGGGTCGCAGCAGAGCTGGCGGAGCTTCGTGAGCTCGGCGAGGATCTGGAGCTTCTTGTCCTTGAATACCTTGGAGTCCTCGTGCTGCACCTGGATGGCGAGGCGGTCCTGGCTGGCCTTGTAGAGCCGGTCCTGCTCGCCGTCCATGCGCGCGAAGACGACGCTCTCGCCCTTGTCGGGCAGGTCGGCCAGGACGTCGGACTTGAGGCGGCGCAGGATGAAGGGGCTCACCTTGCACTGCAGCCTGCGCGCCGCGCCCTCCTCGGCGGCCTCCACGGGGCCTGCGAAGCGCTTGTTGAACTCGGTGGCGCTGCCCAGGGCCCCCGGCATGAGGAAGTCGAAGATGCTCCACAGCTCGGCGAGCCTGTTCTCGATGGGCGTGCCGGTGAGGGCCAGGCGCACGTCGGCGTTGAGGCACTTGGCCGCCTTGCTCACCTGGGCGTTGGCGTTCTTGATGTAGTGGGCCTCGTCGAGCACAGCGCGGGCGAAGCGCACCTGGGAGTAGGCCTGCACGTCGCGCTTCATGAGGTCGTAGGAAGTCACGAGCACGTCGTGGCTGGCCGCCTCGGAGATGGCCTTCGTGCGGGCGGGCTTGCTCCCCACCACGGCCAGGGCGTCGAGCTGCGGGGCGAAGCGTGCAAGCTCGGCCATCCAGTTGTACACGAGCGAGGCGGGGCACACCACGAGCGTGGGGCCGGACGCCCCGGCCTCCTTGCGGGCCAGGATGTGGGCGATGACCTGCAGCGTCTTGCCCAGGCCCATGTCGTCGGCCAACACGCCGCCGAAGCCGAAGCGCTCGAGCGTCTCGAGCCAGCGGAAACCCTCCACCTGGTAGGGGCGCAGGGTCTGTGCAAGCGAGGCGGGCACCTCGAAGTCGGCGTCGGAGTACGTCTCGAAGTCGCGCACGATGGAGCGGAAGGCGGCGTTGCGCTCCAGGCGGACGCCCTCGTTCTTGCGCAGCAGCGCGTCGATGAAGAGCGCCTGGCTCGTGGGCAGACCCTGGGCCCCGCCGGCGAGCTGCGTCACGTCCATCCCCAGGCCCTCTGCCAGGTCGTTCAGGGCGCTCAGGCTCTCGTCGATCTTCACGATGTCGCCGCCTGACAGGCGCAGGTACTTCTGCTTGCGCTTGTAGCTGGCCAGGTAGGCCTCCAGGTCCTTGTGCGAAAGGCCGCTGGAGTCCACGGCGAGGTCGAGCAGGCCGCTGCGGATGTTTGCGCGAACGCTCACCTGCGGGCTCGTGCGCACGCACACGCCGCGCAGGCGCTCGCTCAGCAGCACTTCGCCGAACTGCGACAGGTCGGAGAGTCCCTCGGTGAGCAGTAGGTAGAGCCGCTCGTCGTCGGCCTCGTCGAAGCGTGGGTCGCGCAGGGCCCTGCTTGCGTCGAAAGGCCCGCCGAGCGCCAGGTCGGCCAGGCCCCCGTAGGGGAAGTACTCCTCCACGAGGTCTTGCACGCGGTACTCGCTGGCCGCGTCGCGGCTGGGCTGGCCGGGACCTGCCTGCTGGTAGAGGCTGGCGCTCCATTCGCCGTAGCCCACCGTGGCGTGGCAGACCACCTCGCCGTCGTCCAGGCCGATCTGGAAGCCGAACTGGGCCGTGGGCGGGGCGAGCTGGTCGAGGGCTTCCGAGCCCTCCACCTGCGTGCAGGCGTGCAGCATCGGCAGGATCTGGCGGCAGAAGTCGCCCAGGTCGGCGGGGGCGATGTGCAGGGGATGGCCGCAGGGCAGCAGCGTCGGCAGCAACGTGCAGGCCTTGGCGGAGAACTCCTCGCTGCAACGCCATGCGGCCTGCTCGTCCAGGACGTACAGCTCCTTGCCCCGCGCGAAGCAGCAGGTCCCCGCCGGCACGACCAGGTCGAAGCCATCGTCGCGCGCGGGGGTCAGGCGCGTGCGCAGCTGCGGGTCGCCCTCGAGCACCGGCAGCTGGCGGGCGGCCAGCTTGTCGGTGTAGGCGCTCGTGCTCGGGTCGAAGCTCACGGTGCCGCCCTGAACGGCGTCGAGCACGGCCACGATGTCGGAGCTGGAAAGCGGCAGCTCCTTGACGTCGGTGCCCTTGCCGGCGTCGCGGTAGTTCCAGCGCGAGGAGAAGAGGGCCTGCTGGCTGTCGGCGATGCGGCACACCACCTCGATGAGCCTGCGCGAGCGCTCGTCGAAGGCGGCTGCGACGTGCGTGACGGTGAGGTTCTTGCCGTACGCCACCTCGTCGCCCGTCTTCCAGGCGTGCACGAGGGTGGCGATGTTCTTCACGATGTAGGCCGCTTTGCCCCGACGGGCCTTGAGCTTGAGCGACCAGGCGGGACGCCCGCCGTAGATGAGGGTCTCGCGGTTGGGCACGAGCATCACCTCGAGCACGACGGGCTCCTCGACCTCGCCGCGGCGTGCGGCGCGCTCCTGGCGCGCGCTGGCCGCCCCCGTCACGGCCTGCAGGGCCGCGGCGTTCACGAGCCCCGTGATGCGCTCGTCGGTGGGAAGCGCCCGGACCCTCTTCGCGCCCGAGGCCGCCTGCGCGCGCGTCTCGGCGAAGAGCGACGCGACGAGCTCGTCGATCGCCGTGCTGGTCGCGCTACGGCCGCCCCGCGCGAGGGGCTCGATGCCGTAGCGGTCGAGGTATTCCAGGGCGAGCGCGATCTCGTGCTTGCACATGCCGTTGTATTCCCAGGCCGCCGGGCACTCGCAGGAGTAGTTCACAACCTCCTGTTCGTCGAGGTCGAAGGTCACGCTTGCGCGGTACTCGGCGCCGCGCGACCCTTCCACGATGCCCTCCACGCGCGGCGTCCAGTCGAACGTGCCCTCCATCTCGCTGCAGCGCAGGACGCACCCGTCGAGTGCGAGCTTGAGGCCCTTGGCAAACGTGGTGTCGAGGGCGGCCTCGTTCTTGAGCTTCTGGGCGTAGGTCATGCGGCGCGCTCCCGTCGTGGGCTTGGGCTTGTCTTGCAGCATTGTAGGGGAGACGCCGCCGTCAGTGGTGCATACCGTGCGGGGTTTGGGGTATGGTGGGGCGCCGTCGGGCAAGGGTGGTGTGCGTGTGAGAGAGGGCGGCGTGCGTTCGAGCGAGGATGGCGCGCGTCAGCGGGCGAGTGCCGGGTGCGCTCCTGGATGAGGCCAGCGTGCGTCCGTGCGAGCGCCGCGTACGTCTCCATCCACCGTGTCGCGGGCCCGTACGTTCGGCTGCGCCTGCACGGGAACCTGTGTGGCGCGTATACTCTCGGCCCAAGCTATTGCCAGCGCCGGGCTTTCGCACGCAGCTGAGACGCGTGCGTGCGCCGGCATCGCCTAGTCAGGCTGTTTCCCCAGGTAGACCAGGGCTTTCCGGCCCCCAAGGAGCGGAGGATATCGATGCAGGCAGCACAACTCGGTGCATGTGAGGCCCCGGCGAAAGTGGCGGCGGGCGAGCCGTGCGGGTGGGCCAACCCCTTCTGGCTGCCCTTCGGGCTCGCGCGCGGCACCTGCGAGCTCGTGGTGTCCGACGAGGACATCGCCGACGCCGCCGCGCGCCTGCAGCGTTTTGCCCCCTTCTTCGAGCGCGTCTTCCCCGAGACGCGCGCCACAGGCGGCCTCATCGAGTCACCCCTGCGCCCTATCCCCGCCATGCAGCGCGCGTTGGGGCAGGCGAGCGGCTGCGAGTTGGGCGGCAGGCTCTTCCTCAAGATGGACAGCCACCTGGCCGTGGCCGGCTCCGTCAAGGCGCGCGGCGGCATCTACGAGGTGCTCAAGTTCGCCGAGGGCGCCGCACTCGAAGCCGGCCTCATCACGACAGACGATAATTACGCTCGCCTGGCCGACGCGGACGCCCGCGAGCTCTTCTCCCGCTATACCGTGCAGGTGGGATCCACGGGCAACCTGGGCATGTCCATCGGCCTCATGGGCGCGGCGCTGGGGCTGCATGCCGTGGTGCACATGTCGGCCGATGCCAAGCAGTGGAAGAAGGACCTGCTACGGAGCCGTGGCGTCGAGGTGGTGGAGTATGCGGGCGACTACTCGGCGGCCGTGCGTGCGGGCCGCGCCCGCTCCGACGCCGACCCCACGAGCCACTTCGTGGACGACGAGCGCTCGCTCGACCTGTTTGTAGGCTACGCCGTGGCGGCGGGACGTCTGCGCGACCAGCTGCGCGAGCAGGGCGTGGAGGTGGACGCCGCCCACCCGCTCATCACCTATATCCCGGCAGGCGTGGGCGGAGCGCCGGGCGGGGTGTCGTACGGCCTCAAGCGCCTCTTCGGCGACGACGTCCACTGCTTCTTCTGCGAGCCGGCCCAGTGCCCCTCGGTTTTGCTCGGCATCGCCACGCAGCGCTTCGAGTGCGCGAACGTGCGCGATTACGGCCTCAGCGGCGCCACGGCGGCCGACGGCCTTGCCTGTGCCAGCCCCTCGGGCCTCGTGACGCGCCTCATGACGAACCTGCTCTCGGGCGAGTTCACGGTGGCCGACGCCGACCTGTTCAACTACCTGCGACTTCTCGACGTCAGCGAGGGCGTGCGCATTGAACCCTCGTCGTGCGCCGCCTTTGCCGGCCCCGCGCGCCTGCTGCTCGAGCCCGAGACGGCCGCCTACTGCGAGCGCCACGGCCTCACGCCCGAGGTGCTGGCGCATGCCACCCACGTGGCCTGGGCTACCGGCGGGGCGTTCGTGCCCGAGGCCGCCTGGCAGGAGTACCTCGCCGAGGGACTCGCATAGCGCGCGAGTCCTTTGAGCCAGCGCGTCCCCTTTGCCTGGGCTTCTCAAGTTCAAGGCGGAGGGGGCGTTTTCTTTGAAGCAATTTGAACTCAGTATTGAACTTTCTCGGCCAAGCGCTCATACTGCCCGCAGAGAAATTGAACTTTCTATCAGTGTTTGAAGGAGGCGAGAGATGAGCGTTGAACTATTTGAGAACGACGGGGCGGGCACCTTCGCCCTGCGACTCAAAGAGGCGATGGCGCAGAAAGGCCTCAAGCAGGTTGACCTGGTGAACGCTGCCGCAGTTCATGGCATAAAGCTCGGGAAAAGCCACGTCAGCCAGTATGTTTCTGGCAAAACCACCCCTCGCGCCGAGATATTGAACTTTTTGGCAGAGACTCTCGGCGTGGATGCCGCCTGGCTGCGCGACGGCACGCGTGTCGCAGCTTGCGATTCATCCCATGCTTCCGCCGTCGAGGCGCCTGGCTGCGGCGCCCCCTCTTCAGCGCAACAATCCTTGAACCAGGGAACCGGCAGCCCTTACGGCTTGAACCCGGCCCCAACCCCCAGCTCCCAAACCGACGGTCCCGCCCGCCACGCCCAGGAAGGAATCCCCATGCGTCAGTTCAAGAAGTCTTCCAAGCTCGACCACGTGCTCTACGACGTCCGCGGACCGGTGGTGGACGAGGCGCTGCGCATGGAGCAGGCCGGCACGCACGTGCTCAAGCTCAACATCGGCAACCCCGCCCCCTTCGGCTTCCGCACGCCCGACGAGGTGGTGCAGGACATGGCAAGCCAGCTCAAGGACTGCGAGGGCTATTCCGACTCGCGCGGCCTGTTCGCCGCGCGCAAGGCCATCATGCAGTACGCCCAGCTCAAGCACCTGCCCAACCTCGACATGGACACCATCTACACCGGCAACGGCGTCTCCGAGCTCATCCAGCTCGCCTTGAACGCCCTGCTCGACGACGGCGACGAGATCCTTATCCCCAGCCCCGACTACCCGCTGTGGACGGCGTGCGCCACCCTGGCCGGTGGCAAGCCCGTGCACTACGTGTGCGACGAGCAGGCCGACTGGTACCCCGACATCGCCGACATGGAGTCGAAGGTGACCGACCGCACCAAGGCAGTCGTCATCATCAACCCCAACAACCCCACCGGCGCCGTCTATCCCCGCGAGGTGCTCCAGGAGATCGTGGAGGTCGCCCGTCGTCACCAGCTCATGATCTTCTCCGACGAGATCTACGACCGCCTGTGCATGGACGGCGTGGAGCACATCTCCATCGCCTCCATGGCGCCCGACCTGCCCTGCGTCACGTTCTCGGGCCTCTCCAAGTCGCACATGATCGCCGGCTACCGCATCGGCTGGATGGTGCTCTCGGGCAACAAGTACGCCATGCGCGACTACATCGAGGGCCTCAACATGCTCTCCAACATGCGCCTGTGCTCCAACGTGCCGGCGCAGTCGGTGGTGCAGACGGCCCTGGGCGGGCACCAGAGCGTGAACGACTACATCGTGCCGGGCGGCCGCGTCTACGAACAGCGCAACTACATCTACAAGGCCCTGTGCGACATCCCCGGCATCACCTGCGTCAAGCCCAAGGCCGCGTTCTACATCTTCCCCAAGCTCGACCGCGAGCGCTTCAACATTACCAACGACGAGCAGTTTGCCCTCGACCTGCTGCATGACAAGAAGCTGCTCATCACCTGCGGCACCGGCTTCAATTGGCACGAGCCCGACCACTTCCGCATCGTCTACCTGCCCCGCATCGAGGTGCTCGAGGAAGCTGTCGATAAGCTCGCCGACTTCTTGAGCTACTACAGGCAGTAGGGCAGGGGCTGGTTGAGCGGGCTGTAAGTCAAGAAGCGAGAAGTGCCGAAAACGCCTATTCCTTCGTGAGTGTTTGTGATGCGGGGCCGCCTTCGGGCGGCCCCGTCTTTTCGTGCGCGGTCTTAGGCCTTCGCGGTCTTGAACTGCCTCCCATTCCTTGGACGTTACTTTCCTTGTCCAAGAAATGGGAGGCAGTTCATGAACCGAGGCACCCGACTATCGGCTCCTTGCGCGTCACATCGGGCGCTTTTTGGCTTCAGCACCGCCCCTCCTTGCATTTTGCCTCTTGAGAACGCAAGATGGCGCCCGGTGGTTTTTACGGCCTTTTCAGGAGGGGAGTGGGGCATATGCGCCGTTCAAACGCGCTTGCTTGCAAGGGGATTTCTGGCGTCAAGGCATTGCTCGCGGTAAGCATTCTCGCGCTGGCGGTGACGGGCCTTTCTGGCTGCGGCCCTTCCTCGGAAGAACCCGCGGCGACCTCGACTTCCAGTGCGCAGACCACGGCCTCGTCGGCCCAGGCAGTCGATTACTACTACGAGGCCGTCTTCCTGGACAACGACGAGGTCCAGGACCTGTTCACCTCCGTGCGCGGTGAGGAGGCACCGTTTGAGAACGTGACGAAGGACTTCCATGTGACGACGGCGTTCATGCCCGAGCAGACGCACCCCGAGTGGTATGGGGAGGCGGTCACCGTCCACATCACGGCCTATGCCGTGCAGGACGTGAAGACTGACGACGGCGACACCACTGCCAACGAGGGCTTCAAGGCCGAGGTCTCCTGCGAGAACAAGGACCTCGAGGCCTACCTGAGCTCGCTCGACAAGAACTTCCACATCACGGGCGCCTACAAGGACGGGGCCAAGTACACCGAGTACGTCGACTTCTCCCAAGGCGAGGCCATGGACGTGACGCT
>CAVEWV010000044.1:13608-21445 GCA_963619535.1 Acutalibacteraceae bacterium | reverse complement strand
GAATTTTACCACGGGGTTTGGCGGGATTTTACCACGGGGTTTGGCGGGATTTCACAACGGGGTTTGGCTGATTTTTGGCACGGGGTTTGGCAAAAATGCATTGGCCTTCCCTCTTGAGTTCGATGTGAAGATTTTTCTTTGACATGCTTCCTCCGAATCCTCCGGGGCCGGCCTTCCCGGCCCTCGGGGATTCGGGTTCCCAGACTCAGCCGCACATGTTCGGATGAGTAAGGGAACTGTTCGGCTGAAGTTGGAAATCAAGGCCTGTCGTTTCTCACGGTCGTGATTGACAAGTGGTTCGCCTAGGCCATAATAAGGTCAGATAAAAACCCTCAGGTTTTGTAAGGCGGAGTCGCATAAGCGGTTCCGCCTAGTTTTTTATCAGGACCGTTTTATGTGGGCGGACGGCCGCCCGCCGCGCCTAGTCCTCGTCGTGGACAGGGCGGCGCTGGGCCTTCTTCTCGCTTACCTGGTGCTTGGCCTGAAGGCGGCGCTCGCGGCTGCGGTGGGGGACCTTGGTCTTCACACGGGGCTTGGGAGGGCGCGCCCGGCGCGTGAGCTCGGCGCGGAGTTTGCCCAGGCAGGCCTGGCGGTTGAGCAGCTGCGAGCGCTCCGAGCGGGCGGTCACCACGATGCCGGTGGGCAGATGGCGCATGCGCACGGCCGAGTCGGCCGTGTTCACGCCTTGGCCGCCCGGGCCCGACGCATGGAACGTCTCCACCTCGCAGCATGCCAGCAGCTGGGCGTCGCCCTGCTTGGAGAAGGCGGCGTAATCCGCATGGGAGAGGGCGGGCACCTCGGGCTGGGCCGGGCGCGCAGGCTGGGCAGGCCGGGCCGTCGAGGCGCTCTCGGGTTTGGCAGGGCGGGCAGGCTGGACAGGGCGCGCAGGCTGGGCAGGGCGGGCCGCCGAGGCGGCCTCGGGCTTGGCAGCGCAGGCGGGCCGGACAGGCCGGGACGCCGGGGCGGCCTCAGGCCTGGCGGGGTTGAAAGATTCAAAGCTCATGGGTGACTCCAAGCGCGCGGCAGAACAAGAACCCGCCCAGTCTAGCACCCCATGCGCTCGCCATCCCACAGACATCCAGTACGGCGCGAGGGCGCGCAGCCAGACGCAGGGCTTCTGAAAGCCCCATCCGGCACGCGCACCCTCTCGCAAGCTTTGTCTGCTCTGCCCTATTCCACGATGGGTTGGCAGGCCAGCAGCGTCCGGCCCTTGCAGGGCAGGTCGGCCACGGCCACCTCCACGTCGTAGGCGCGGGCGAGGTTGTCGGGCGTCAGCACCTCGCGGGCCTCGCCGGTCACGAACTCGGTGCCGCTCAGGATGAGTGTGCCGCGCGCGCGGCACTGGGCCAGGTGCTCGGGCTGGTGGGTGGTCATGATGATGCCCAGGCCCTCGTCGGCCAGGTGGCGCACGCAGCGCAGCACGCGCACCTGGTTGCCGAAGTCCAGCGCGCTCGTGGGCTCGTCCATCATGAGGAAGCGCGGCCTCTGCGCCAGGGCGCGGGCGATGAGCACCATCTGCCGCTCGCCGCCCGAAAGCTCGGTGTACACGCGTTCGGCCAGCTTGGAGACGCCCAGCTCCTCCAGGATCTGGTCGGCCAGCTCGCGGTCGGCCTCGGTGGGCGAGCCGAACATGCCGCGCTGGGCCACCGCGCCCATGGTGATGACGTCGCGCACCGAGAAGGCGAAGGGCGGCACGTGGTTCTGCGGCACGTAGGCCACCAGGTGCGCCAGCTCCTGCGAGCCCATGTGCGCCGTGTCGCGCCCGCCGACGAGCACCTGCCCGCCCAGGCGCGGCAGCAGGCCCAGCATCGTCTTGAACAGCGTCGTCTTGCCCACGCCGTTGGGACCGAGCAGGCAGAACACCTCGCCGCAGCTGATGGTGGCGCTAAAGCCGCTCAGCACCGCCTTGCCGGCATAGCCGCACGCGAGGTCGTGCATCTCGAAGGTCATGGGGGAAGAAGTCTCTGACACCTGCGCCATTACAGCCACTCCTTCCGACCGCGCACGAGCATGTAGATGAAGAGCGGCGCGCCGATGAGCGAGGTGAGCACGCCCACGGGCAGCTCGGCGGACACGAGGGTGCGCGCCAGGTCGTCCACCACCACCATGAAGCAGGCGCCGCCCAGGGCCGACAGCGGGATGAGGCTCTTGTAGTTGGGACCGGTTGCCAGGCGCATGATGTGCGGGATGATGAGGCCCACCCAGCCGATGGTGCCGCACAGGCACACGGCCACCGAGGTGAGCATGGTGGAGCACAGGATGAGCACGTTGCGCGTGGCACGCACGTTCACGCCCATGGTGCGGGCCTCTTCCTCACCGAACGCCATCACGTTGATGCGCCAGCGCATGGCCATCATGATGCCGCCGGCGATGAGCAGCACGCCGCCCATGATGAGCACGTTCTTCATGGCACCGGCGCGCGCGAAGCTGCCCATGAGCCAGTAGGTGATCTGGGGGAGCTTGTCGTCGGTGTCGGCCACGTACTTGGCAAGCGAGGTGAGCGCCCCGAACACCGACGAGATCACCGTACCCGCCAGAATCATGATGACCAGCGAGTTGCCTTGCCGCCCGAACGCCCGCGCGATGGCGAGCACGATGAGCACCGCGCCCAGGCCGAACGCGAAGGCCGTGAGCTGCACGCCCAGGGTGCCCAGGCCCAGCAGGATGGCCAGGGCCGCGCCCGTGCCTGCGCCGCTCGACACGCCCAGGATGTCGGGGGCCACCATGGGGTTCTTGAAAAGACCCTGGTAGGCCGCGCCCGAGATGGCAAGCGCAGCGCCCACGATGGCGGTGAGCAGGATGCGCGGCAGGCGGATGACGAGCAGCACCGTGGTGATCTTCGTGTTCTCGGGGGGCTCGCACAGGCCCAGCGCCCCGCCCACGGCCTGCGCCGCGTCGGGGATGGTGAGGTCGTAGGCGCCGATGGTCATGCTCCACAGCATGAGGAACACCAGCAGCACGCCCAGGCCCAGGCCCACGGCGAACTCGCGGCCCAGGCTGCGCCTGGAGGCACGCGCGGCCGCCGAGACGCCGGCAGAGGCGGGCGCGGCGCCGTCCTTCTTATCAATATCGTTCTGTTTGCCCATACAGGCACCTTTCACAACGCATGTGGCTCAAAGGGGCTCTCGCGTCACGCCCGACCGCGCCCCCAAAGGGCCGCGCGGCGGCGCGCATAAGAAAGGCGCCGGGCCTCGCCGGCTTGCACCAGCGGGTCCCGGCGCCTTGAAGCAGGACCAGGAATCGTCAAGACGAGGCACGCACGAGTGAGGCGCACGGTGGCACGCGATCACGGGCGCGGCGCGGTGCCGACAATTCTGCGGACTGCCCTAAAGACAGCGCTTGGAGCGGAGCTTACTTGCTCTCGTCCTCGGACTCGTTCCAGGAGCCGTCGAGGATGCCGGCGGTCTGCTCGTCGGAGAGCTCGTAGCCGTAGAACGTGGAGTAGAAGTCCTTGACCTCCTGGGTCATGTCGAGGTCAGACACCAGGTCGGGGTGCAGGACGGTCAGCAGCCAGGGGGTCATGAGAGCGCCCTCGCCGGCACGGACGTTCCAGTAGTAGGCGCCCGAGGGGATGACCACGACGTTGCCGTTCTTGACGGCGTCGACCTCGGCCAGGGCCTCGTCGGCCATGATCTCGTCCTTGGCCTCGTTGTACATCACGAAGATGTACTGCGGGTTCCACTCCAGGACCTGCTCGGCGGAGACGGTCAGAGCGGTGCCGTTGCCCTCGCCGGCGTAGTCGGAGGCCACGTTCACGGCGCCGGCGGCGGTGAAGTAGGACTCGCACACGTCGGAGCTGTTGCAGGTGGTGTACTCGCCGCCGGAGATGCGCAGCTGCATGACGGTGGGCTTGTCCTCGTCAGCGATGTCCTTCGTGAGCTCGGTGCCCTTCTCGATCCAGCCCATGTAGTACTCGCTGAAGGCCTGGGCGTTGGCGTACTCCTCGTCGCCCATGATCTGGCCGATGGTCAGGATGGACTGGTTCAGGGCCTCGACGTTCTTGATGCCCAGGGCGACGTAGGCGATGTTGGCGGCCTTGAGCTGCTCAAGCTGCTCGTCGGAGTACATGCCGGCCGGGCCGAAGGCGACCTGGACGCCGGCGGAGATGAGCTCCTCGACGTTGCTGGAGTCGTGCTGGTCCTTGTTGCAGTTGGGGAACACCTCGTTGAAGACCTTGGTCTGGGCGGAGGTGGTGCCGGCCACGGTCTCGTCGCCGTGCGTGGGGTCGAGCATGGCGGTCACCTGGGCGAAGGCGCCGATGGCGGGGGCGACGGCGTTGACCTCGGCGGGAATCTGGACCTCGTCGCCGTTCATGTCGGTGACGGTGCGGGTCTCACCCTCGGTGACGGACAGCGAGGAAGAGGTCTTGGCCTGCTCGGTGGCAGCGGCCTGAGAGCCGTTGGAGCCGGTGCCCTCAGCGGCGACGGCGATGCCGGCGACGGCGCTGAAAGACAGGACGGCCGCCATGGAGGCGGCGACGATGGTCTGACGGTTGATGATGAAGCGCATGCTTTGACCTCCCAAGGTCGACAGTGCGAGCCGTGCCGGCGCGGCTGGTGCCGCGAGCCCGGCCCGCATGATTGCGTGGGCACTATACGTCGGGGGCGGGCGGGTCAGCGACATACCGGCCGGGGTGAACTGAAGGGCTTTCAGGAGCGCGGGCGGTATGAGAAAGCCGGGTTAATCGGTATGAAACACCATAAACCCAGCAGCTCATGTGCTATGTTCTTCGGGTTAATCTCGCCGGACGCGGCCAACGCCCGGCTTTGCGCGGCAGACCTTGGGAGGGTATCCGCACAACATGACGGCAACACAAACGCGCGCCTGCTCAACCCAGGCGCTTGATGCATATGCGTCGAATCCCCCCGCGGGGCTGAGACTTGCCACGGCGCTTGCAGGCGCTGTGTTCGCGTGGGCGTGGGTCGTCTGCGTGCTCTTCGTGGGGCAGGAGCGCATCATGGGCGACATCTCGCAGAGCCTCATGCTCGCAGGTGCGGCGGTGGCGCTGACCGCCTTCGCCGCACTCGATCTCGCCGCGGGTCGAGGGCCCGAGCTCGGCAGGACGACGATGCGCGTGGCGGCCACGGCGATAAGCGCCTGCACGCTGCTCCTGGCGCTCAGCCCCTTGGGCGAGGGGGTGCCCCCGGTGGCGCTCAACGCGTGCTGGGTGGCCTACGGCGTCGTGGGCGCCTATGCGCAGCGCCGCTCGTTCCACCTGCTCGCGAGCCTTGCCGGCTCCCTGGACGGCCGGCACCTGCTGCGCGTTGCCTGCGCGGTCCTTGCCCTGGCGACGCTTCTGTGCCTCATGGCCGCGCGCATGAGCGTCCACGACGGGGCCGTCTTCATGATCGCAAGCGCCACGGCGGCCATCTGGCTGCTGCCCCAGGGCAGGCTGGCGGTAGCGGCCGACGGCGTGCAGGCGGCGGGGCGCGGGAACGCGCGGGCAAGCGGCACGGGCACGGCGCGCCTGCTGGCGCCCTTCGCCTTCATGTTCGTGGTCATCGGCTTCACCTGCGGCTTCCACACCTCGGTGGGCCGCGTGCTCTACAGCGGCGCCGAGCGCTTCAGCAACGTCTTCTTCGTGATGTTCGTGGCCTGCGCCGTGTGCGCCCTCATCGGCAAGCGCTCCCACAGGCAGGGGGGCGGCGTGCCCGCCGTGGCCCTGCAGGCGCCGCTCGCCCTGGCCTGCGTGGCCTTTGTGCCGCTGCTCTTCCTCAACGACCGCCCCGACGACCTGCTGTGGGAGATTTTCCAGAACACGCTCGTGCTGCTGAGCACCTGCGCGCTCTTGGGGTCGCTGTCCATGGTGGCCTGCGCCGACGGGGCCGCCGGGGCCGCAACGCGGGCCGACGCAGGGCAGGCCCGCCGCACGTCGCTTCCCTTCTGCGCGATCGGCCTGGCGGCCTTCGCCGTGGGGCTCTTCGTGGGCTGGCTTGCCGGGCAGGGCAGCTACGACATGGGAGGGGCGGCCGGCATGGCCTTCCGCCTGGGCGTCACGGCCTGCATCGCCCTGCTCGTGGCCGCCGTGCTCGTGGCGAGCACGCCCATGGCACAGGGCGGGCGCCCGGCGCAGGCCGCGGATAGCCTTGCCCAGGCTGGTACACAAGATTCCGAAGGGGCGCAGGAGGGGCCGGCCCTGGCACAGGCAGCCGAGCCGGCAACGGAGGCACGGCGGGCGACGGGCGCAGATGTCGCAAGCGCGCCCTGCGCCTCCCCCGGCACCTCAGGCGGCGACGCTCTTGAGACCTGCGAGGACGCGACCGGCGCCGACGCCGGCGCTGCACAACCTGGCCCCGAGGCGGCGCTCGATACGTTCTGCCAGCGCTTCGGGCTCTCCGAGCGCGAACGCGTGCTGCTGGCGCTGCTGGCCGAGGGCCTCAACGCCCAGCAGGCCGCCGAACGCCTCACCGTGTCGCGCAACACCGTGAAGTCGCACATGGCCCACATCTACACCAAGTGCGGCATCCATACCCGCTCCGAGCTCGATGAGCTGCTTGAGGGCCACCGGGCAGGGCTGGGCGAGACGGCGGGCGCATAGGGACAGCATGGAGGCCGGGCCTGCAAGCAGGTCCCAAGCGGCAAGCCCAGAACAGCTCGCACAACGGGCGGATGCCCGAGCCGGCGTCGGTTGGGTGCGGGGCGACCCGCTTCCTTCGCTTTTCAAGCATGGTTGAGATACGCCGTTTTCGGGCGGCACCCCCCATGGGTGCCCCGAAATACCTGTACCATAGGTTGCTTGGAATCTCATCGGGTGCAGGCGGTGCCGTCCGGCGGGCAAGGCCGTCCTGCCCCGCACCCCATCGGAGAGGACGCGGCATGGCGCAGCGGTATTACAAGGTGGTTCTCGTCGGCACGAACGAGGCGGGCGCATGGTCGGCCTCGCAGCGCGTCGGGGCCGCCCTGGAATCGCTGGGGCACACCGTGTTCCCCTTCACGCCCGCGCTCTGGCCGGCGCTCTTCGACGCCGAGGGCACCTTCGATGCGGCCTTCATCGCCACGTTCGCGCAGGTGCAGCGCCCCGACGTCTTGCTGCTTGCCGACGGCGTGGCCGCCACAGGACTCGATGTGCTCGCCCAGGCCGGCGTTGCGTGCGGCGTCGTGGCCACCACGCCCGCGCAGGCCGCACGCTCGTGCAACTCGCCTGCGGTCGCCGCCCAGCTTGACTTCCTGCTCGCGCTCTACGCCGACCCGCACGATGCGGCCGCCCCGCAGGGCTTCTCCGGCACGATCGCCCACGTCGCGCCCGCACCCGACGGCGCCTACGTCGCCACGCCCCTGGCCTGCGACATCGCGTGGGGCGCCTGCATCACCTGCCTGCAAGACGCCACGCCCGAGCGCATCGGCTTCGTGCAAGCGCTTGCCGCAGACGAGCGTTTCTCCCACCTGGCCGTGCGCTGCTTCGGCGCCGGCTGGCCTGCGCCCTTCCAGACGGGCGCCACCTGCGCAAACCTCCCCTACGCCCACCGCTCCGCCGCCGCGTGCCTGGTGTTCCCTCCCGCCTGCGCGCAGGCGGGCGCCACCGAAGCCGACGGCCTGCTGAGCGAGCATACGCTCGCCCTGTGCGCGGCCGACGGCTGCCCTGTGGTGCGCGTGGACGAGGCCGCACTTGTCAGCGGCGCGAATGCGGGCGCCGAGGACCCCGCCGCCCACGCGACCGCGCAGGCCGCCGCCCTCGACGCGCTGGCGCTGACCTGCGGGGATACGGCCGCCACAGGCGCGGGCGCGTTTGCGAGCAGGCGCCTCGCGGACTTCGAGGGCCCCACGCTCGACGAGGCGCTGTCGCAGGCGCTCGACCGCGTCGCCCGTGCGCTCGCCGGGCGCGGCCTCATGCAGGGCA
>CAVEWV010000044.1:0-12991 GCA_963619535.1 Acutalibacteraceae bacterium | reverse complement strand
TCGCGCCTCGTGGCCGTCTCCATGCGCGAGTACGAGAGCTGCCCGGCCGACTTCGCCCAGCGTGTGGCGTCGGCGCTCGACGCCGTTGCGGGCCGTCATGCCGACGTCGAGTTCGCTGCGTGCGTGCTCGACCCCTCCGACGCCGCCCTGGCCGCGCAGATCCGCGCTGCGATGGGGCGCGCGGGCCGGCTGCACGTGTTCGACGCCGGCGAGGACATCGCCCCCATGGCCGACCTGCTCGGCCGTTGCTCGGCGGGCTTCTCCATGCGCTACCACTGCTCCCTGCTTCTGGCACGGGGAGGCGCGCCCTGCGTGGGCCTGGGCTACCTGCCCAAGGTGGTCTCGCTCTACCGCGACCTGGGCCTGGGCGAGTACCTGCTGGAGATGAACGCCCCGGCCGCGCGCATGGAGCAGGCCCTGGAGGGCGTGCTCGGCATGGATGCGGGCCGCCTGCAGGAGCTTGCCTCGCACGTCGAGGAGCTGCGCCGCCGCGCCGCCCAGTGCGAGGAGCGCCTGACGGAGCTTGTGGGGCAGGCCGCGCCCGGCAAGTCGCACGCCCTGTCGCGCGAGTTCTTCCTGCGCGACTTCCCCGCCTCGGCGTTCTATCCCAAGCCGGCAAGCGCCGCGCAGCTCAAGGCGCACAACGAGGTGGGGCGCATCAGGGGCGAGGCCGCACGCGCACGCGCGGGCCAGGGCAACGGCGTCTTGCCGCCCGCACCTCCCACACCGCCCAAGCCCGATCCCGCCCAAGTGAAGATTGCCCAGCTCACGGCCGAGCTTGAGAACGCCCGCCGCGAGCTTTCGCAGCGCACGGAACAGTTGCAGGGTAAGGAAGAGGCGCTCGCGCAGACGCACGAGGAGTTCTCGCAGGCACGCGCAGAACTCGAGGACACGCGTAGCGAACTCGCCGACACGCGCACGCGCCTCGAGGCGAGCACATCGGAGCTTGCGGCCACGCAGGCCAGCCTGTCCAGCACCGAGGGCATCCTCGCGCACGTGCGGGGCGACCTGGACCACGCCCGGGGCGAGCTGTGCCGCGTGCAGGACGAGCGTGCCGCGCTGCGCGACGACAACGAGCGACTCTCTCGCTGTGCCGAGATGCGGCTGGGAGGCGCGCTATGCGCCCTACCCCGCGCGATTCAGCGGGCGCTGCGCGGCGCAAAGGGCGGGGACGTCTAAGCGATATAACGCGAGCTTGATCGCGTGGGACTCTCCTGCCCCCTAAAAACAAGCGCGCGGCGGACACATCGCCGGCACCAAGGGGGAAGGTGTGCCGCGGGTCCGCCGCGCTAAGGGGGATGCCAGACGCTCAAGAGCAAGGGGGTCTCTTAGGTCGGCCGAAGGGATGTCAGTCTTCATGTCGCCGAAGCTTGCGCGTGCTCGGGCTGATTTGCCCCGCGCCTTCGTTGCGACTGAGACTATAGTGCCCTAAAGGCCGCCCGCATGCACTCCCCCATAAGGGTCATATCCAAAAACTGCCTTCTACCAGGCAGAATGTATATGAAGCCCTCTTCACAATCAGGCATATCACCTGTTAAGGTTGACCACCCATCAACAATAATCATGAGCCGGCCACCCGGGCCGTGCCATGCCCCTACCACATGGGGGTGAGGATTAGTGGGGTGGGATGAGGGGGTCTACCCGCATAGATCGAGCATCATCCGCAGAGTATGGCGGGCCACCCAAGGCTTGTAGCGCCCGTCAAGTCGGGGCCACAGCCCGGGGCCGCCCGCACGCCCGGCAGGCCGCCCCCGCGGCGTATGTGCGACGTGGCAACCACTCGGTGCTTTCGCATCACGCCCAACAACGAGCTGCCCTCGTGGTGACTTTCGCTATACGCCGCCGCATGTTGTAAACACAACACCGCCTGCGCCGCGAATGAGTAAAGTACCGCCCCGACCAACGCCTCGCCAGCCACAGAAAGGCCCCGCATGCTCCCCTTCGTGCCCGACGTCGTCCCCAGCATCCTGCAAGCCCTCGTCATCGTGGTGGCCACCTGCCTCATCGTGGGCCCCAAGCTTCGCACGTGGGGCTGGCTTGCCTACACGGTGGCCGTGCTCGCGGGCATCCTCACCTTCATCCCGCAGGTGGTGGACATCCCCGCCATGGGCGTGACGCTCGACATCCTCGCCAGCTGCTACACCGGCGTGGCCATCTACCTCGTAGTCATGTTCGCCGGCGCCCTGCCGCGCCCCTGGAAGCTCACGAAGCGCCTGCTGTCCATCCGCAGCGAGCTGAGCATCCTGGGCGGCATCATCATCGCGTTCCACGTGGTGAAGGTCATCCTCTTCGTCCCCATGAGCCTCACGCCCATGTGGATCCTCATCTGGAAGCGCGCCTTCATCTGGATGTTCGTGGCGAGCACCCTCGTGGGTGTGCCGCTGCTCGTGTGCTTCGCCATCCCCTGGGTCACGTCGTTTCCGGCCGTGCGCCGGCGCATGACCCATGCCGAGTGGAAGAAGAAGCAGCGCCTGGCCTACCCCTTCATGGCGCTGCTCGTGATTCAAGGCATCTTGCTTTCGTGCGGGCACGCCGCCTACGTGGGCAGCGCCGACGCCGGCTGGCTGGGATACGTGGTGAACGCCGCCACCTATGCCGTGATCGGCGTGCTCTACCTGGTGCTCAAGCTCATCGAGACCAAGCGCCGCCAAGCGCTGAAGGAAAACGCCCGAGCCCGCATGGAAGGCACCGCCGGCACGGCATAGGGCACCAGCAACTGGCATACAGAGCAGGCCGCAAAGCCTCCCATCCACAAATCTTGCAGTTCTGCACGACAAGATTTAGAGAATCTTGCAGTGTAGGACTGCAAGATTTATTATTTCTTGCAGTACAGAACTGCAAGATTGGATGATGCAATGCCCCTCAACACGTTGGTGCAAGAAAAGATACTCGATTTTGAGCAGCAAGGAATCCCTGAGGTCTTTTCGCGCGACCTCAGGCTCTCGCCCATTCAAAAGCCCGAGCGGGGCAACCTCGCCCAGGTCATTGTCGGCACGCGTCGATGCGGCAAAACCTACCGTCTCTACCAGGAGATGCACGACATCGTATCTGCCGGATATGACCGGTCGTCCATCCTGTACTTCAACTTCGAGGACGAGCGGCTCAAGCCCTACACGGCAAGCCTGCTCGCAGATGTGGTGGACACATTCTTTGCCATGCACCCGCAAGCCAAAACAGAAGGCAGCTTCCTGTTCTTCGACGAGATTCAGGAAGTTCCCGATTGGGGAATGTTCCTGCGCCGCCTCATCGACTCCACGAAGGCGACCATATATGTGACAGGTTCCTCCTCCAAAATGCTCTCCCATGAGCTCAAATCCGAGTTTAGGGGCAGGTCGCTCCCACGCGAGATGTTCCCCATGGGATTCTCGGAATACGTACGCTACACGGCAGGTGCCGCGATAAGTCCTGAAACGGGCTTTTCCAGTGCCGAGCATGCTTTGCTGCGGAACTCCCTGCAAGGCTACCTGCTGCGCGGCGGCTTCATCGCGCCGCTCTCCCTGCCCGCCGCCGACAGCATGCTCCTGCTGCAGGAATACGCCTATCGCACGGTGGCGCTCGATATCGTGGAGCGCTACAACCTACGCAACCCTCAAATCGCGGTTCGCTTCCTCATGCGGGCCCTGGCCTCCTCAGCCCGGGAGCTCTCCGTCAACAAAGCAGCCAACGAGTTCAAGAGCCGCGGCGTTGCGACCTCGCGGGAGACCCTCGGCAACTTGCTGGACTATTACGAACAATCCTACCTGGTATTCTCCCTGCAAGACCTAAGCCGGTCTCTTTCGGACAACACTCGGTCAAGCTCCAAGGTTTACGCAGCAGACCCAGGCATGTTCGCCGCTTTCACCCGTGCAAATACCGAGGAAGCGGGGCAGCGTTTGGAAACGGCGGTCTTTGACAAGCTCCGCAGGACCGTATCTGCCGCGCGCGACGGCTCCCTGGCACGGCTGACCTTCGAACATGAAGGCAGGTCCCACGAGGTTGACTTTGTCTGCGGCGACACGCTCCTGGGCGATGTCTACCGACTCATCCAAGTCAGCGTGTCTTTGGAGGACCCCAAGACCCGCGCACGCGAGCTCTCGGCCTTGGAAGCCGCCATGGCGAAATACGGCATCGCGGAGTCCTCCATAGTCACCATGGACACCGAGGAGACCGTCGAAGTCCCCTCGGGAGTCATCAATATCGTGCCTGCATGGAAGTGGTTGCTAGGTTAGCCGCGTCGCCCCTCATGGGCTTTGCGGGCCGATCGGGCCCTGCCGCACGACACCCCGCGGGCCGAAGGGTGAATCCGCCGGCCCTACCACCGCAGGGCGCAGCCGAGGACGATCAGCACCGCAAGGACGGCCATGTTCGCGGCCACGAGGCCGGCGAGGAACTTGGGCTTGGGGGCCACGAGGCCGCGCAGCTCGCGAGCGATGAGGCCGTACTGCGCCAGCACGATGAGGGTCGCGAGCGACCCGATGGGCGTGCCCGCCCCGCCCACGTTGACGCCCACGAGAAGCCCGGGCCAGTCGGCGGTGAAGCGCGCGAGCACGATGGCCGCCGGCACGTTGCTGATGACCTGCGACAGCAAGGCCCCCGGCAGGAACGCCCCGCCCGCAAGGTCGATCAGCGCAAGAAACGCCTCCTGAACGGCGGGGATGCGCACCAGGTTACCCGAGAAGACGAAGAAGGCGGCGAAGGTCACCACCAGGCCCCAGTCGGTCCGCACGAACAGTCTGGGAGAGCCGAGGGCCGTGCACGCCACGACCACCAGGACGCACGCGCCCACCGGCACCACGTGCACCACCGCCAGCACGCAGGCCGCAAGCGCCACGACCGAGCACGCCGCGAGCTTTCGCTGCACGAGAGCGGCAAGCCCGGTGGGCCCAGTGAGGGCGGCGGGGGCGGGCCACCCGGCGTGTGCCGCACGCCCTGAACGCCCGTCAGCCTCAGCGCTTCTCTCCGCACGCCACGCAACCGCCGCGCACCCCAGCGCCACAAGCGCGCACGACGCGACAAACGCCGGCAGCATCACGCCCACGAACTCCCCCAGCCCCACCCCGAAGGCTCCGGCCAGGTAGATGTTCTGCGGGTTGCCGAAGGGCAAAAGCATCCCGCAGAGGTTGGCCGCCAGGCCCTGCAGCACGAACACGGGCGCGATGAGTTCGGCCCGGCTGGCGGAGATCAGGCACGCGGCAGCCAGGGGCAGCAGGCACAGCAGCGCCATGTCGTTGGTCACGAACATCGAGGCCAGTCCCGTGACGCCCACGAGGCAGCCCACGAGCGCAAAGCCACCCGCACAGCGCGACACCACCGCGTGCGCCAGCACCTGGAACGCCCCGGAGGCCCCCAGGCCGCCCACCGCGAGCAGCATGCAGGCGAGCTTCGCCAGCGTGGCGACGTCGATGTAGCCCGCATACGCCGCGTCGGGCGGCACCGCCACGCAGCTCGCAAGCGCCGCGAGCACGGCCACGCAGGGCATGGCATGCCGCCGGAAGAAGCCCCGCACCCGATACACGCCCATCCCCTCGCCTGCCTTACGCGTAGCCGTAGTCGCGACGCAGCTTCACGAGGAACACGCTCGTGATGAGCACCGACGCCGCCTCGGCCACCAGGATGGCCGACCAGATGCCCATCTCGCCCAGGAACGTGGGCAGCACCATGATGGCCGCGGTCTCGAACACCAGCGAGCGCAGAAACGAGATGGCGGCCGACACCAGGCCGTTGTTGAGCGCGGTGAAGAAGGCCGAGCCGAAGATGGAGATGCCCGAGAACAGGAACACGAACGAGTAGATGCTGAGGGCCTCGTAGGTGAGCTGGGTCACGTCGGCGTCGTAGCCCACGAAGAGCAGGGCCACGGGCCGGGCGAGCAGCTGCGCGAGCACCGTGAGCGTCACGTTGGCGATGAGCACGATGCGCAGGCAGCGCTTGAAGAGCCCGCTCAGCTCGGCCTTGTTGCGGGCGCCGTACTGGTAGGAGATGAGGGGCGACGAGCCCATGGCGAAGCCCATCACGAGCGACAGGAAGATCCACACCACGTACTGGATGACGCCGTAGGCGGCCACGCCGTCGGGCCCGATATAGCGCATGAGCTGGTAGTTGTAGAGCATGCCCACGAGCGACATGGCGATGTTGCTCACCAGCTCCGACGAGCCGTTGAGACAGGCCTTGCCCAGGGCGCGCAGGTCCACCACGGGCTTGCCCAGGCGCAGCGTGGAGGAGTTGGGCCGGGCGAAGTACACGAGCGGCACCAGGCCGCCCACCACCTGGCTGGCCACCGTGGCGATGGCCGCGCCGGCGATGCCCCAGCCGAGCACCACGATGAAGAGGGCGTCGAGCACGATGTTGGCGATGCCCGCGCCCACGATGATGAAAAGGCCCAGCCGCGGCTTGCCGGCGGCCGACATGAAGCTCTGCGAGGCCTGCTGCATCATGAGGAAGGGAAGACCCACGGCGTTGATGGCGCCGTAGAGCACGGCCGCGTCGAGCAGCGTGCCCGTGGCGCCGAGCATCTGGCCGATGGGGCGCACGCCCACCAGGCCCACCACCGCCCCCACCACGCCCGTGGCGAGGATGGCGCAGACGATCATCGAGAAGATGCCGTTGGCGCGCTTGGTGTCGCCCTCGCCCAGGGTCTTGGCCACCAAGGCCGTGCCGCCCGTGCCGAACATGAGGCCGATGGCGCCCAGCATCATGATGAAGGGGTAGATGAGGTTGAGGGCCGAGAAGGCCTCCTTGCCCGCGAAGTTGGAGACGAACAGGCCGTCCACCACGCCGTACACCGAGGTGAAGGCCATCATGAGGGCCGTGGGCGCGGTATAGCGCAGAAGGCGCGCGGAGTTGAAGTGGTCGGAGATCTGGATGGGCTGGCTCTTGGCCGACATGGTGCGTCGCTCCTTTGAGGGGTCGGTTTGAGAGGTCGGGTCTGCGTCGATATCGAATGCGGCGGGGCGTCCGGCGCTAGCCCTCGGGGCCGGCCTGGCCGTCCCAGGCGGCCTCAAGCGCGCCGAAGCGCTCGTTGAGCGCGCGCAGGTACTCCTGCTCGATGCGCACGATGGCCTGCTGATCGGCAGGGGCGAGGCTCGTGAAGGCCGCCACATCGGCCTCACAGGCCGGCACCACATAGCGCTCCACGTGCTCGCGGCCCTGCGGCGTGAGGAAGATGCGCATGCCCCGGCCCGACGCCGCCCGCTCCAGGCGCAGATATCCCAGGCCCACGAGCTTGTGCACGGCGGAGTTCACCGTCTGTTTGCCCAGGTAGAACCGCTCGCACACGTCGCGCTGCAGGCACCCCTCCCCCAGCTCGTGCACGACGCACAGCACGTCGAAGGCGCTGTCGGACAGGCCCGCGCGCGCCGCCATGGAGCTGTAGGCGTTGGAGAAGCTGCGCCAGAGGCGGTCGATCTGGTCGTAGAGGGCGCGCGGGTCGTCCGCCGAGGGCATGCCGGCATCCGGCATGGGGGCGGGGCGTTCGGTCATAGGGATGCGGTCCTTCCGGATGGGGACTGGCGCCGGATGCGAGCCGGGCCCGTGAGGCCGGCGCATGCGTGAGTACGATTTCGGAATCGGTAGTCTAGTCTGAATTCGTACTTATGCAAGCCGTCCACGCATCCGGGGCACAAAACACCCATACGGCGTACGCAAAAGCGGCCCCGGGGATTCCCCGGGGCCGCCCTTGCTCACTGTCTGTTGCTGTCCTTGCCGGCCAGTGGGACCGGAAGCGCTCCCCCTGAGCCGGGGGCCGCCTACTCCCACTCGCCGTTCGTCGCCCGCAGGCCTACTCCTGCGCGCCCTTGCGCGCCTTGTCGGCCGTCTCAAGCTTGAGGTCGCCCTCGCCGATCCAGCCCACGCGGCGCAGCACCTCGCAAAACACCCAAGTCAGCACTGCCGGCAGCACGAAGCACACGAGCGCCAGGCCCGCCCAATCGAAGGCGGTGATGCCCGCCATGGTGCCGGCTGCCACGTCGTCGAGCCAGCCGGTGTAGACCCCGATGGGGCCCACCAGGCCGCACGTGCCCATGCCCGACGAGATGGCCGCGCCGTCCATGCGCAGGCCGAAGACGCAGGTGGCGATGGGGCCGGTGATAGCTGAGGTCAGGATGGCGGGGATCCAGATGCGCGGGTTGCGCACGATGTTGCCCATCTGCAGCATCGAGGTGCCCAGGCCCTGCGACACCAGGCCGCCCCAGCCGTTCTCCTTGAAGCTCATCACCGCGAAGCCCACCATCTGGGCGCAGCACCCGGCCACGGCGGCGCCACCCGCCAAGCCCGTGAGGCCCAGCGCCGCGCAGATGGCCGCCGAGGAGATGGGCAGCGTCAGGAAGATGCCCACGGCCACCGACACCACGATGCCCATCGCGAAGGGCTGCAGGTCGCAGGCCCACATGACCACGCCGCCCAGCCACGAGGCGGCCGAGCCGATGGCGGGCGCGCACAGCATGGACAGGCCGCAGCCCACCACGATCGTCACGAAGGGCGTCACGAGGATGTCGATCTTCGTCTCGCCGGCCACAAGCTTGCCCGCCTCGCAGGCCACGATGGCCACCACGAGCACGGCCAAGGGGCCGCCGGCACCTCCGAGCGTGTTGGCCGCCGCGCCCACCGCCACCAGCGAGAACAGCACGAGCGCCGGGGCGCGCAGGGCAAAGCCGATGGAGACGGCCATGGCGGGGCCGGCCGCCGCCTTGGCGTAGCCGCCTATCTCCTCAAGCACGGCCACCCCCAGCTGGGTGCCCAGCGTGGAGAGGATCGTCCCCATGAGCAGCGAGGCGAAGAGGCCCTGCGCCATGGCCCCCATCGCGTCGATGAGGTAGCGCTGCACGCTGACCTCGATGTCCTTGCGTTCGAGCAGACCTTTGACCTTGCAACCCACAGCAGACCCTCCCTGCGGCCCGCACCCTGCGGGCCATCGTCGATTGGGCGAGCAGTGTGCGCCTGCCGAGGCCGCGCGGTCAAGCTTTCTGTAAAGTTATGTGTCTTGTCACCTGACAAACACAAAGCAAGATGCCGGAAGCGCTGGGGCCGGGCCCTACGGCAGCACCGCCCGCCTCGACAATGCGGCGGCGCATGCCCCATGCACCCGCGCGCCGCCCCGGGCCGGCATCCCGCGTTCCTCCCCAATTTTGGCGGTTTTGTGAACCGCTTGCACAAGAGGCCGTCTTGCTGCAATATATCTCCTCGCGCAAGCGGACTTGGCTCAGTTGGTAGAGCACAACCTTGCCAAGGTTGGGGTCGCGGGTTCGAGTCCCGTAGTCCGCTCCAGTGTTACTTCAAGAGCCGTCCGAGGCAACTCGGGCGGCTCTTTTCGTATGCTGCGCCCATGATGCGACACGACGCCGCCCCGTCGGGCCCTCTGCCCAAAACACACCCAAGCAACCACAATGCCCACGCCATGCCGCCCCAGCCGCGCAGGGCTCTTACCTGCCCTGTTGCCACGGAGCCGCAACGAATGGCAGCTTGTTCGCCGGACGCCAAGGCAAATAGGGCCGGGCCGCAGGCGTCCCACACCCACGGCCCGGCCCCTCATACGCTCGCCGGCACTGCCCGCACGCAGCCAGGCCGGCCCTGCGGTCTTGCCTTACGCGGAGGTCGCGGCGATGCGGCCCGCACGGCGGCCGAACGTCGCCGAGCGGCCTGCGGCCAGGCCGGCCATCTGGTCGGGGTAGGTGTAGGCGAAGAAGCTGCCCGAGTCGTTGCCGCACACGTAGAGGCCCTCGATGGGGTTGCCGTCGGCATCCAGGGCGTTCATGTTCTCGTTGATCTTGATGCCGTCCATGGTGCAGAGCATGTAGCCCGTGTTGCGCACGCCGTAGAACGGGGCGGTGTCCACGGCAGACAGGCGGAAGGCCTCCTTGCCAAAGTCGGGGTCCTCGCCGGCGGCGGCATTGGCGTTGTTGCGCTCAACGGTGGCCGCGAAGGTGTCGGCCGGCAGGCCGAGCTTCTCGGCAAGCTCCTCGATGGTGTCGGCCTGCTGGATGTAGCCGGCCTCCTGCATGCCCTCGAGCATGCCCAGGCAGGCGTCCATGTCGATGGCCGACACGGGCGCGCCGTTGCTGAAGGGGAACATGCGCGAGCAGCCCTGCGTCTTGAACTGGTAGATGTAGTCCTGGAAGTTGGCGTCCCAGATGGTGACGTAGGTGTGCTGCGGCTGGTCGATGGAGGCATGCAGCACGAAGTCATAGGGCGCGCTCTCGTTGCAGAAGCGCTCGCCGTTCAGGTTCACCTTGAGCCAGGGCTGGGAGGCCATCCACACCATGCCGCCGCTCTCCTGGCCCGAGATGCCGTCGGGCGGCAGGGGGCAGCGGTCGAAGAGCATGGAGGTGTGCACCTCGTCGAACGCCGCGCCGGCCCACATGCAGGCCTTGATGCCGTCGCCCTCGGCGCCCACGATGCCGGAGTTGTACGAGAAGATGAGCTTCGTCTCGGGCTGCAGGGTGGAGAGCATCTCGTCGTTGAGGGCGTAGCCGCCGGTGCAGACGCACACGCCCTTGGCGGCGTTGATGCGCAGGTGGCTGCCGTCGGCGTCCTTGGCGATGACGCCCGTCACGCGGCCCGTCTCGTCCTGCTCGAGCTTGACCATCGAGCAGCTGTAGCGGAACTGCGCGCCGTGCTCGGAGGCGAAGTCCTCAAGCACCTCGCTGTCCTCGGTGGTGCGGCCGTCCTTCACCGACGCGTGGCCCGTGGCCCAGTGGCGGTAGTTCATGGTGGAGGCGTACTCGTCCAGGTCGTGGTCGGCGTCGTAGTAGAACTCGCGGCCCGCCTGCTCACACAGGTCGCCGTACCACTCGATGGCCTCGGCGGACTCGTCGGCCCACAGGCGCAGCAGCTTGGTGTTGACGTTGGAGGCCGCGCACATCGTCATCTCGCGGCAGATGTCGGTCGCCTTGATGTCGCAGTCGTCGGCCAGCTGGTACTTGGTGCCGATGGCGCCCAGGGTGCCGCGGATGCCGGGACCCGCCTCGTTCTTCTCGATGACAAGGACGTTGGCGCCCTGCTCGGCGGCGGAGGTGGCGCAGAACATGCCCGAGGTGCCCGCGCCCACCACGAGCACGTCGCACTCGAGGGTCTGGGCGATGTCGGCCTCGTCGATCTGGGGGGCGCTGCCCAGCCAGGCGGGGGTGTCGGAGGCCTCGGCGGTCGCGTCGGCCTGCTCGGCCAGGGCGGCGTCGGCGCCCGCGCAGGCAAGGCCGGCCGTCGCGGCGCCGGCGGCCGCCACGAACCCGCGGCGGCTGACAGAGGTTTGAGAAAGCGTGCTCATAGATGGATCCCTTCTCGTGCGGGCGCCGCGCCCGTCCGTGCCAGCGGCACAGGCCCTGCGGGCGTCGCTTTGACCGTGTGGGGCGCATGGGCAGACATGCATGCGACGCGCGCCCCGTCTCGGCTGACAGGTGCACCCTAGCTCCCACAGCGGGTGAGCGCACATCACCCACTTGCCGCGCCAAACCGCCCGCCCGACGCCTCACCCGCCTCACCCACATTTCATGATGACTCGCTGAGCTGGGGTTTTGTGACGGACGCTTGTCTGCAACGAGGCTCGTGGACGGGAAAATCAAATGGCCCGCCACCGTCCCCCGACACAACGGCGGGCGCCGCCCGAAAGCGACGCCCGCCGGTCGTTACACGTTATGCGGTTGTCCCGCGCGGCCCGCGGCCGCCTTGGGCGCTACTCCACGTCGAGCGTGAGGATCTTCTCCACGATGGCCTGGATCTTTGCCAGGTCGCCGGGCAGCACGTGCTCGTGGGTGGAGTGGGCGGCGCGCATGCCGTTGGCCATGACGATGCCGGGGATGCCGTAGGCCACCGACACGTTGTTGTCCGACCCGCCGAAGGTGGGCTTGCCGCACGGCTCCATCCCCAGGCTCGCGCACGCACGGTTGAACAGGCTCACCGGCGCGGAGTCCTGGTCCATGCAGTAGGCGTGACACGCCTCGCTCAGCTGCACCGTCACCTGGCCGCCCATCTCGGCGGCCGCCTTCTCGAAGATGCCGCGGATGAGCTCGGCGCGGGCCTGGGCCTTGTCGTGGTCGTAGCTGCGCACCTCGCCGCGGATGACCACGTCACTGGGCACGATGTTCGTGCCGCGGCCGCCCGAGATGATGCCCACGTTGACCGTCATGTCGTCGTCGATGCGGCCGCACTGCACCTGGTCGATGGCGTGGGCGGCGATCTTGATGGCGTTCACGCCGCGCTCGGGCTCAAAGCCGGCGTGGGCCGAGCGGCCGATGACCTCGATGGTGAGGTAGAGGATGGTGGGCGCCTGGTAGGCGTACTCGTTGGGGTCGCCCGAATAGTCGAGCGTGAAGGCCACGGGGGCCTTGACCTGCGAGAAGTCGAAGGCGCGGGCGCCGACGTTGCCCACCTCCTCGGCCACCATGCAGGCAAGCTCCACCGGGCGGTGCGCCACGCCCTGGCGCTGCAGGTTCGACACGGCCGCCATGACGCAGGCGATGCCGGCCAGGCAGTCGGCGCCCAGGACGGTGTCGCCCAGGCTCGTGATGGTGCCGTCGGCGTGGACCTCGGCGTGCTTGCCCAGGGCCGGCGCCACGGTGTCCATGTGCGTGATGAAAAGCACCGGCTCGCCCGTGCCGGGGAGGGTGGCGAAGAGGTTGCCGCAGTCGCTGCCCGTGTGCACAAGGCGCACCAGGTCGTGCGCGGCGCCGGCGAAGCGCTCGAAGCGGCGCGTGGAGGTGATGGAGGTCACCATGCCGTCGTTGACGCCGCTCGTGGCGTCCTCGGTGACGGTGAAGCCCATGGCCTCGAGGGCCCAGCGCAGGCAGGCCGCCATCTCGTGCTCGTGAAACGACGGCGAGTCTATCTCGACCAGCTCGCAGAAGATGCGCTCGACCTCGCTCAGCTCGTAGCCCTCAGCCACCTTGTAGCCGGGCTTGCGGCCACCGAACGTCCCTACCAGCGCTTCCATGCGAATGTCTCCCGATTCTCGGCTCAGCGGGCCCCATGCCCGCCCATTTGGCGTGCGATAATACCGCCCATGCACCCCGCCCCACCCACCCGCAAC
>CAVEWV010000043.1:0-21533 GCA_963619535.1 Acutalibacteraceae bacterium | reverse complement strand
GGCCTCGACACTACTCCGAAACTCGTTTTGCGACCAAAGGGGACCCCGGCACTACTCCGAAACTACGTTTGCTGCCAACAGGGGCCCGACGCTACTCCGAAACGGGCTTCGCCGCCACCGACGGGGGGCGCGGAGACTGACGAGGCTACGAACCCTTCGAGTCCTTTTCCTGTTTCCGCACCAAGGAGCATGCTTCCCAGCAGGGCAACCAGAACGCTAGTAGGGCAAGCCTCCCAGGGGCTCGGGGGCCGCAGGGGGCAGGGGGCTGCAGCAGGGCAACCAGAATGCTAGTAAGGCAAGCCTCCTCTACTGACATTTCCCTCGGGGAAACGACGAACAAGCCACCTATCCAGCTCGCCAGCGCAACGACGGCGCAGGTAGAGGCCCTGTGCAATTGGGAGGCGCGGCGTAACCAGCGTTCCCTCTAGCTAGTTTCCCGCTGCAGCAAGGCCAGGGCCTCGTCGCGGGAGTGGACGTCGAGCTTGCGGTAGATGTGGTTGACGTGGGTCTTCACGGTGCCGTAGGAGATGCCTGCGCGCTCGGCGATGTCGGGCGCGGACATGCCCTGCACCATGAGCTCGAACACTTCCTGCTCGCGCAGGGTGAGGGCGTAACGGCGGGCCAGTTGGGCGCACTGCCACACCACCCGCTCGGAGTAGGACATCGTGGCAAGTGCGCCTGTTGCTGTCCCGACCGCCTCTTCGCCCGCGCCTGCCACGGGTGCGAGGCCGAAGGAGCGCTCCACCACGCGGTCGTTGAAGAACACCGTGGAGAGCACGACGATGGCCACCACCATGGCGCACATCACCAGGTTGGACGTGGGGCTTCCCACGGGGTAGGCGGCCACGAACGCCCCGCCTGCGGCCGTCCCCGCCGCCTCGGCCATGCGTGAGGCCAGGCAGACGATGCCGAACATCCACGAGGGGCTCACGCCCAGCCGATGGCACAAGCCTGCGAGTGTGATGAGCATGAAGAGGGTGAACGCCACGTTGCCCGAGTTGGCGAAGAGCACCGCCACCGTGCGCCCCTCTCCCAGGAAGGCCAGGCAGACGAGTCCCGCCACGATGAGCGGCAGGGCCATGCGGTACAGAAAGCTCGGTCGGTAGCGGTCGGGCAGCGCCACGGCGGCGGCGCAGGCTGCAAGGGCCACGACGAGCATTCCCAGCATGCCGTAGGGGTTGGGGCCCTCGGAGAGGAACAGCGAGAAGTTGAACACGAACGCGTAGGCGCACATGAGCGCCACGGGCCGCACGGGGAACGTCCACGAGGCCGCGCCCGCCGCCTGCGAGCTTGCCGCGCCGGTCTCGTCGAGCCCACCTTGCCCGCCCGCCCTGTCGTGCGCGCGCTTTTCGTATGCCGCGTACGTGCAGCCCGCCGCCAGGGGCAGCAGTGCCGCCAGCACCGCGACCGCCGCGGCCGGAAACGCCCGCAGCGCCAGGTGCGCGGCCGCCGCGAGGGCATAGCCGGCGGGGATGAGCGCGGCGGCCCAACGCGCCTCGTCACGGCAGCAGGCACCCAGGAATGCCAGGAACAGCAGGGGGCAGCCCGCCTCGAAGACCGCCCGGCCCAGGTATGCCACCCATAGCGGCAGCCCGGCCGCCGGCGCGAACAGGGACACCGCACGCCCCAGGCTCGCAAGGGCGGCGCAGGCGAGCAGGGTGCGCGCCGCGCCCTCGGAGCTGAGCAGGGCGTCGAGGCGGCGGTGTCCCGCGATGCAGGCGAGGTAGACCAGCGCGGCAGCCCCGTTGGCCAGCCACGACGCCCAGGAGGACTTCTCCACCGGCGAGATCGAGGCCACGAGCTCGGCCGACCAGCCGCTCAGCGTGAGCAGCGCGATGCCCAGCGCGCACAGCGCGGCACCCCCGCGCCCCGCCAGAAGCCCCGCGCCGGCTCGCCCGCCGGCCTCTCGTTCGTTATCGGCCATATCAGCCCTTCCCCTGTGCCCGCGCGTCTTGACAGCTTGGCTGTTTATACCAGAAACCGAAGTGTGGGCGCATGTCTCATGCGCCGCGTGCCTGTCCGCAGGCGCGGTCAGCCGCGCCTTCAGTCGGGCGCCGCCAGGGAGACGATGGACAAGCCACGTTCCCGCAACGCCAGGGCAGCAGCGGCGCAGATAACGGCTCCGCACAATTGGGGCGGTACGACTCGGCCATTGCTCTAGGGAAGATGATCAAGCGCCCCCGCCTCACTGCGGCGAGTCTTCTTCCTGCGATATGGCGATGGCGCAGGGCCATGCGGACAGCCTGCCCATTACATCGCCCGCCGGTCGCCTCGCTACGTCCAAGGCACCTTACATCATCCCAGCTCAGAGGCACAGGTAGACGTTTCTCTACCCGTCCGCGCCCCAAGATACACCGCTCGATAGATGGGCGCGTGCGCCCGTTGCCTCTATCGTCGGGGACGTCCCGGCGCGGCTGTCCGGTGCGCCGCGCCCAATCGCTTATGAAACGAGGTCCTCATGTCCGCTCCCACTTCGCACGCCATCGGCACTGCCTGCTCGCGCCGCTCCTTCGTCGGCGTCTCCGCCGCCCTGGCCGGCCTGGCCCTGCTCCCCGCCCTCGCGCGTCCCGCTCGTGCCGCCGCCCCTGCCGCGGAGGGCGCCGACGCTTCGCAGTATCTCACTGAGGCCGACGTCGTCATCGTGGGCGCGGGCGGCGCGGGCCTCATGGCGGCCCTCACGGCCACGAACGACGGGGCGAGCGTCGTCGTCATCGAGAAGGGCGGCTTCGTGGGCGGCAACACCCTGTGCGCCGCCAACGGCATCAACGCCTTCGACGCCAAGGTGCAGCTGGCCGACGCCGCCTACCAGGCCGCCGACACCTCCTTCGAGGGCTTCGAGGCGCTCCAGACCAACGAGCGCAGCCGCAAGAACCTCGTGGACGCCTTCATCTCCAACTCCGCCGAGGCCATCGACTACATCTCCGGACTGGGCGTGGACTTCACCGTCGAGATCTCCCAGGACGAGCGCAACTCCGACCAGAACTACTACCTGCTTAAATGCGAGGACGGCGGCAACTCCACCATGTCTAACGTCATCGCGGCCCTGAGCGCGGCCGTCGACGAGGTCGGCATCCCCGTGTACTTCAACGTGGCCGCCCAGAGCCTGGTGCAGGGCGCCGACGGGACCGTGTGCGGCGTGGTGGCCACCGACGAGCAGGGCAACGAGGTGACGTTCAGCGCCCCGGCCGTGGTCCTGGCCACCGGCGGCTTCGGCAAGAACAAGGAGCTCATCGCCCAGGTGGCCCCGGCATACGCCAACTGCATCACCGACGAGATGGCACCCACCACCGGCGACGGCCTCATCATGGCCCAGGAGCTGGGCGCCAAGGCCGTGGACCTCGACCAGATCCAGACGTTCCCCTCGGTCATCGAGGGCTACGGCATGTCGTTCCCGGCGGGCGGCTTTGGCGTGGACGGCACCATCTACGTCAACAACTCCGGTCAGCGCTTCTGCGCCGAGAAGTTCGAGGTCCCCACCGAGATCCTGGCGCAGGACAAGGGCGAGGTCTTCGCCATCTTCGACGCCGACAACTACGACGAGCGCATGCAGGGCCTGGCCGAGCAGGGCTACGTCAAGCAGGCCGAAACCGCCCAGGCGCTGGGCGAGGAGCTGGGCTTCGACGGCGACAACCTGGCCGACGCCATCGCCCTGTGGAACGCCGACGCCGCCACGGGCACCGACTCGGCCTTCGGGCGCGAGAACACCACGACCCTCGAGCCCGCCTACTACGGCTACAAGTTCGGCGTGGGCGCGCACTACTTCATGGGCGGCGTGCTCATCGACGAGACCACCCGCGTGCTCGACGAGTCCGAGCAGCCCATCGCGGGCCTCTATGCGGCCGGCGAGGTGACGGGTGGCTTCCACGGCACCCAGCGCGTCGATGGCTCGGGCACCGGCGACTCCATCGTGTTCGGCATGCTGGCCGGCCACACCGCCGCCGCGGCTGCGCGGGCTTAGGTGTAGCCGACGACTTTACGAGAAAGGAAAACCAACCATGAACGCAATCACCGAGAGCATCTCCCGCCGCTCGCTCGTCTGCAACGGCCTGGCCGCGGGGCTTGCCGCCGCCACGATGGGCATGGCCCGCACGGCCTTCGCCGATGACGCGCAGGCCGCCGGCGCCGTCGTTTCCGAGTTGACCGAGCGCACCACGCTGCACGGCCTGGAAGGCAGCATGTACGACCCCGACCGCGACCTCACCGACGAGGAGGTGCAGCTCCTGCTGCAGGCGGCCCTCACCGCGCCCTCGGCCGTGGGTGCCAAGTCGCTCGAGCTGGTGGTCATCCGCGACCGTCAGACCATGCAGAAGATTCACGAGCTTTCGCCCAACGCCAACGAGCTGGAGAGCTGCCCTGTGTGCATCGCCCTGGTGGAGCACGACACCGAGGACGCCCACAGCCGCTTCTTCCAGTACGACTCGGGCCTGGCGGCCATGGCCCTGCTCGTCCAGGCGAGCGCCATGGGCATCTCCAGCTGCGTGTGCGAGGCCCGCGCCCAGGACAAGGACACCCAGGCCGACAACGACTACTCGTTCTTCTGCGGCAACATGGAGACGTACCACCCCCAGCTCTTCATCACCCTGGGATATCCGGCCGTCGATTCCCAGACGAGCGCCTCGGTGGACAACTACGCCGAGAGCCGCGTGCACTTTGAGGCGATCGAGGGATAAACGAGGCGAATAGAATAGCAGGTCAAGGGGCCTCACCATGGGACGGAGCCACATGGTGAGGCCCCTTCGATTTGGCGGCGTAGGGGCGGGGTGCGGTATAGCGGCTGCTTTGGGGGCGACCGGATTTGGAACTCGCGAGTTCCGATTTGGCGTCTATGTCCGTGCCTTCTTGCGGATGCAACTGCAAAGCCTATGGACCAATTGCGCACTGTCTGTCGAGGAACTCTTCTGGACTATAATTCAATACTGTCAAATTCCTAACAGAACTGTTATTCTTTTGCCATGGCACATTTCGACGATATTTACGACATCGCAATAGACAACTACGGTCTTGTTACCGCCAGCCAGGCGCGCGCGGAGAATGTCACTAGCGCGGAGCTGCGGCGATGGTGTGTGAACGGATGGCTCGAGCACCGCGGTCATGGGGTGTACAAGCTCGCGCGCTGGGTGCCCACGCCAAACGACGGCTATGCGGAGGCGTTGGCGCTTGTCGGCGATGGGTCCTACCTCAAAGGCACGGCGGTGCTCTCCATGCACGGGCTCGCACTCGTTGATCCTCGCGCCATCAAGGTCGCCACGGCGAAGCGGGTGAGGCGAAAGCTGCCCCCCTGGATCACCATCGTCCCGGCAAATAAGGCAGACCGCACGACGTACTACGAGGGAATCCGCTCTCAGCGCGTCGCGGACGCGATACGGGAGTGCAGGGGTTTTGTCATGACCGAGCGGCTCGTTGACGCGGTGGAGCAGGCGAGGCGCGAGGGCTTGATCACGGCCGGGGAGTACGACGAGTTGGAACAGGAGCTGACATGACGCAGCCGAAGAAGCCGAACAGCATGGTCAACTTGAACAGGGCTATCGACAGGATCTGTGCCGCCGAGGGCGCGGACCCCTTCCGCACGAAGCGCCTGCTGGCGTCCGTAATCGTCGGCCAGATGCTGCCCGACGGCGCGGCCAAGGGTGGGAATGCTCTCAAGATCCGCTTCGGCTACTCGGCCACACGCTTCTCGCGCGACCTCGATACCGCAAGGGCGTCGTCGTTGGAGAGCTATGTGTCGCAGCTCGAGGAAAGGCTTGCGCAGGGTTGGAACGGCTTCACTGGTGCCGTGGTCCCGAGGGACCCGGCCTCGCCGGAGGGCGTGCCCGCGGCCTACATCATGCGGCCGTTCGATGTGAAGCTCTCGTACAACGGCAAGGGGTGGATGACGCTGCCCCTTGAGGTCGGTCACAACGAGATAGGCGACGCCGACGACCCAGATATGGTCGCCTCGCCTGAGGCGGCCGACTTCCTGACCAAGCTCGGCTTTCCCGAACCCGGGCCCGTCCCCTGTATGAGGCTTGAGCACCAGGTTGCCCAGAAGCTGCACGCAGTCAGCGGGCACGGCAGCGAGCGGGCGCACGACCTCATCGACCTACAGATTGCCGTGGGCCAGGGCAACGTCGATTATGCCGAGGCCAAGGCGGTTTGCGTGAGGCTCTTCGATTATCGCCAGGAGCAGGCGTGGCCTCCAACCGTGGCCAAGGGCGATGGCTGGGATTCCCTGTACGAAGAGCAACGAGAAGGGCTTGACGTACTGCCGACCGTCGACGAGGCCGTCGCGTGGGTGAACGCCCTCATCACGGACATCGACAACAGCTAGAGCGCGCTTCTCGCCGACATGCTCGGGCTTGCCCCGGCCCGTTATAACGACGTGGAAGACGAGGTGCGCTACCGGGGGTGCGCCCGTTCGGTCCGTGTCTCGCCCGCCGTCTCACGTTCGGCCCGCCGTCGCTTACGTTCGTTACCCGCGAAAACTTCTCGCCCCGTCCGCCCGGTGCTCCTCGCCAACAGTGCTATCCTCCCTTCTCGACATCACGCAACAGCACGTCACATCACAGAAGGAGGGAATTGCATGCCAGAACAGGGCATAGGCAGGGCGATCTACGCCCACGGCCTCACCAAGACATATGGCAGCAAGAACGTCATCGACGGCCTGGACATGGAGGTGCGCGAGGGCGACATCTACGGCTTCGTGGGGCGCAACGGCACCGGCAAGTCCACCACCATGAAGCTCGTGTGCGGCCTCATCTCGCCCACGTCGGGCCAGCTCGTGGTGCTGGGCCAGAAGCCCGATGAGCGCAACGGCTTTGCGGGCGCCGACGCGCTCATCGAGTCGCCCGGCCTGCTCGAGCGCATGAGCGCCAAGGAGAACCTGCTCTACAAGGCCCGCGCCCTGGGCGTGGAGAAGCCCGCCGCCCACTGCGACCACCTGCTCGAGCTCGTGGGCCTTTCAAAAACCGGCTCCAAGGAGGCCCGCAGCTTCTCCCTGGGCATGAAGCAGCGCCTGGGCATCGCGCTTGCCATGGTGGGCAAGCCCCGGCTGCTCCTGCTCGACGAGCCGTTCAACGGCCTGGACCCGGCGGCCACCCACGAGATGCGCGAGAGCCTGCAGCGCCTCAACCGCGAGGAAGGCCTCACCATCGTGGTGTCGAGCCACATCCTCGACCAGCTCAACCGCTTCGCCACGCGCTTCGGCGTGATCGACGCCGGCAAGATGGTCATGGAGTTCGAGAGCTCGCGCATGGCCGAGATGTCCACCAAGGCGGTGCGCGTGCGCTGCGACGACATGGGCCGTGCGGGCGAGGTGCTCGCGGCCATCCCCGGCGGTGAGGTCGTGAAGGCCAAGGACGGCGCGCTGCTGGTGCGCGGGGCCGACGTGGACGTCGAGGACGTGTCGCTTGCCCTGTTCGACGCCCACCTGCGCGTCATCGAGCTGGTGCGCACGGGCCAGGACGTCGAGGAGTTCTTCCTGGGCCTCATGGCCGGCGGCGCCTCCGATGCCGTGTCCGCCTCCGCTGCGACCGAAGGGGGCCGCTAATCATGTTCTCGCTTCTTAAGGCCGACGTTCGTCGCCTCTTCACCCGCAAGGGCAACTTCTACGGCTACCTCATCGCCTTCCTCGTGCTCGTGCTGGCCATCTCCATCGGCCTGCCCATGCTGAGCGACTTCCTCAACAGCCTGGACGACCCCGAGCTGCGCACCGACACCTCGGCCCTGTTCACCTCGCCCCTGGCGTTTCTCTCCGGCGCGCTGCTGGCGATGGGCCTGGTCTCCATCTTTGCCAGCTGGTGCGTGACGAGCGTGTGCTGGAACGACATGCGCGGCGGCTTCAACCGCACCATCGTGGGCTGTGTGGGCAAGAAGGCCTACTTCGTCGAGAAGCTCCTCCTGGCCCTCGTGGTGAGCTTTCTCTTCGTAATCGCGGGCAGCGTGGTGGGCACGACCGCGGCCGCCATCTTCGCGGGCCTTGCGGGCGTGGGCTCCATCCCGTCGCTTCTGCTGTGGCTGGTGCTGACCACGCTCGCATGCTGGGGCAACGCCACCCTTACGCTTACGATCCTGTGGCTTCTGCGCAGCAACGTCTTCGGCATGCTCGCCGGGCTCGCGCTTCCCAGCGGCCTCATCTCGACGATCGTGTCGCTCGTCCTCATGAACGTGCCCCAGGCGGGCGAGGTGTGGGGCAAGATCGTCGCATGGCTGCCCTGCGAGGCCATGACCGCGCTGAACATCGTGGTCGACGACGCCCTCGTGGTCAACGGCACGCAGCTGGCCCACATGCTGGCCCCCGCGGCGGTGTGCCTGGTCGTGTCCTTCGCCTGCGCTCTCACCGTGCTGCGCCGCCGCGACCTGTAGGGGAGCGGGGCGTGAGCCGACCGCGAGGCACGGGGCTGCGCGGTCGGCGAGAAGGGCGAGGTTCTCTCGCCGCAAACATACGCCGCCCGCCATGCCGCGGACAACGAACGCCTCCCATCTCTTGGACGAAGAACGCGACGTCCAAGGGGTGGGAGGTTTTTTCGTGCCCGGCGGCCGGCGGCCCCACGAGCACGGCCCCTCGTGCGAGGCCAGTTGGCCCGCTGGTTGACCGCCGGCCCTCGAGCGCGGCCCACCGGCCCGCCGCCTTCGCCTCACTCGTTCACGAGCGCCAGCAGCTCGGCCCGCGAGGCGACGCCGAGCTTGCGGTAGGTGTTGTACATGTGCGTGCGCACGGTGTTTGCCGAGATGAGCAGGCACGACGCGATGTAGGTGGACGTGTAGCCCCGCGCCAGGTAGTCGAGGATCTGCGACTCGCGCTCGGTGAGGGCGTAGGCGCGCGTGAGCTCCTCCACGCGCTCGGACAGGAGCCGGTCGCGCAGGGCCGGGACGTCGGCGGCCTCCTCGACGGGTTGGGCGTCGGCCTCGGCGGGGGCGCACTCCTTGCGCCAGGACGTATAGCCCAGGTTCATGATGATGACGCCCGCGTAGGCCACCACCATGACCCAGGTGACCTGCCCGAAGTTCATCGAGTCCCGAAAGCCGCCTGACACCAGGCCGCCCAGAAGCGACACGCTGGCGGCCCCGAACACGGTGATGCCCACGATGAACGGCATGGGGAACTCGCCGGCCTTGGACACGGCCACCACCGACGCGCCCGCGTAGATGGACATGAAGATGAGCGGGGCGTACACGCTGGCCGCGCCGAGGAAGAAGGCGGGCGAGCCGGTCGGGAAGCTCCCCAGCAGGATGCACAGGGCCGCGCACGCCGGGATGACGAGCTTGTCCACGGCGATGACGAGCGGGGTGGAGTAGTGCAGCAGGCTCACCGCAAGCGTGATGGCCGACGCGATGAAGGCCCCCGTCACCTCGGTGCTGACGGGGATGACGTCGCTGGGGAACTCGTAGGCGTTGGTCATGAACAGGAAGATGAAGAAGCCCAGCAGCGGCAGCCAGATGATGGAGAGCAGGTTGACCAGCGAGTTCGTGAAGCCGGGGGCGCCGTGCGGCTGAGGGCCCTCCTCGCCGCCGACCTCAGGCGCGCCGCCTCGCTCGCCCTTCACCGCCGCATCTAGTCCGCTCTCCGTCGCCGCACCCTGCCCGTTCTCCCCGGCCCCGGCCGTCCCCTTCATGCCCGACCCGCGTATCGGCAGGAAGCCGGGCGCGAAGACGCCCACGGCGCCCAGGGAGACGACCATCGCGATGAGGGGCGCCTGGTCGAGCAGCGACGCCATCCAGGTGAGCAGGGCCGACAGGGCGCACACGAGCGCCCCGTGCACCATGACGCTGCGCAGATCTGCCGAGAACCGTCCGATCCAGGCAAGCGTGACGGGCATGAGCGACGACCCGAGCAGGGTGCCCGACAGGGCGGTGAGCGCCGGGGGCAGGTCCGGGTTCAGCAGCGCCGCGATGAAGGTGACCTGACCCAGGACATACGCGCATCCCGCGGCGACCTCGGCGCGCTTCCCAAAGCCGTGCCACGCCGGGTTGCGGGACGTCTTGACCGTGCAGGCAAGGCCCAAGATCGCCGCCGTCGCCACGGCGCAGAGCATGAACGTCTGCCCGCAGAGGAGGTCGCCCCCCAGCATGGCGTACAGCCTGGTGTTGGGCGGGTAGATGGGCACGGTGGCGATCAGCGCGGCCAGGGCCAGAAGGCCTGGGTGGATCCTCGGCGCGCGCCGCACGTTGAGATAGCGCAGTATCGGGTTGTCTGCCTGCATCGGCCCTCGCTTTGTCGTTTCCCCCTTGAGGGGCCTTGCACCAGCTACGTCTGTCAAGGCCCCGAGCCTCACACAATAGCGCACACGGGCGCTCAACGGCGTTTACACTGCCTCATACAAAGTGTTGACCAGGCTCATGAACTGCGGCTATGGCCCTTTCTGCCTGCATGCCTAACGTTAAAAACGAAACAGGGCCCGGCCGTGCCCGCGCTGCACGCCCGGGCCCAATCCCTTCGTTTGAGACAAGGAAGGTGTTGCACATGCAGAAGAACATGGTGAGCCGCAGGGGGTTCGTCGTGGGTGCGGCGGGCGTGACGGCCGCTATGGCGGCGGCAGTGGACGCGGGCGCGGCCCTGGCCGAGGAGGCCGCCGCGCCTGGGGCCGAGGCGGAATCCGCCGACTGGCGCACCGCCCCCGAGGACCCCGCCGAGGTCGTAGAGGAGTACGACTGCGACGTGCTCGTCATCGGCCTGGGCCATGCCGGCAGCTGCGCCCTTCGAGCGGCCGCCGAGGCCGGCGCCAAGGTGGCGGCGTTCGAGAAGGCCGAGGAGGGCGGCCGCATCATCATGGGCGGCGGCCAGATCGGCCACATCAACTCCGAGTTCCTCAAGGGCCGCGGCGTGCCCGAGGTCGACGTCGTTGAGTTCATGAACGACTGGCAGGTCCGCTCCAACAACCGCTCCAACCCCGGCCTGGTCATGAACTACGCCAACAACTGCGGCCCCTGCTTCGACTGGCTGTTCGACCAGGTGGACGCCGACGCGCTGGCCTCCACGCAGATCCGCTGCTACGAGGACGGCGTGACCGACGTCTTCAAGAAGGAGCTCTCGGGCCTCAAGAGCTGGATCGGCACCGCCATGACGGGCGACTACATCAACGCGGCGCTCGACCACTGCGTCGAGGTGGCCGAGCAGGCCGGCGGCAGGATCTTCTGGGCCACCACCGGCTACAAGCTCGTCCAGGACGCCGACGGCGCGGTGAAGGGCGCGTGGGGCCAGGCCGAGGACGGCAGCTTCGTCAAGGTGAACGCCAAGCAGGTCATCCTGGCCTGCGGCGGCTACGGCGCCAACGAGCAGATGCGCGACGACCTGCTCTGGGAGATCAACCAGCTCCAGGAGCCCGGCTGCACCTCCAGCTGCATGATGGACCAGGACGGCAAGGGTATCGCCATGGGCGTGTGGGCCGGCGGTCGCGTGGACCCGTGCGCCGGCACCATGGACGGCGGCTACTGGTACCCCTGCGACATGCCCGTCGACCTGCTCGGCGCCACGGCCGCCCTGTGGATCAACGCCGACGGCAAGCGCTACTCCAACGAGGGCTTCGGCTCCACCGAGCTCATGGCCATGCCTGGCGTGAAGCAGCCCGCGGGCGACATCTGCACCGTCTTCGACGACAACATCGAGCCCCTGCTCAACGCCCAGCCCTACGGCCACATGGCGCTCGACATGGTGAACACCGACCTCGACGGTATCCGCGCCACCATGCAGGCGGCCTACGAGGGCGGCGCCAACGGCTCGGCAGGCGCTGCCGCCGAGGGCGAGGGCGCCGAGGGCGACGGCTCCGCTGCGGGCGGCATCGTCGCCTCGATGTCGTCGGCCAACGTCTTTGCCGCCGACGACTTCGAGACCCTGGGCACCTACCTGGGGTACGAGGGCGAGGCGCTCGACAACTTCGTGGCCACCATCGAGCACTACAACGAGCTGTGCGAGGCGGGCAAGGACACCGACTTCGGCAAAGACCCCTCGCTCATGCTGGGTCTCACCACGCCGCCGTTCTACGGCTACAAGGGCACCAAGAAGGTCGGCGCCCTCATGGTCACCGTGGGCGGCCTGCTCGTGGACGAGGACGGCCGCGTGCTCGACCAGCGCTACAACGCCATCCCGGGCCTCTACGCCGCCGGCAACACCTCGGGCGGGCGCTTCGGCTGGCAGTACTTCACCAGCATCGCCGGCCAGTCGCTCTCCATGGCCGAGACCATGGGCATGATCGCAGGTCAGAAGGCTGCAGCCGAGCTGTAGCCGCCCGCGCGGCTGCCCCTCAAACCGCTTGTATCTACAGCTTATATCTGTAATAAGAGAGAAAGGGATTCCGAAATGGCACATTCGATTTCTCGCCGCGGCTTCGTGTCCGCCGCAGGCACCGCCGCCGTGGCCACCGCTGCCATGAGCTCCGTGGCCCTGGCCGACGAGGCCGCCGCATCCGACGCCGCCGAGTCTGCCCGCGCCGTGTCCGACTGGGGCGTCGAGTACCCCTGGGCCGCCGAGCCCCCGGCGATCGACGACGCCGACGTGGAGGAGCAGATCGAGGCCGACGTCGTGGTCTGCGGCCTGGGCGTCGCCGGCACCGCCGCCTTCCGCGCCGCCGCCGAGGAGGGCGTGAAGGTCGTCGCCATCGAGAAGGCCGAGGGCCCCCAGTGCCGCTCCAGCCAGTACTGCTATGTCAATGGCACGCACCGCGAGGACCTGAGCCTGCTTGAGGTCGACGTCGACGAGGTGTGCGAGGACGAGTGGAAGTCCAGCGGCCTGTATGCCGACTACGCCATCATCCGCAAGTTCGTGAAGAACGAGGCCGAGGTCTTCGACTGGTGGGCAAACGGCGACTCCGAAATCTATTGGCAGCAGCCCGGCGACGATACGGACATGGCCGCCATGATGGACCCCAACGCCGAGGTCGAGCATCCTTACATGGTCTTCTCCATGGGGTCGGGCAACGTGGCGTACGAGACCGAGCCCCAGGTCGCCTATCCCACGCTCGTGGCCTTCTCCAACCACCAGCACGTGCTCGACGAGAACTGCGCCCGCGCCCAGGAGGCCGGCGGCATCGTGTACTTCGGCCACTTCGGCGAGCAGCTCATCTGCGACGAGGACGGCCGCGTGACCGGCATCTACGCCCGCAACGCCGAGACCGGCAAGTACAAGAAGATCACCAGCAAGAACGGCGTCGTCATGGCGACGGGCGGCTGCGAGGGCGACCGCGACATCGCCCGCGTGTTCTACCCGGCCATGGCGGAGTACGACAACTTGTCGTGCTGGCCTAACTTCGACATCGAGGGCAAGCCCACGAACTCCGGCGACGGCTATCGCATGGGCTGGTGGGCAGGTGCCGCCTTCTCCACGTTCATGGCGCCGATGTGCCACGTCATGGGCGGCCCCAACGACATGGCAAACATGGCCACCTCGATGGGTATCACCACGCCTCACCTGCGCCTCAACTACAACGGCGTGCGTTTCATGAACGAGGACGCCAACTGCTCCGACACCGAGGTGGCCGTGGAGCGCCAGCCCCAGACCAAGGCCTTCCTCATCTGCGACTCGCACCTCGACGAGCAGGCCAAGACCGACGCCGCCGGCTCCACCTACACCTGCGCCGTCCTTGACGAGCAGGTGGACGGCGAGACCATCTTCAAGGCCGACACGCTCGAGGAGCTCTTCGAGTCCATCCCCGGCATGGACGTGGAGCAGGCCCTCGTCAGCGTCGAGCACTACAACGAGCTGTGCGCCGCCGGTTACGACGAGGACTTCTGCAAGCAGTCCAAGTACCTCTGGCCTGTTCAGGACGGCCCCTTCTACGCCTCCCGCATGGGCATCGGCCTGTGCCTGACCACCATGGGCGGCCTGTATTCCGACAACGAGGCCCGCGTCTACAACAACGACAAGCATGTCATCGCCGGCCTGTACGCCTGCGGCAACATCCAGGGCAACCGTTTTGCTGTGAAGTATCCCTTCAAGCTTTCGGGCGCCTCGCACGCGATGGCGATGTATTACGGCTACGTCGCCGGCAAAAACGCTGCCCAGGGGCTCTAGCACCGCATCTGCGGCGTTGGGCCGAGGCTCACGTACTTTTGTACGCTACGCCTCGGCCCGCCTTGCACCTGCGGCACTAGAGCGCCTGGTGCAGTCGGGCTGTGGGGGTCGCGGCGCTCCCTCCCGCCTTGCGACCAGGGCGCTAGCAGCCCTGGGCCGCCGGGCTGTGGGAGCTGCGCCCGTTGGTCAAAAAACTGTTTCTACAAGGGGATTTGCGCGAGTCGGCGTGCTTGGAGTCGGCTTGCGGGACTGCGATTACAATCAAGGGGGATTCCATGCTGAACCGTCGTTCCTTTATCTGCTCTGCCGCGCTGGCTGGGGCGAGCTTGGCGACCGCCGGCGTTGCCTTGGCCGACGCGCCTGCCGCTGAGGTCGTGCCCGCCGGTGACGATGCCGCTGCCATGTCCGATGACCTTATGATGAGCCTGGGTTCGGGTTCCATGACAAACGACGCCGACCTCGACTACGTGCCTACCGTGGGCCAATACCCGCTCGGCGTGCCCGAGGGCACGCCCGCCGGGCTCGACTTCATGAACATCCCCGAGCCCGTGACCGAGTTTGCCCAGGAGATGCAGGCCGACGTCGTGGTGGTGGGCGCCGGTATCGCCGGCTGCGCCGCCGCCCGCGCCGCCGCCGAGGTAGGCGCCAGCGTCATCGTGGTCGAGGCCACCGACAAGATCCAGGGCCGCGGCATGGACATGGGCGTGTTCAACGCGGCCATCGAGAAGGAGGCGGGCCTGGAGGCCGACGAGGAGTTCCTCAACCAGGTGTGCCTGGACCTGGCGCAGTACAACGGCAACCGCGCCAAGCAGGCCATCATGCGCACGTGGATCCGCCACTGCGGCGAGGACTTCGACTGGTTCTACGAGGAGCTCCTGAAGCCCGCCGGCTGGGGCTGTGACATCGCCCGCTGGCCGCTCGAGGAGGCCTACGACCCGCACGACGGCGAGTGGTTCCCCCAGTACATCGCCTCGTGCGAGGTGAGCGTGCCTGCCGACGCCGTTGTCGATCCCTTCGCCGGGTTCGGCGCCGCCGTGGAGGTACTGGGCAACAAGGCCGCCGAGCTCGGCGCCCAGTTCGTCTTCAACGCTCGCGCCTGCCAGCTCGTGCGCGGCCAGGACAACGCGTCGGGCCGCGTGAGCGCCGTCATCGCCCAGGATACCGACGGCGCCTACATCAAGGTGAGCGCCAAGAAGGGCGTCGTCCTCGCCACGGGCGACTACGGCCACAACGACGAGCTCATGGCTGCCTGGTGCCCGAGCCAGGCATGGCTCGCCGCCTCGCGCAACGTGTACGGCTCGAGCTCCAACCAGGGCGACGGCCATCTCATGGGCATGTGGGTCGGCGGCGTGGTGGAGCAAATCCCGCACGCGTACATGTCGCACGCAAACGCCGGCGCCGTGGGCAACTTCCCCAGCCTGTACGTCGACATCAATGGCGACCGCTTCACCAACGAGGACATCCCCACCCAGACGTTCGCCAACGTGGCCGACCAGCTCCCGCAGCGCTGCTGGTGGCAGCTCATGGACGCCGAGTATCCCAACCAGGTCAAGTTCTCCTCGCCGGGCCACGGCGCGGTCATGTCGTTCGAGGGCGACGTCGATGCCTGGAACGACGCCATCGCCACGGGCGACAAGGACACGATCGAGCAGATGCTCGTCGAGCAGGGCGTGGACACCGCCCATGCCTGGAGCGTCGAGGAGCTGGCCGAGGGCATCCATGTGGACGCCGCCCGCCTGCAGGCCACGATCGACCGCTACAACGAGATGTGCGACGCGGGCTTCGACGAGGACTTCGGCAAGCAGGCCAAGCGCCTTTTCCCGCTCAAGACCCCGCCGTTCTTCTACTCCACGAACGCCTGGAACTTCCTTGTGTGCGTGGGCGGTCTTGAGACCTCCACGAAGGCCGAGGTGCTCGATTGCTGGGGCAACCCCATCCCGGGCCTGTGGGCCGCGGGCAACTGCCAGGGCGGCCGTTTCGCGGTCGACTACCCCACCATCGTGCCGGGCATCAGCCATTCCATCGCGCTCACCTACGGCCGCATCGCCGGCACCGAGGCCGCGACGTGCGACGAGACGGTGACCGAGGTGGCCTCTCTGTGGCGCGAGCACCTCGTCGAGGAGCGCGCCGCCAAGGCCGACGCCGTGGCCGAGCAGGCCGCCAACGCCGCCTATGCCGACGGCACGTACACCGCTTCCGGCACGGGCATCGGCGGCGACGTCCCCGTGACAGTGACCGTCGAGGGCGGCAAGATCGCCTCCGTCGAGGTGGGGCGGAACTCTGAGACCGACGGCATCGGAAGCAAGGCCATCGAGTCTCTGCCCGACGCCATCGTGGCCGCCAACGGTACGACCGGCGTCGACGGCGTCTCCGGCGCTACGGTGACCTCCGGCGCCATCCTCTCCGCCGTGCAGGACTGCCTGGCCCAGGCGGCGGTGTAAGGCATGGCCATGACTCACGGCCGCGCCCTGGACAAGATCGTCGCCGCCCTATAAGGCGCACGCGAGCATCGCTGACCGCAGCCTCCCGCTCCTTGGGCGTCCAAGGGGCGGGAGGCTTTTTGCGTGCCCGGCGGCTACCTGCCTCGTGCCTGCCGGCCGCCTCTTGTCCGGCGGCTACCTGCCCCGCGCCTGCTGGCCGTCGTGAATGCCTGCCGGCTGCCTGCTCGCCTTGCGACGCCTCCGGGCCGTCGACCCGTCGCAAGCCCGCGCGCGAGCCCGCAGGGCCTTGCCCCCGGGGACTCGTGCTAGCATAGGCGCCTGACTTGCCGCATGCGCCGCGCATCGTCGTGCGCCGCAGTGTGCCGTTGCATGCAAGCTTTGGAGGGGGAACTACACGATGAGCCGTCAGCTGGCTTCAAAATATGCCGAGGGCATGCACCGTCTCGCCGAGCAGTGGCCCTACCTGCGTTATCTGGGCTTGGGAGCCTGGTGGGCGTGGATATGGCTGTGCTACACGTCCACGGGACTGTATGCGTACTGGCCGGCCGGGGACGTCTCGCTCGCACGGCAGGTCGGCTCGATGTACCTCTACTCCACGCCTGCCATCATGTGCGTGCTGCTGGCCGCCGCCGCGCTGTGGCGCAGGGCCACGCCGCTGCTCGGGTGCAGGACGCTCGTCGTGGGCGTGAGCTGCCTGGGGGTGGCCGGCAGCCTGCTCATCGCCGTCGCGCCTTGGCTGCAGCCCTTCCCGGCCTTCGAGGTCGGGGCGGTCCTCACGGGTGTGGGCACCTCGGTCTTGGCGCTCAAGACGGGCGAGGCGTACGGCACGCTCGGCGCCCGCGACGTGCTTACGGCCGGCTTTGTGTCGCTTGTGTTCGCAGCGTTCCTCTACTTCATGGGCGCGGGAATTCCGGCCGCCTGGCAGCCGGCCTTCATCGCGGCGATGCCCCTGGTGAGCGCCTTGCTCTTCATCATGCCCGCAGACGACCCCTTCCCGGCCGACGAGCTTCTCGTCGCAGGTGGCCAGCAGGGGCGCGGCCGCGGCCGTCGCGCCCCGGGGATGCGTTCCTACACGCGCCTCGTCATTGCCGCTGCTGTTGTCTCCATCACCGCCGGCTTTGCGCGCGGCATCGCCTCCGCATCCATGGACGACGGAGGCTATGCGCAGGCCGGGGCGGTCACGGCCTTCATCGCGTGCGTGGCGTCGCTCGCTATCGTCCTCATGGTCAACTCGGGCGACATCGTGCGGTCGGTGCGGCGCGTCTACGCAGCGCTCGTCGTGTTGGGCGTCGCAGTCGTCTTCTCCTCGGCGTTCGGCGTCAACCTCGTGTACCTGGGCATTGGCAAAGAGCTCCTCTGGATGATGTTCACGTGTCTCATGGCCTACACGGCGTTTCGCTTCGGCTTCTCGCCCGTGCGTGCGTTCGGCATCGGCCAGGCGGTCTACCTGGGCTCTTCGGCCGCCTCGTGGTGGCTCGGCATCTCCTGCGCCGGCCTGCTCAGCAGCCCGTCGGCCAAGCTTGTGGTCACGGCCGCCCTCATGCTTGCCATTGCCTCGCTCTTCGCGTTCGTCTTCACCGACGCCGACATCAAGTTCATCTTCACCTGGAAGCGCGATAGTTTCGCCGGCGATGCGGGTGCCGCCTCGGGGCAGGCGCGGGCCGGCGTGCCCGCTGCCCAGGGTTCTCGCGGTGACGCACCTCTGGCCGATGGCGCGCGTGCGGGTGCCCCCGGCTGCGCACTCGACCCCGAGGCGCTCGCGCTCGACCCGGTGGCCCTTGAGGCGCGCATCGCGGCCATCCCCGCCGAGCTGGGCATCTCCGCCCGCGAGGCGCAGATCATCGCGTTGTTTGCGCAGGGCCGCTCGGCCAACTGGATCTCCGAGGATCTGCTCATCTCCAAGAACACAGTGCGCAGCCACGTCCGCTCCATCTACACCAAGCTCGACGTCCACTCCCGCAAGGAGCTGCTCGCCAAACTCGCGCAGGGCTAGGCGATGCTCGACAGGATGTCACTTGCGGGCGGGGCGCGCGGTCGCGGGGCACCGTGTGAGCAGGGGCTCAGGGCATGCCCGGGGCCCCTGCCTGTGCAGCTGCGGTGGGGGCACATCGGAAAAGGGTGCGCCATTGCTCCTCTTGTGTCGAAGCCGTTGCCGAGCGGCGATGCCGGCATTCGAGTCCACCGCCTGACCCATCGCTACGGTCGGCTTGTCCTCGGCGATGGTTCGCTTGCATTCACGGAGTTGCTGCCGCGTTTTCGGGGTTCGCCTACCGCGGGTTTCGCGCTGGCGCACGTCGATGGCGCGGTTTTTGCTCGCACAAGACCCCAAAACCCGCCCGTTGGCGGCCGTACGGCAGCAGTTGTCCGACGAGAGCCAACGACCCCCGCGCAATCGCGGTAGGCGAACCCCGTTTTTGCGGCAGCTTCTCTCCAATTCAGCGTAAGCATTCATGTGTCTTGGAACATGCCGGCCGTCGTGATAGGCTGCACGCATGGATACGGTCATTTGTCTTACGTCGGCATGGGAATACTGGCACGTCGCGCGGGTCGTCGATGGCCCGGATATGTGCGCCGACCCAATCGCGCGGAGCAGGCCTCTGGATATCGAGCGCTCCCGGGTCGTCGTGCTCGACGCGGCGGTGCCGGATTCGGCGGGCCTCTCGTCGCTTCAGCGTGGGTTTGCGCAGTTTGACGGTGCCGTGTCGTCTGACGGGAGCTGTCCCGTGTTCGGCCTGACCGCGCCGTTGCATGTGCTTGCGGCAAAGGGAGGGACATATCGCCAGTTGGAGTCGCGCGTCGTTCATCGGGTTGGGTTGCCATTGCCGTTCGAGTCGCTTGTGAGAATCGAGAACGGCCTGATGGTGAGCTCGCCGGAGCATCTTTATCTTCAGGCGGCTAGCAGGCTCGATGACCTTGCACTTATATGGTTTGCCAGCGAGCTGTGCGCGCTGTTCTCCATCCACCCCAGCGGTGCCGGGGGTCTTCTGCCGGCGAAGCCCCTCACGATGGCAAAGAGGTTGTCGGCCTACACGCAGGCCGCTTGCGCCATGGGTGTGTATGGGGCAAAGAAGGCCCTGTCGAACGTTCGCTATGCTGTGGAGCATGCGGCGTCTCGGCGAGAGATCGCCTGTGCCCTGCGCATGTCGCTGCCTCGCTCCTGGGGCGGCAGGGGCATCCCCAAAGCAACCTTGAACTATGGTCTCAACGTCGACAAGCGTCTGGCATCGGTGCACGGCTGGCAGAGGATGTCGCTCGATATGGCGTGGCCACAGGCGCGTCTAGCTATGGAGTACGACAGCGACTCCTTCCACCTCGACCCTCGCCGCCGCGCACGCGACAACGATAAGCGCGCCGTGCTCGAGCAGATGGGATGGCGCGTTGTCCCGCTCTCTACCAAGCAATTCGACTCCATCGTTATGTCCGACGATGTGTTCTGCAGAATCGGGTCGTCTTTGGGCGTGAAAAACCGTGCAGGAGAGACCAGGTATGACTGGCAGGCGCGCAGAAGCGACCTCAACCGGCGGCTGTGGAAGCTTTGCGAGAGCGGTGTCGAGCTATAGGGAGCGACGCGGAAAAGCCGTGAGGGCGGTGCCGAAAGCAATGAATTTTACTGCGGCTCTTGTGCTTGAATCTGCCGATGTTGCCGCGTTTTCGGGGTTCGCCTACCGCGATTGCGCAAGGGTTTTGATTCTCGACGGAAAATCGCCGCCTAATGGCCGCCGGCAGGCGGGTTTCGGGGCCTCTCATGGGCAAAAATCGCGCCAGCCACGTGCGCCAGTGCGAGACCTGCGGTAGGCGAACCCCGTTTTCGCGGCAGCTTCGCGGGCTAAGCGGTATAGCAAGCCCATCGGGGGACTTGGGGCACTGCGGGTGCGGACGGTTTCGCCAGCGCGGGGGCGTAAGCCTTCTTGCGCAGCTTGGGACACGGTGTGCACGAGCAGCTTCGCCATCGCAGTGGTTCGCGGGGGTTCAAGTCACCGTTGCCCGCGATGAGCTGGGCGACAGCCTCCCTTTCTGCCCTTTGCGAGTGCGCGCCGTCCTTTCACCCGATACGGGAGCGAAAGCCCCGCACTCGCGTCACAAGGCTCCTCCAAACTCCTCGCCATACGTCTCTACCAGCCAAAACGACAATTGACTAGTCACTTTTCCCGCGAGTGATGACTCCGCTGCCCATCAGTGGTGGTTGCAAAACCGCCACCTGGCAGACCATGCGCTCACCCCTGGGTGGGGCTGTAGTGTGCAACTCGGCGCCGACGATGGCGCGGGCCGGCGACCGCAGACGGCCGCAGGGCGCAAGGGCAGGGAGGCACACGCAATATGGCGATCGAAGAGCACGACCTTATCCAAGACAACCCGCATCTCAAGAAGCCGGTCATGGCGCTGCTCGGCCTCTTCGAGCAGGCCGGCGACTCCGAGGAGCGCGCAAGTCTTGAGGACAGCGCGCAGCAAGGCTGGCACGTCGCTTTCGGCCGCAGTCCGTCTGCCGTCATCGACATCCTCGTGCGGCGTCGCTGCCTGAGCGAGCAGGTCTTCATCGACGGCAAGCCCTACGAGGGCACGCTCGAGGACGCGCAGACCGACGAGAGCCTGCCCGACGACGCCCAGGTGCAGGTGCGCCTCACGCTCACCGAGAAGGGCGAGACCCTGCGCGAGCGGTATGCCCCCGGCGCGACGATGCGGGCGCTCTACGAGGACCGGCCCGGTTACGAGGAGGTCTTCAGCACGATGTTGTGGGCCTGCAGCGCCCCCGACGGGGCTACCCGTGCCGACATCGAGGCGCAGATTGAGGCCCTGCCGCAGCTGCAGCCCAACGGGCAGGGCCACAGGACCGTCTACCCCCAGTACTTCTTCGACGCGCTGGAGGCGGCGGGCGGCATCGAGTGGCGCGACGGCGCCTGGAGGATCACCGAGGCGGGGCGTCAGCTCCTGTAGGCGAAGGCGCCCGCCGGCGGGGTACGGCCAGTCGAGCTGTGCCGAGTCGAGGCGCGGGCATGCTGACGCGCCGCGACGGCGCGACCGACACGGCACGGCAACCGCGTCGTGCTGGCAGGCCGTAGCCCCCAATTCAGCACACCCATGTGTTCCACCCCGCGTACCTGCGGGTTTCATAC
>CAVEWV010000042.1:19833-21549 GCA_963619535.1 Acutalibacteraceae bacterium | reverse complement strand
CCCTTACCGGCCGGGCCCTTGTTGGCGACCACCAACGAGCAGTCATGCCTGTTGGCATACTCAATCCTCTCATAGCAAGAGCCCGTCATGCCCTCATTAGGAGTAGCCGAGTAGCTCGGCTGCTCCGCATAGGAGTTCTCGATGGGCGGCAGCGCGGTGTCCACCTCCCCGCCCCCAAGCGGAGCGAAGCCCCAAGGCTTCAGGAACTCCTTGGACTCAAGCTCCTTGCCGCCGCAGAACGGGCAGGATGAGCCAGACGCAAGCGAGTCTCCCATCCCAAGCCAACTGCACGCAGGGTTCTTGCAGAAGTAAATCCTCGAGCGATATTCCGGGCTGTCAAAATACGACTTGGCCGGACACGCCTTGTTCTCCCCCTTTTTCGAGGCATGCGCATAGATTCCGCCCGCGATATAGGACCGCTTGTTGACCACGAGCTCCCTACCGGGGGCATACTCGCTGACCGCGACGTCAAGCGATCTCTCGGGCCGCTGAAGCAAGTGGCTGCCGTCGCGGGGGTCTTCGATATCGAACCCCACCACGTTGCGCGGGAACGAATATGTGGGGAGGATTGCCCTTTCGAGCAGGCAATCAAGGAGCGACTTATACTCGTTGCCTTTCCCTGAGGCAACGAGATACATCTCCGGGCGCTCACTGTAATCGTTGACCAGGCCTTCCACCTCGTCGGCCACATGCGCCCCGAGCTGCGTCTGGTCGATCTCGACACCGCGTGGGACAAGTCGAGAAATCTCGTCGGCACTAAACCCGAACCGGGCAATTCTGTCTTTCAGCTCCGGGCCGTAGTGCCGCTTGACGAAGTCATCGATAGAGAGACGCTCTATCGAGGTGCCGAGCTCATCCCCGAGCCTTGTGAAGAAGACCGTGGCGAGGTGGCGCCTGATCAGCTTCAGGTTGTTGACGTCAATGCCAGGTTCGCGCAAGGCACCGCGGACGATTCTTGCGGGGTTGCGGAAATAGACGTTGTCAAACGGCCGATTGTCCACATAGGTGACGATGGTTGAGATGGCCGAGCCCCTGCGCCCCGCGCGTCCGGCCCTCTGCTGGTAGTTCTCCCTCATCGGCGGAATGTTCCTGAGGCCCACCGCAGTGAGCGAGCCGATGTCGATGCCGACCTCCATCGTGGTGGTGCAGCTCAAGACATCGACAGGTTCGCGTTTGTCGCCGACAAAGATGTCTTGGAAGCGCAGCTCGAACTCCTCCGTGGTAGACCACGTGTCTGCGCCCTGGTCCTTATGGGAGAGCTGTGCCGTATGCTCCTCGGTGTTGATCCTGCTCTTAAGAGCGGACAGGTCTCCGGAAAGGGTCCTCTCGATGGGGTCTCGCCAGAACGCCACCCTCTTGAAATCACCGTCCATCGAGGCCATCTGACCCGAGCGACAATGTGGGCACACGCCCCACAGATCGTACGGGGCAACCTTGCCGCATCGCAGGCAATACTTCCAATCGGCCCGGGGATCAACCACGAGCTTGACCTTTGTCATGTCAATGAAGGAATGTTCGGGAGCTTCTGAATACGGTTTCAGGAACCTCCCCAGTGCCCCCTCGATGGTGGCGAGGCCCTCGTCACCATAGCGAGCCTTCAGGAGATTCGCCAGCGAGGTCTTCTCTTTGCGCTGACCTTCGAAGATATTGGAAGGGTCGACGCCATAGCGAGAGGCATAGGGCATCACTTTCCCTCGGACGCCCGGCTTGATTGTC
>CAVEWV010000042.1:0-19532 GCA_963619535.1 Acutalibacteraceae bacterium | reverse complement strand
AATCGACAATGGCTCGCGACTCCCCCGAGAAGATTCGGATATGGTTGTCATACAGCACCTTGAGAAATGCCGGATAGAGGTTGGCGAGGTTTTTCTTGACAGGCCAGCTATCCAGTTCCTTGCCCGCAAGAGCGATCACATTGATAGCAAGGTTGCGATCCGACGTCTCGGTGAGGTCCTTGGCCACCCTGGCCGCGCTTTGCCTGCTGTCGGCAAACAGGATGACCTTCTTGCCCGCATTAGGGTTCAGCTCAAGTGCCGCCCGATCGTTTGAGCGGGGCTGGAGCTCGAACTGGCGTGCGACCACGTTGTAGAACGGCTCGTTGCCGTGCGTGACGAACCCAACAAGCCCGCTCTTGCTCTTGCACCGGGGGCATTGGGAGAACGTATGCGCATCGTCCTCTTCGTCTGTGGGGCAGAAGGCGACCTTGATGAAGCCGTCCTCGCCCGCATGGCTGTCGTCGCACAGAACCCTTCCCGTCACGGAATTGAGCCAGCCGGTCCTCAGGCCATCGAGCTTCTCTGACTCCGCAGGCACGTACAGGTCGACTTCGGAATACCCCTCCGACATCTCCGGCTTCTCATTCCAGAAGTCGAAGTCCCCGTCCGTGCTCGTTGCATACCCGCGCAGGAACAGCGCCCCGCAGGTACGGTCGGTCATAAGGTTATAAGTCTTCGCCCCGCACGAGCAGCACCTGCCGGCCGGCTTGTTCAGGTGGATCTTTCCCAAGGGGAGGGAATCACCGCCACAGTCCGGGCAACCGGGGTTGACGCAAGCCGTAAGACCCTGGACGCCGCGTATGAACATGTGCATGCGCATGGGCAGCAGGGGCCTGCCGGCTTCATCAAGAGCAAGGGCCGCAAGGTTCATGAGAACATCGAGGGCCTCGACGCGCCCCTCCTGCCCAGGAAAGACCGCCCCAGCAAGTTCTCCCATCGAATGGCAGGCACCCCTTGCCGCCCCGTCGAGCCGACAGAACGTCGCAGTGCCAGCAAGCGCTTTCCCCAATGCACGCCTCGCATCGGCCAAGCTCGTAATTGACCCGCCAGGCGCTCCCACATCGGCGAGAAAGGCCGAAATCTGCCCGGCAACGGCCGCGTCCTCGCCCCTCAAGGCCGCAAGGTCGACCCTTTCAAGCGCCTCCATGGAAAGCTCGCCCGAACCCCGTCCCGTGCGGTCCTGCGTGGTCCCGCGAATGATGGAGAGGCCAGCGCCCGACTTGCCGGTCATATCCTCATAGAAGCGCACGGTGGAGGAATCGTCCTTAGGGATAGACGCGCTTGTCAGGATGAACTGGAACCTATCCATGGGCACGCCGAGCTTGAAGGCCAACCGCCTCAGAAGAAGCGCGACCTCCCCGCCTGCGGCCCCCTTGTACATGTGTGCCTCGTCGATGACGACGAGGAGCTTCTCGCGCGGGCACGCCTCCAGCCAAGCGCTCGTCGCATCCCAAATCCCCTGCTCGGGATGCCTGATAAGCATGTACTGCAGCATCGAGTAGTTGGTGACCAGGATGTCGGGCACATGCTGCTGCATCTCGAATCGCGTAAGGAGCTCAGCGTCCTGCGGCGACCAAGGGTCAACGCCCTTCTTCTGGAGTCGCTCGACATAGCCTGCCAAATCCGACTTCTCGGGACACCGGCCGGCCTCCTGCAGCTTCTGCAAATCAGCAGGGTCGGTATTGAGGATGTCCCTCGCGAGGGTTTGGGCGTACTCCTTGTCCTTCCCCGGGATGCGCTCATCGCCAGGATAGGGCGTTCTGCCCGTGTACATACCGAACTGTGGCCTTCTGCTCGCCCTGCTGTCGGGCGTCCAGGCAGCAAGAAAATCGTCGGCGGCCCCTCCGAGAATCTTTCTAAGGCGACCGACCTGGTCGGCGACCAGGGCGTTCATGGGATACAACACGAGCGCCCTCACGGCACGCTCGCGCCATGTAGACGCAGAGTCTGCCGCCTCAACGGCCAGCTTCGATATCATCGGCCACATGAAGCACTCGGTCTTACCGGAGCCCGTGCCCGTTGAGACAAGCACGTCGTCCCCGCGCCAATATGCCTCAAGTGCGTCTATCTGGTGACGGTAGGGTGAAGGGAAAACCCCTCGTCCGGCGCGGGCCATGGAAAGCAAACTCTTTTTGGCGGCGTCGGGGATATGGCAGTCACGAAGGCCGTCTTGGGCGACAACATATGCAGGCGTCGCCTCGAAGTAGGGTTCTTGGAAGAGGACCCCATCCCTTCGCAGCTCCGCATCGACACGGTTTCGCAGCTCGTCGGTCTTGCCGAAGTACTCGGTCTCAATGTAATCGACGATAGTCTTCTTAAGCTCGTGCCGGATGGTCTCGACACTGTTCTCCGCAAGCATAGTCTTAGCCTTTCACGCCAGCCTCAGCGGCATCGATGTCATAGCGTCTGAGAAGTCTCTTTATGGCCTCGACAGTCTCCATTCTAAAGATGCGGTACCCATTGCCACCAGAGATGCTGTCGATAGGCCACGAGAGCGCATCGACAGTTGCCGAAATCTGTGGGGATAGCACCGAGATCGGGATGTATGCCTTTCGATGTTTCCAGTCCAATGATTTGAAGGTCACGCAAGCCGGATGGCCAGACTCCTTTTTAAGGCGCAACATCAAGGCCTGGGCCTGCCCACGGTCTATCTCAGATGCAAGCCTACGTCGCGCTGGGCCTCGGATGGCAAAGTAGCGTGAGACTTTGATGCACGCGTCATTCTGTCGCGCCAGGGCGAGAGGCATATCCACATCATCGTGCTCAACCCATGCATCGGGCCGGCTTAAACCCCATCTCGTAGTTCGGGGGTCGAGGTACTGCAACTCGCCGTAATCAGCCGACGGGACCCACGACATGAAGCCAAGGTCGGTTTCCCACCATGGAGCATAGTGCTCCACCGTCTCAAACGACCCAGGCAAAAAGCTGGCAAGGCCGCTTGTGACGATAGTACGGCCACCCCGCTGCACCCCTTGCGTCGCAGGCTCGAAAAAGCCGAGCACGAGCGCCCCGGCCTCATCGAAGGGCTCGATTAACTTTGTCCTGGCAAAGCACCTGCCTTCCTCGCCTGTAGGGAGGATGTCACCGATATCGATGAGCCTGCCATACAGCGTGCGGGTGCCGTGGTTCTCAAGGTCGAACCATTCCGCCACCCCCGGCATGATGGAGTCAAGCGCCATGATCCATCGCCTGAGACGAATGCTCAGTGCCTGCTTGGTCAATCCCGCTTTGCCGTTCTGCCCGTCGTCCATACAAAACGCCGAGGTCCAGAATCTTGAGGCAGAGTAGGCGCAGCGCACGCAAAAGCTCAGCTCCTCCTCACCCGCATACCGTTTGACGCCTATGTCGTTGGCTATTTTCTCGAAGACCGAAATGTTACTCATTCGCCACGCCCGCCCTCAAGCGGAAGTCGCGCGCCCAAGTGGAGTCAGCCGCCGTCCGGAGGCACCATGCATCGAGTGCCTGCAACGCCTCGGAGGTGGCGCCGGCCGCCATCGCAAGGTGCTCGGCAATGGCCAACTCGTAGTCGATACCGTCCATCTCCTCCAACGTAGCCGCGACGGCGGCGGGAAGCACGAACGAGGAATACGGGAGATTGAGCTTAGAGAGGTCTTGGTCTTGCGCAAGTTTTCCCGAAATATCGGTAGTCTCGGAGCGGCTCGGGGCCTTCAACTCTGTGGCTTCCCTCATAGTCGAGAGCGCCTTGGGGCGCGCGAGAAACTCCGCCCAGGAAAGCGACCCCACACACAGCGCGAACATGCCGTCCCATGCCTCCCTGGCCAGCAGAAACGCGCTCGCGTGGGATTTGAACGAGAAGATGACGATGACGTCTTTGCGCTGCCGTTGCAAGGCGAACAGGACGCCCTCGTTGGCGGCGTCTATAACGCCTTCGACGAGGTAGACGCCCGGCTCATGCATTGCATCCATAACGGTGGCGATATCACGGTAATCTGCGGGGACGACAATCCTGCTCGGAGTCGATGAGAATCGCGCGGCGGCCAGTGCGCGTGCGACAGGGGTCGCCAGGGGCTCAGGGATAGCCAGGGGCATACCCGTGGAGATGCCACCGACCACACCGGCCGCAACCCTGCGCACGTCTGCAGTCACATCGCCGGAACTGCTAACCACACCAAGTCCGCGAAGGTTCTTTTCGAGCACCGCCTGCATATCGCCATCGGAGTCGGCACATTGAATGTGGTTGGCGGCGGCATGGAAGATACCGGGCGACGACTTGCCTTGAGCTTCGCCGGGCTTTGCCTTGAGCATCGCCCCAAGGCCGATTCTGAGGGCGACGTTGTCTTCCAGCTCCTGAATCGCCTTTTGCTCGGCATTCGCGAGGCCAGAGATTCGCACCTGCGCGGCCTCGACCTCTTGCTTCAGCCCTTCTGCCTGGTCTTTAAGAGAAGCGACCTCTTCCCTGCACGCATCGCGCGCCTTCTCCGCCTCGGCCCTTTGGTTCTCGATAGCCTCGAGCTCGCTGCGCTCAGACGCAAGAAGCTCCTCGCTTTGCGCCCTGGCCAGCGTCGTAAGCCTCCCCCTGATAGTGTCATCATCCATGAGGGCATTTTTTACGAGCTGGATGGCGTCGTCCTCTTGGCCTTCCAGTTGACGAGAAATCGCATCCTTGAGACATGCGATTTCATCCTGCGGGCACTCGGCGCCCAAATACGCCTCAATCTCTTTGGGACACGACAAGGCCTCATCGATTGCCCGAACCACCGCGTAGCGGCGTTCTTTATCTGCCAGTTTTGCGACCGTTTGACAATGGTCGAGGTAATGCCTGACGTAATCTGCAGCGTAATAGGCAATGGGCCGAAGTAAGAGATTGCCCAGCGTCGGCACCGAATCGCCCAATCCCGCGTAAATCTCCCTACCTTTTAGCCCATCGAACTCCGATTGGATAATCCCCTCTTCAGGAAGTTCCACCATGGGAGCAGTAAGAATAGACTGGCGCACATTCATAGGGTCTTGGAGAAGACGTAGGGTTCCGTTGCGAGAAACGAAGTCGTCGCGTTTGCATTTGATTGCCCTGCGAATCTGCGAATCTGCGGGACATTCGTAAACAAGATAGAACTCCCGCGTGGTCAGCCAACCCAGGCCATATCCACGCTGGAGAGTCTCAACAAGATCGCTTCTACAGGTAACCCCAGGGATAGTAACGACCTCACGTATGTTGTCAGATACGGGCATCCCATTGGCATCGTTACATACACGGGCATCCTGCTTCGAGTGGTCGAGTGGATTGACGTTCCACTCAAGCATATACACGTCGCTGTCACGTGAATAAAACCGAGAATAGGCCTCGCCGCAGAATATGTAGTCGGGGTTTGCGAGCTTATCTTCGGGCTCATCGAAAGCACTTCGGCAAAGGGCCGGAATGAGTTCGTTTCCCTTCTCGGCATCAGCGGGGTAATAATCAGCAACCCGATAAAAGTTGACCTTGTTAGAGGCCCACTCATGGGCGATGCAGACCGAATATCGCTTCTCCCTAGTATCGCTCACTTTGAGGCCTTTCTAATCGTTGCGAATACAACACCCTGTGATTTGCCTAGAACACGCGACAGCCCGGCCCTCGAACGGGCGAAGGCCTTGTCATGGCCAGTCCCCGGCGACTGTTTGGTCGAACAAGATTCCCCGCGAAAATTCGTGGGTGGATCTGAGGACCCGTCAGCTAAAGCAGGCACTGCCTCAAAGACGATGCGTTCACCATGGCCCTCCAGAACGGGCTTGAGAACAACCCTCACCAACTCCGAAGGCTCAATGGAAACAACCCGTGCAACCCCTGGGGCAAGAGAAAGGCGCTCGAGAAAACCGCCTCGGCGCATGTGCCTCATCTCGCAGGGAGCAAAAGCGGTCACCTTGATCTCATCGGAACCCGTCTGTTCGATAAGGGGAAGCCATCCCGAATCGCAGAGTTCATCGGGCTCCTCGCGCTCTTTGCCCCTAATAAGAATGACCTGTTGAGGCCCATACTCATGCAGAGAGACGAAGTTGACGCCAGGTCTCGGTATGACGCATGCAGACATCCATTGCCGATCGCGGGTCGATGCCAGCTGTTGAGGTGAAGTGGAGAAGTCGGTATGAACGTACAACTTGGCAGCGATCTGCGAGTCAAGGTCAGAGGCTTTTACCCGAAAGAGGCAGTCTGAGCGAGTGAAGAGGGGGCGCGTTTCACCCGAGGAGGTCAACGCCGGCGGCCAAAGCAGCTCAGGGGCATCGTCACATGGCACCAACGCAATCTTCTGCTGCTCGAGGAACACGGCGGATTCGTCCTTGGCCGTGGCGAGGAAGACGTTGAGAGGCACGTCGCCATATGTCTCCACGCCCCCGACTTGCTCGATATCGGGAAAAGCCTCCGCCAGGCGCTCTTTCTCCAGCTCGCTGACAATAAGCACCGAACCGTCGACAGAGACGTGCCCACAAGGCTCGACCCTGCGGCCTGACAGGGATTCCCGGTTGCACGAGAACACGGTTGCCTCTCCGATGCGCTCGGGCAATCCCCAGACATCGGCAAACTCCCTGGACGAATGCGTCAGCCGCACATCATTGGAAAAGGAGAATCCCGGGCCAAGCCGAAGGGGCACCTTGAACATGCCCGAGGACATGCGCTCTGCCGTAAGCTTGTATTCTTTGGGTCTACGTACGCCGTTGCTGACTTTCAGCACCGCGCCTTCATGTTCAAGAGCAGTGAGAAGCGACTCCGGGGGACGTTTGAGACCAAGCTCGATAACAAACTTTCCCGGAGTGGCGACTTTCTGGCGGATAAAGACGGGAGGAGGAACGCGCTCGTACTGGGCCACTCCTCCCCCGACGCCGTTAACGTAAAGCTCGCAAGACTCTGTGAGCGGATTGTTCTTTGAATGCCGGAAATGAGGAGCCTGGGTTCTGCCGCCGGCATAGAATACCTGCTGCCGACAGCGCGGGCAGAGAAGCTTTGCGGAACGCAGGGCGGCGTTCGCGTGCTTCTGACTCGCATAGTCTTTAGCAAGAACGATTGATTCCCCGCCTCTGCCAACAGCAACCGCCCTGTCCATCCAACACCTCACCTTCCGCTTTTGCGCGATTATAGGCATCGGCCCGGACAGAAATTCGACAAGCTTTGGCCGTCTCCCCCGGACGGCAGCGACTTCTCGAGCGGGGGCTTCTCTGCGGCATGCCCTTCCAACACGAGCGCGACGTCCACACAGCCGTCCCCCCCCCAAACGCAAACGGGCCGCACCGCAAGCCAAAAGCCTGCGATGCGGCCCGCTCATGAAAGCACTGCCTGGCGGTTGTCACCGTGCGCGCCTTGGAGTCGCGCGTCGTCGGCGACCCCCCACCCTCGCGCCCTTACGCGCTTGCGAGCTCCTTGCCCAGCTGGCGACCAAGGGTCATGGCCATGCCGATGGTGAGGCCGGCCATGGGGGTGTTGTACTCCACGGCGAAGCGGCCGCCGGAGTTGTTGCCCGTGGCGTACAGGCCCACGATGGGGTTGTAGTTCACGTCGAGCACGCGCTGGTGCTCGTCGATGTTCACGCCGTTCAGGGCGCAGGTGCCCACCATGGGCTTCTCTTCGACGCAGTACATGCCGTAGAAGGGGCCCTCGTTCACGGGCAGCAGCATGGAGGCGTCGCGGGCGTAGTCCTCGTCCTCGCCCTGCTCGCAGAACTGGTTGTAGCGCTCGATGCCGGCCTTGATGTTGTCGCGCACCTCGTCGGTCAGCGGCATGTAGGAGAGCAGCTCGTCGAGGGTCTGGGCGCCCCAGGCGCAGGTGGTGTCGCCCTCGTTCTTCTCGGCGCCCTCGGCCCCGCGCTCGACCCAGGCGTCGATGGTGGCCTCAAGGTCGAAGTTGCCGGGCTTGCCCATGGGCTGGGCGAAGTGCTCGGGGGCCGTGCGGGCCATGAGCTCCTTCCAGTGGGAGTCGAAGATGACGTAGTAACGGCCGGGCTTGCTGCGCTCGGCGCGCATGCGCTGGCCGAAGATGCCCATGAGGCACTCGTTGGTGAAGCGCTCGCCGTTGGCGTCGAACCACACGAAGGGCGCGCCCCAGGGGTTCTCGCCGGGCATGAAGGAGGCGCCCCAGCGCAGCACGTTGCTCGCGTAGGTGTCGGAGCTGAAGATGACCTGCGGGTCCACCAGGCAGCGGGGGTTGGGGTCCATCGTGGCGCCGGCCCACATGCACATCTTGATGCCCGAGCCGTCGCGGCCGAAGCCCGCGCACTTCATCTCGGAGGTGTCCAGGCCGTGGCTGCGCCACAGCCAGCGCTTCTCGTCCTGCAGGTCCTCGTACATGGCGGCGTTTGCGCCGTAGTCGCCGCACGCCATGACCACGCCCTTCTTGGCCACGAAGCGGATGTAGTTGCCGTCCACGTCCTGGGCGATGACACCCGTCACCGTGGTCTGGGGCACCTCCTGGTCCACGAAGGTGACCTCGCCGGTCTCGCGGTCGAGCTGCTCGCCGCGCTCCACGGCCGTGCCCTCCTCGGTCTCGAGCACGATGCCGGTGGTCTCCCAGTACCAGGTGGCGCCGTTCTTCTCGGCCTCCTCGATGAGGGCCGACGCGCCGCCGTTGTAGTTCACCTGGAGCGTGCCGCACCACGAGGTGAAGCCGTCGAGGCTCTGGCCCAGGTCGATGTAGCGCTGGTAGTCCTCAGCCGCGGTGTCCACGACGATGGCGTCGGCCACGTCGGCGGGCAGGTGCTCGGCCAGCCAGTCGATCATCTCACCGGAGTAGTCGGCGAACTGCTTCACGAGCCTGGGGTTGGTGCGGTTGTGGCTGCGGCGCTGGTACTCGGAGATGAACTGCGTCTTGCTGATCTCGGCCACGCCCTTGTCCAGGGCGGTCTGGGAGTTGAGCGAGGCGATGTCGTGCAGGCCGTAGTAGAAGATGCTGTCGGCGGCCTGCGCCTCGATGACGCTCACGGTCGCGCCCGCCTCAACGGCGGCGAAGGCGCACATCGAGCCGGCGTTGCCGCCGCCCACGACCACGATGTCGCTCTCCACGGTCTGGCTGATCTGGCTCTCGTCGATAACAGGGGCGTCGCCCAACCATGCGGGCTTGTAGGTGACGCGCCCGGTGCTGCCGGCGACGCTGCCGGCCTGGTCGGAGCCGGCGGTGGCAGCCTGGGCCTGCGGCGCGGCGACCGTGCTTGCGACAGCGGCGGCCGCGGCACCGGCAACACCGGCGGCGATGAAGGAACGGCGAGAAACGTTTGCGTCCATGGATGAAACCCCCTTGTTTCGAAAACTGACGGACAACGGGGCGAACGATACGCAGGCACGACGAGCCGGGCCAGAACAGCTCGGCGGCTCTGTCCGATTGCCGGACACACCCGGCAAGCTGTGCGATTTTTGGACACATCGCGGGAAGTGTGCGATGGGCAGGCAGGCGCCCGACCCGCCTGTGCCTACCTGCCTACGGCCTGCAACACGAACTCCGGGGCGGCCTGGACGAAGTAGTCGGCCATGACCTCGGGAGGCACGCTCATCCCCTCGGCGAACCACTTGAGCGTCATGGCCTCCTCGGCGCATGAGATGTACTCGATATGCCGGCGCTCCTCGTCACAAAGCGGCCGACCGAGCGCCTCCTGGGTGGCGCGCAGCTCCTCTGCCAGGCTGTTCATATGCGCGTAGGTCTTGTCGCCCTGCGCCTTCTCGGCCCCGTGGGGACGCATGGGACGCACGTGCGCCAGACGCGGGCCCAATTGGCGCAGCCGCTCGAACAGCCTCCGGAAGCACTCGTGATAGCCGTACTCCCGGCCCAGGCCCTCGAAGATGGTGCGGAACTCCCGCTCCCACAGCCACTCGCCCACGGCGTAGATGTCCTCGAAGTACACGTAGAACGTGGAGCGCGAGATGCCCGCCTCCTGGCACAGCTCCACGATGGATATCTGCTCGATGGGACGCGTCTCCATGAGGTCGTTGAGCGCCATCGCGATGTTGAGCCGCTTGCGGTCGGTCTTGTCCACGGAGATTGACCCCCCTTGTCAAATCTGCTCGTCGGGCAGGGATTATAACCCGAGTCCGAGGGGGCCGCGCCAAAACCGAGCGGCGCGAGGTGGGCGGGCACGCCCGCGCATCGCTCCACAGACGAAGGCGTGGCCATAGGCGACCGACCCGCATGTGCGCGCGCCGCCAACGCGAGCACCAGGCGCCACAAAGAGGGGCACGCCCGTGTCGGCCCAAGCCCGGCGGTGGTACAATCGGGGCATCCGCCGAGAGGAATGGGGGGGTTCCCTATGAGCTATCTTCGCAACGTTTTTGGTTCAGACGGCACCATGCACACGGAGCTGACGGTGGGCAACATGCGCCAGGACCTCACGACCGGCTCCATCTCCTACACCTTCGGCTCGACCGGCAACACGCAGTCGGTCCTGCGCCCCGACGGCACGCTTGGCTGTGAGCAGACGATCGGCAACATGCGCTACGATTTCAGCAGCGGCAAGTTCGACCAGTACATCTAGCAGGCAAAACCGCATTGCAACGCAACGCGCGCCAGGCCTTCCCTACACGGAGGGCCTGGCGTTTTTCGTGGCCGTGCTTGGCCGAACGAGGCTGCGCCCCGCACTCACGCCCCTGAACACGCGAGCGGCTGCTCCTGGTAGGGTGGCGAAAATTCCCCATACGCGCCCGCCGTTAACAGCCGTTTCGTGCCAAAATCAATCCTCACGGATAACTGCGGAATCACCGGGGGCGCTCCATGGCACAAACATGTAAGGCTCGAGGCTTCGTGCGCGGCGGCCTGCTGCCGGTTCTGGGGCTGGCGCCGCTGTGGACCCTCATGCGCAACGTGCCGTTCATCTCCTATGTGTACCCCATCGGCATGGGAGGGCAGGCCATCGAGCCGGACTACTCGCTCGCCGTGCGGGTGGCGACCCTGTTCCTACTGGCTGCAATCGTCGTGGGCGCCATGGCGGCGCGCGGGTGGGTGGAGCGCTTCGTGGCGGGCCGGCGAGCCGGCGCCTCCCTGCTCATGGCCCTGGGCGGTCTAGGGATGTGGCTGGCCATGAGCGATATGCCTAGTGAGCTCGTGCTTTGTGCGGCGAGCATCTTGGTGGGCGTGAGCTTCTTGGTCGGCGTCGTGTGCTGGTCAGCCTACCTCACACGCCCGTTCGGCCCCAGGCAGCTCGTGGAGGTGGGGCTGTCGCTCAGCGTCAACTACGTGCTGTTCCCCTCAGTGGGCCTGCTGGCCAGGCTCTTCGGCGCCGCGATCCCCATGGTCGCCGCGCCGCTCGTCATGGCGGCGTGTTGGCTTGCCTGCGAGCCGCGCCTAGACGTTGACTCACGTCCCCAGCCCTCCCGGGAGCTGCTGGGCGACCCCTTTGTCGTGACGACGGCCGTGCTCGTGCTCATCGGGGCCTTCGTGCGCGGGGTGGTCGACCCAATGGACGGCACGGCGCCCGTGCGCTACATGACGTCGCTGCCCGCCACGCTGCTCCTCACGGCAGCGTGCGTGGCATTCGGCATACGTGCCCAGGGCAGGGTTGCGCGCGGCAAAGACACACATCCCGCCTTCTCGCATTTCGTAGGCGCATGCTGGGCGGCAGTCGTGGCACTCATGGTGGTGGGCCTGGCCTGGTTCTTCGTGGCCGACCGCAAGCAGGGCGGCGACATCGTGGCCGTGGCGCAGTACCTGCTCACCGCGCTTTTGTGGGTGGTGCTGTGTTGCCAGGCCAGCGCGACAGAGGTGGACGCGGTGGCCCTGTTCCTGCCGTGGTACGCGGGCCTTCAGGCCCTGTGCTGGCTCATCCGCTACGGCCTGGTGGCCGCGCTGGTCGGCACCGACGCGCATCCCGGCCCCCTCGATGCTGCCGAGGCCGTGGCGGTTGCACTTCTTCTCGCGGCGGCCCCCTTTGCCATGACATACGGCCTCAAGCGCGTGGCAGCCTCGCTCAGAGAAGGCCGCAAATCCGTATGCGGCGCAGACGCAGCCCCCGTCGGAGTCGCACCCGACACCCCGAACCCGCAGGCCACAGGCCTGGAGTTCCTTGCCGACACCTACCATCTCACACCGCGCGAGGTGCAGGTGGGCGAGCTGTACTCGCAGGGGTTCAGCATCGGCAAGGTGGCCGAGGCCCTCGACATCACCGTCCCCACGGCACAGAGCCACATGCGCAGCGTGTACCGCAAGCTCGACGTGCACACGAAGGACGACTTCATCCGCGTCGCCCGCGGCCCACAATAAGCCCGACCCGTCTACGCGCTAACAGCCCGCCCACCGCTTGTCAGCTCCGCATCGCGGGCCAAATCGCGCCCCGGCAGGAAACCCCTCGCCCGACGAGTGCCTTCCGGCGTGCGGCGGCACCGCCCATCGCTCACCCACCCCACGCCCACGCAAAAGAGGCCGCCTGCCCTACCGCAGACGACCTCCTCGCTTCGCTTCACGCCCCGCAGGGTCACTGCTTCGTGCCTCGCGAACGTCCTAAACCGCGAGAGTGCGCGCGAAGAACCCCTTCGCGATGGCGTAGATCTCCGGGATGCGGTCGTTGGGGATGTGCGAGGCGCCGGCGAGCAGGTGCACGTCGCAGCTTTCGACCATCTCGAAGAGGCGCAGCGTGTACTCATGGGAGACGGCGACGTCCTGCGTGCCGTGGACGACGCACACGGGGCCCTCGTAGCCCTCAATCTCCTGGTAGACGTCGAACTTAGAGCCGTCCTCGACATAGGCGTCGCTCATCCACGGACGGCGCTCCGCCGTGCCCTTCAGGATGCCCGAGCTCGTCTCGGCGATGTTGAGGGCCGGCGCGATCAGCATGACCGCCTTGAAGAGCTCGGGATTGCGGGCGGCGTACATCGCCGACTCCGCGCCGCCCACGGAGTGGCCGATGAGCGCGAGGCCCTCGCACCAGGGCAGGCCCTGGGCCCACGCGATGATCTGGTCCATGTCGATCAGGTTGGTCTCCACGGTGCTGTCGCCAAACTCGCCCTCACTGTCGCCGTGCCCGTGGAAATCGAAGCGGGCCATGGCATAGCCGTCCTTAGCCAGGGCAAGCCCCAAGTTGTTGAAGATGTCGCTGTTGCGCGTGCCGTTGGCGCCGTGCACCATGAGGATCAGCGGCGCAGGCTGGGCCGGTACCGACGCGGGAACCTGCAGGGTGCCCACGATCTTGTTGTCGCCGCTCTGGATGCTGACGGCCTTGGTCTTGACGCCGTCGAACTCGTAGTCGAACGCGCAGGGGTCGTCGGCCTGCTCCTCGTCGCTGGAAGCGCTGGCCTGGGCCTCGGCGGCCTTCGCCTGCGCGGTGCCCAAACCGACCATGCCGGCCGCGGCCAATACACCGGCGCCAAAGGCGGTATTGCGAACGAAGCTCTCGCGCGTCATGCTCATCGTTGCTTCCTTTCAAGTTGTGTGAAGCCTTTTGCGAAGACGCTGGAAGGAAGGGCCCGGGCGGGCGGAGTCGCAACCTGTCGCCCAGGCCCGCGGGGACTGACGGCTTACTGCTGCTCGCAGGCGCGCTTGACGGCGAGCTTGAAGGCGCGCAACGTGTTGGAGGCGCCGCCGATGCAGTCGATGCCGGCCAGGTCCTGCGCCTCGACGAGGGCGTCGCAGTAGAAGGGCAGCACCGGGCCGCCGTAGTTGGCGCTCTCGTTGTTGACGGTGGCCTCGCAGCTGACGACCTTGCCGCCCTCCACGGTGACCTCGATGGTCATGGGGCCGGCGTAGCCGCGGGCGTTACCGTCGTAGGTGCCGTCGGCCACCTGGGAGAAGTCGACGGTCGTGGCCAGCGTGTCGGCGGCGCGCACCACGTCGGCGGCGTCGGCGATGGTGGTCGCAGGCTCGGTCGCGCCCTGGAACTCGCCGCTGGCGCGAAGTGCCGCGTTCTTGCCGGCGATACGGCCGAACACCATGGTCTCAGACAGGTTGCCGCCGCCGTTGTACATGTCGGCAAAGATGGAACCCAGCTCACCGGCGCAGAACAGGCCCTCGATAGGCATGCCCTCGGTGTTGATCACCTGGGCCTCGAAGTTGCGGCGCGGGCCGCCCATGGTGTTGAACATCGTGGGGCCGACCTTCGCGGCGTAAAAGGGACCGGCCTCGACGGCCACGGTGCACATGCGGCCGAAGTCGTCCTCCTCGCCGGCGCCGTCGTTGGCGTGGCAGTGGGCGTTGTACTTCTCGACGGCCTTCTCAAACTCGCCGTTGAGGTTGAAGTCGGGGGCCTCGCCCACGGCGCGGATGTTGTCGGCAAGCTCGGCGAGCGTGGTGCCCTGGATGATCTCGCCCGTGGAGAGCTCCAGGGAGTTGTCGGCGGAGAAGCCGGGCAGCATGGCCTCGCCCATGGAGGTGGAGTCGGTGACGTAGTAGGTGGGCACCGGGATGGGCGGCATGCACCAGCGGCCGCCGATGTTGATGCGGCCGTGGCGGTTGGACGCGACCTCGTTCACGAAGCGCGCGCCCGACGTGCCCACGTAGAGGCCCTTGGGCACGTAGTTGGTGCCGAGCGACTGGCTCGTGGAGAGGAACGGCGACTGGTAGCTCCACTGCCAGCCGGCCACGTTGCTCATGTGCCACAGGGAGGCGCCTGCGGCCTGGGCCATCTTGACGCCCTCGCCCGTGTTCATCGTGCCGCACTTCAGGTTGACGGAGGGCATCTGGCAATAATCCGAGATCATCTCGCGGTTGTTCTCGAAGCCGCCGCAGCACAGGCACACGCCGCCGTTGGCCTTGATGCTCAGCTCCTCGCCGTCGCGCTCCACGACGATGCCGGCCACGGCGCCCTCGGCGTCAAGCAGCAGGCGCTTGCCCGCGGTGCCCTTCCAGACCTCGAGGTTGTCACCCTTGCGGTCGTTCACGGCGGCCATGCACAGGTTGTAGTAGCCGGAGTCCATGAGCTTGCCGGTCACCAGCAGGCCCTTGCAGTGCTCGTGGCCGTCGAGCTCGGGGAACTCGTCGTAGGTTGCGACCCAGCCCTTGCGACCCATGCCCCAGGCGTCATCGACGTAATCCCAGGTGTAGGGCGTGCCCTGGGGCTGGTCGGCCTCAGCCGAGGGGCAGGCGACCTCGGGGTCCATACCCAGGGTGTTCACAGCCCAGTCCCAGTTGCCGGCAGCGCCCTCGCAGAAGGTGCGCAGGCACTCCTCGTCGTAGTTCTCAAACTTGCCCATCAGCTCGGAGAGATAGGTGTACAGCCCGTCGGCGTCGTCGGTGCACTGGATGACCTGGCCGGCGGCCTTCGTGTTGGCAGGCTCCCAGCCCTCGGGCGACTTCTCGCACACGAGGACCTTCGCGCCCTGCTCGTAAGCGGACACGGCGGCGTTCGCGCCAGCGCCGCCCAGGCCGATGACGACGACGTCGTACTCGGCGTCCCACTCCATGTCGTCACCCACCGTCTGCGCCCAGGCGTCCTGAGGCTTCGTCCAGCCGAACACCGTCGTTGCGGCGATAGAAGCTGCGCCCAGAGCCGAGCCGGCGACCAAATTCCTGCGAGAAACGTTTGCGTGCATCGGATAACCCCCTGTGATCGTGGAGCCTTGACTGCGGCCGAGCCTTTGCGTCGGCCTGTCTCGATAATGCGGCGGGCCGCGTCGCAGGGTTGCTATAAATCGCGTGACAAGCTTGGCCGAGAGGCTCCGGGGGCGCCTTTCGCAAACTGCTATAAATTATGGGTAGGCAGATAAAAGCGCAGGTAGATTAGTGTTTAGGTGAATTCCTGGTTGCTTTGGGTTCTGCCCGCCGCGCGGCACCAGCCCCCAACACAAAAAGCCGCCCGCCCGGAGCATGTCCGGACGGGCGGCTTGGGTTGCGGGGGTCGGGGTCGCGGTCCCTTGCGGGCGCGGCCGCGTGCTCCTACGCAGCCAGGTCGAACTCGGCGTCCTCGAGCTGCTCGGCCTGGACGTCAGCCTCGCCGGTGGCCTCGTCGGCCTCAACGGCGGGCTCGTCGGCCTCAGCCTCGGGGGCCTGCTCCTCGGAGACGTTCTCCTCGGCGGCGGGCTCCTCCGTGGCAGGCTCCTCGGCGGCAGCCTCAGGCTCGGCGGTCGCCTCGGTCTCGCCGGTCTCGGTCTCAGCCGGCTCGACGGCGGCCTCGGCGGCCTCGAAGGTCGTCACGTCGTCGAAGGTGGCCTCAGCCTGGACGTCGGCGGCCTCGGCCTGGGTGGCAGGCTCGGAAGCCTCGTCGGCCTGGTAGGGCTCCACCTGGCCGGAGGCGATGAGCCAGGCGCGCACGAACATCTTGGCGGCCTGGGAGCGCGTCGCGCCCTGCTGGGGGTCGAAGCGCTTGGTGCCCTCGGCGGTGTTCTTGCCGCTCATGACGTCGGCGGCGGCGCACCACACCACGGCGTCGTGAGCCCAGTCGGACACGAGGGAGCCGTCCTCGCACAGGTCGAACGCGGCGGTCGGGGCACCCTCGGTGGCCACGCCCATGTACGCCTCGAAGCGGCACACCATCACGGCGAGCTCCTCGCGGGTCACGTCGTCCTTCGGGCAGAAGGTGCCGGCCTTATCGCCGGCCTTGTAGCCCGTGATGATGCCGGCGTTGTAGCACCAGGCCACAGCCGTGGAGTAGAACTCGCCGTCGGGCACGTCCTCCTTGGTGAAGGGCGTCTCGCCGCCGTCGGGGCAGCCGGCGGCGCGCCACAGGACCGTGGCCACCTGGCCGCGGGTAATGGGGTCGTCGGGCCCGAAGTAGCCGGTGTAGACGCCCACGCCGTTCTTGTAGCCGGTCATGAGGCCGAGCTGGGCCGCCTGGGTCACCCAATCGTAGTACCAGGTGCCCTCAGGCACGTCGATGAAGGACGTGGGGTCGGCCACGTCCCACACGGCCTTGAGGGCCAGGTCGGTGGTGACGGGCGTGGAGAACACGTACTCGGAGCCGCCCAGGTACCAGCCGAGGAACCTGTAGCCCTCACGCGCCGGCTTGTCGGGAGCGCCCACGGTGCCGCGCCACTCGACGGTCACGGCGACGGGCTCGTCGCCGTTGTCGGCGTCGAAGGTGACGGTCAGGTCGGCGTGCCTCACAGTGACGATGGCCTGCACGCTTGCGAGCGTGTCGGGCAGCGTCGCGCCCTCGGGGGCGACGACGGGCACGTTCACGTAGTAGACATGCTCGTACTCATCGGCGCCGGGCTCGGCGGCAACGCCATCCTCGCCCAGCAGCGCCATGCCCTGGGCGTCGACGCACGCGGCCCAGTCGATGCCGGCCACGTCGAGCGCGAGGGTCAGGTCGGCGCCGCCCTCCAGGGTGGCCCCGGTGGTCTGGGGCATGGCGGCCGAGAGCTGCTCGGCGGTGTAGCCGCCCTTGGCCAGGGCGACGGGAACCTCGACGGTCTCGACGGCGGAGGCCCTGGTGGAGATCTCCTTGGAGACCACGGTGAGCATGCCGCTGTCCTCGTCGACGCTCACGCTGGCGGTGATGCTGTCGGTGATGTTGTCGCCCACGTAGAGCGGGGCCATGTCGACGCCCAGGTCCAGGTCGTAGGCCCACTTGTTGGCCACATCCTGGGCCGCCTCCACCTTGGCGATGTAGGTCGTGCCGGCCTCGGCATCGCCGCTCACGGCAACGGCGCCGTTCTCGGTCACCTTGGCCCAGGTGACGCTGGCCTGAATCGAGCTCGCGCCCGAGGCCGTCTTGACCGTGGCCTCGCCGGGCAGCTCCTGGCCGGGCTCGGGGGCCTCGAGCTCGATGGTGACGTACTGCAGGCGCGCCACGGTGGCGGCCTTCAGCGACACGTCGTTGCCGGGCATAGTGAGGGAGAGCACGGGGTTGGTGAGGTCGCCGTCCAGAAGCTCCTCAAGTGTGGTGTTGCCGGGGATGCCCGTGGAGGCGTCGGCGTCCCACTTCCAGAACACCTGGTCGCGGGCGACGTACTTCCTGGCGTCCACCGTCACGGCCGTACCCTGGTCGTACTTGGCGCTACCGCTGCCGTTGACGGTCAGCTTGTAGCTCACGCTGACCTTCATATGGTAGAGGATGCTCGCGGAGGAGTCGTAGTACAGGTGGACCTCGTCGGGGTTGTCAAGGAAGACGGTGCCCTGGATGTAGTTGTCCAGGCCCTTGATGATCTCGCGGTCCTCGTTGACGATGCTCGTGCGGATGCCGATCCAGGAGCCCGCGGCGATCTTGTAGTCGTCGGTGCACACCACGTAGGCCCAGATGTTCTGGCCGCGCGTGGAGTCGAGGAACAGGTCGTCGGCCGTGCCGCCGTTGCGGGTGTTGCCGCAGATGCGCACCACGCCGTTGAGGTTGACGTTGTCTTCCCAGTTGGCGAAGACGCCGCCGCCCTCGCGGCCGGCCAGGTTCCCGGTGACGGTGGAGTCCGACAGCAGGACGCCCTTGGAGTTGACGTAGACGGCGCCGCCGTCGGCGTTGATGCCCGCGGCAGAGTTCTCGTTGAGGGAGCAGCGGACGAGCTTGCAGCCCGAGCCGTTCACGTACAGCGCGCCGCCGTGGCTCGTGCTCGAGTTGTTCTCGAACCTGCAGCTCTCGAAGTTGAAGCCCGAGTGGTTGACATACACGGCGCCGCCCTGGCCGGAGGACATGTTGTCGCTGAAGACACAATCCTTCGCAGAGCTGTCGTCGCCGTCGCTGTAGAGGGCGCCGCCGTCGCTGCCGGCCGAGTTCTGCGAGAAGGTGCAGCCGGTGATCGCGACGTTGGAGGCGTCGGCGTAGATGGCGCCGCCGTAGCTCTTCGGGGCATTGTTGCCGACGAAGTTGATGTTCGAGATCTCGCCGCCGGAGTCGTTGCCCGTGGCGATGGCGCCGCCGTGCTCGTTCTGGGCGGTGTTGTTCGAGATGGACGCGCTTCCGTCGCCGATGAGGTGGAAGTTGTCGTTGTCGAAGTAGACGCCGCCGCCGCCGTAGTTCGAGCCGCAGTCGGTGTTGTTCTCGATCTTGGACTTGTTCTTCATCTCGATGCGGGCGTTCTTGTCGTCGCAGTACACGCCGGCGCCGCCCGTGGACCAGTTGTAGCTGATGGAGCTGTTGTCCATGGTGATGGTGGAGTCGGCGTTGTTGAGGTACACGCCGCCGCCGTACTCGCTCGATGCGTTGTAGCAGACCTGCGCGTTCGTCATCTTGATGGTGCAGCGCTCGCCATTTGCGCGCACGCCGCCGCCGTTGTCGCTGTAGGCCTTGTTGCCCGCGACGGCCACATCGATGAGGTTGAGGGTCGCGCCCTCCTTCATCTCGATGCCGCCGGCCGAGTCGTTGCTGTGGCCGCCGGTGATAAGGCCGCCGGAGGTAATCTGGACGTCCTCCCTGGGATCCAGGCCGACCAGGCCGACGACCGTGAACTCGGTGTCGGGCGCGTCGGAGCCGTCGAGCGTGAGCGTCGCGTTCTCGTAGACCCAGAAGACCGAGCCGTCCGACTTCTCGCTGTAGTTGCGGTACACCTTGTGGCCGCACATCTTGAGCGTGACGCTCTCGCCGCTGGGGATGCCCAGGGTGGAGTCGCCCATGTCCCAGTCGGCGTCCATGTACACGACCTTGCCGCCGCGCGCGGCGTACCAGGCATCCCAGACGTTGGTGTAGGCGGTGCCGTCCTCGTCGTGGGCCACCTGGGTGTCGGCCAGGGCGGGTGCGGGCAGCGCGAGCGCCAGGGCGGCCAGGACGGCCACC
>CAVEWV010000041.1:0-22048 GCA_963619535.1 Acutalibacteraceae bacterium | reverse complement strand
CCAAGTGCTACGGCGGCGACATCTCGCGCAAGCGCAAGCTGCTCGAGAAGCAGAAGGAGGGCAAGAAGCGCATGAAGGCCATCGGCAGCGTCGACGTTCCCCAGGAGGCCTTCATGGCCATCCTCAAGGTGGACGACTAAGCTATGGTTGACGTCTCGAGCGCCGTCGACACGGCGGTCACCACCGACCAGACGCAGGCCCTGCGCGCCCGACTTGCGCGCGAGCCCTTCATGCTGGCCCCCATGGCCGGCGTTACCGACCCCGTCTATCGCGGCATCGCCGTCGAGCATGGGTGCCCCCTGTGCTACACGGAGATGGTGTCGGTGGCGGGCCTTGCCCACGGCGGCCAGAAGACCTGGGAGCTTGTGGACCCGGGCGAGGCCGAGCCCCAGATCGCGGTCCAGCTCTTCGGCAGCAAGCCCGAGCAGTTCGCCCCCGCGGCCCACGACGTGCTCGAGCGCCTGGGGGGCCGTCTTGCCCTCATCGACATCAACATGGCCTGCCCCGTGCCCAAGGTGTTCAAGAAGGGCGAGGGCAGCGCCCTCATGGCCGATCCCGAGCGTGCCTGCGAATGCCTGCGGCAGACGCTTGCCGGGGTGGCCGGGGCGGTGCCTGTGACGGCGAAGATCCGCGCGGGCATCTACATGGGGGAGGAGCTGGCGCCTGAGTTTGCCCAGCGTCTCCAGGAGGCCGGCGCGTGCGGCATCGCCGTGCACGGGCGGGCCGCCAAGCAGTTCTACACGGGCACCGCCGACTGGGGTGTGGTGGAGCGCGTGGCGCGCGCCGTCGAGGTGCCGGTCATCGGCTCGGGCGACGTCATGAGCGCACAGCGCTGCGTGGAGATGCTGGGCCAGACGGGCGCCGCGGGCGTGTTCGTGGCGCGCGGAAGCTATGGCAACCCGTGGATCTTCGAGCAGGCCTACAGCCTTCTGCACACAGGCGTGCTGCCTGAGGCGCCCAGCGTGGGCGAGCGCCTCGACACCCTGGAGGTGCATGTGCGCCGCGCGGCCGCGAGTTCCGCGCATATGGTGCGCCTGCGCCCGGTGACCTGCTGGTACATCAAGGGCCTTCCCGCCGCCGCCCAATGGCGCGGCCGTGCCATGGCCTGCGTCTCGCTTGACGACTACCTCGTCCTGCTCGACGACATGCGCGCCGCCCTGCGCGAGCACGGCATGGAGTAGGGCCATGGCCCAAGGCCGCCACATCGAGGCGCTGTACCTGCATGTGCCCTTCTGCGTGCACCGCTGCCTGTACTGCGGGTTCTACTCCCAGGCCACCCGGCGCGACTCTGACGTTATCGCGCGGTTTATACAGGCAATGGCCCGTCTTATCGACCAAGTCGCACGGTCCGGCCTGCTTGCCGGGGTGAAAACCGCCTATATCGGCGGCGGCACACCGACGCTTGCGGGTCCTGCGCTCGTGCGTCTGGCCCGCTCGGTGTCGCGTGCGTGCCCGGCGCTTCAGGAGTTCAGCGTCGAGGCCAACCCCGACTCACTCACGTGCGATTTGGCGGGCTCCCTGCATGACGCGGGGGTCACGCGCGTGAGCCTGGGCGTCCAATCCCTCAACGACGCCGAGCTGCGCGGCCTGGGCCGCGTCCATGACGCGCGCCAGGCGACAGATGCGGCCCAGCTCGTCGTGCGGGCCGGCCTGGACCTCTCCTGCGACCTCATGTGCGGCATACCCGGCCAGACCATGTCGAGCTGGGAGCGCTCGCTTGAGGGGGTGCTTTCCTGCGGCGCCTGCCATGTGAGCTGCTACCCGCTTTCCATCGAGGAGGGCACGCCCTTCGACGAGCTCGTCTTGGCGGGTTCGATGGGCGTCCCCGACGCCGACCTGCAGGCCGACATGATGCTGCGCGCCCGCGACCTGCTGCAATCGGGCGGCCTTGAGCGCTACGAGGTCGCGAGCTATGCCAGGCCGGGCCACGCGTGCCGGCACAACGTCGCCTACTGGACGGGCCTGGAGTACCTGGGCCTGGGATGCGCGGCCTCGTCCATGCTGGGGCCGGACTCGCTGCGTGCCCTGCGGGCATGCCTGCCCCTGACCGGCTCGGGCGGGGCGGGGGAGAGCGTCGCCGGCCTCGCCGGGTCGGCCCCCTCGGCCTGTGCGCGCGTGCGCTTCACGATGCCCGCAGACGTCGAGGCCTTTTTGGGCGCGTGCGATGCCGGCCTGCCGATGCCTGTCGAGGCCGAGTCGCTGAGCGCCCGGCAGGCCGCCTCTGAGGACCTCATGCTCGCGATGCGCATGGCCCGCCCGCTTAGCGCGGCCGACCTTGCGTCGTTCGTCGTACGGGGTATCCCGGGCCCGGCGCTGCAAGGCGCCCTCGACAAGGCCGCCGAGCGCGGTCTTGTAGCCCTTCTTCCCGACGGCTCCGTCATGCCCACCCAGCAGGGCTGGCTTTTGGGCAACGATCTTTTCGGCCTCATGTGGGACACGTCCTGCGACTGAGCGCCGCGATTGCGTCGGGCCGGCCCCTGCGCCCTTGCTTTCAGAGATATTGGGGAGTATCTGGGCTTTATATGGTTGGCCCCTCGGGCGGGTAGAATGGCAGCAGACCGTAACTTTTCACCTGCTACTTGAGGAGACAGGTACTCTTGGCCACATCCTCGCACAAGGATTACTACGAGATTCTCGGCGTCTCCAAGGACGCCTCCGCCGACGACATCAAGAAGGCCTTCCGCACGAAGGCGCGCACCATGCACCCCGACGTGTGCAAGGAGCCGGGTGCCGAGGAGCGCTTCAAGGAGCTCTCCGAGGCCTACGAGACGCTCTCCGACCCCGACAAGAAGTCGCGCTACGACGCCGTGCGGGCGGGCGGCTTCACCACGCAGAACCCCTACGCGTCCTCCTCGGGCGCGGCGGGCTCGGCCTGGTCGGGCGGCGCCTACAACCCCTTCGGCGGCTGGGCCTCGTGGGGGTCGAGCCCCTTCGGCGGCTATGGCTCGGCTCGTCCCGCCGGCGGCCAGGGCACGCCCTACATGCGCCGTCAGGGCGCCACGCGCTCCATCCAGCTCGAGCTCACCCGCGAGGAGGCCCACAAGGGCTGCTGCAAGAAGGTCTCCTACGCCCATCTCGAGAGCTGCCCGGATTGCCTGGGGCGCGGCTACGCCCAGGGCAGCGAGCCTGCGGCATGCGGCGTCTGCCACGGCTCGGGCCAGGTCTCGGTGGACATGGGCCTGTTCGTGACGAACATGGCGTGCCAGGCCTGCGGAGGCTCGGGCCGAGTCATCAAGGAGGCCTGCCGCACCTGCGGCGGCACGGGCACGCGCCAGTCGCGCTCGACGGTTGAGGTCAACGTGCCGGCCGGCTCGCACGACGGCGACGAGCTGCGCGTGCCGGGTGCCGGCGACGCGGGCCGCTGCGGCGGTGCCTCGGGCGACCTGAAGGCCGACCTCGTGGTTCCCAGCGAGCATCTCACGCAGGGCCAGGAGGCGCTGTTCACCGCGCTGGGAGTCGTGTCGGCCGTCGTCGTGTGCATGGCGTTCAGCCGCTTCATCGCGGCGCTTCTGCAGGTTCTGTTCCTGCCGCTGTGCTTCGTGGTCTTCTTCGCCTTCCCCTCGGCCTTCCGCACCACCTCGGGCGGCAGCTTCGCCAGGCGGGCGGGCAAGAAGTTCCTCTCCGGCTTCCTTGTGGGGCTTGTCGTGTTCGTTATCTTTATACTTCCGCAATCCTGCAGTCCCATGTACTACCGATAAGCGCTATATTCAGGCGCTTATCGTTTCAAATTCGTTTAAGGCATGGGATTGTTGAAGAGGCTCTAGCATATGGCTGACACCAAAGACTATTACGCCATTCTCGACGTCGCCCGCGACGCTGACGACGCCACCATCCGCAAGGCGTTCCACAAGAAGGCGCGCACCATGCATCCCGACGTGAACAAGGCGCCGGATGCCGAGGAGCGCTTCAAGGAGGTCAACGAGGCGTACGCCGTCTTGTCCGACTCCGACAAGCGTGCCTTCTACGACCGCTACGGCACGGTGGACGGTTACGGCCAGGGAGGCCCCGACCTCGGCGACATCTTCGGCGGCGGCTTCGATATGTCCGACCTGTTCAGCTCGTTCTTCGGGGGAGCGGCGGCCTCGAGCCGCGGCGTTAAGCTCGACGGTCGCGACATGGGCGCCAACATCCACATCACGCTCCAGGAGGCGGCCACGGGCTGCACGAAGGAGATCTCCTACAACCGCCTGTCGCCCTGCAAGTCCTGCCAGGGCACGGGCTGCGGCGAGGGCGGCCAGGAGACGACGTGCCCCACCTGCCGCGGCACGGGCCAGGTAGTCACGCAGCAGCGCACGTTCTTCGGCAACATGCAGTCGCGCTCGGTGTGCCCCGACTGCGCGGGCTCGGGCAAGACGATCTCCAACCCCTGCCCGGAGTGCGACGGCCAGGGCCGCTCGCCCGACCGCGAGCGCGTGAGCGTCAAGGTGCCCGCGGGCATCTCCGACGGCCAGCAGCTCCGTGTCCCGGGCTTCGGCGAGGCCGGCGTGCGCGGGGCCCATTCCGGCGACCTCATCGTCGCCGTGCATGTCGTCGAGGACGACGCGTTCCAGCGCCTGGGCGACGACCTGCACGTTCGCGTCGAGGTCGGCATCGCCCAAGCCGCCCTGGGGACCACGGTCAGCGTCCAGGGTATCATGCCCGACGAGGAGGTCGAGGTCGTCATCCCGGCAGGCTGCCAGTTCGACGACACCGTGCGCGTGGCGGGCAGGGGCATGCCCCGCATGCGCCGCGATGGCCGCGGCGACCTCATCGCCCATGTCGACGTCGTCGTCCCCACCTCGCTCACCGACGAGCAGCACGAGCTGCTCGAGAAGTTCGCCCATACCATGGACGAGTCGGTCAACGCCAAGCGCACGCCCTGGCAGCGCATCAAGGACGCCCTGTCGTAATGGGGAGCAGCGCACCCGCCGTCTACGTCGTCAACCTCGGCTGTCGCGTCAACCGCGTCGAGTCCGACTGGATGGAGACCTCCTTCGTCCAGGCGGGCTCTTCTTTGTGCGCCGAGGAAGACGCCGACATCGTGGCCATCAACACCTGCGCAGTCACCGGCGAGGCCCAGGCCAAGACCCGCAAGGCCGTGCGGCATGCGGCGGGGCTTCCCAAGCACCCGCTCGTGGCGGTGACGGGCTGCGTGGCCAACCTGTTCCCGGCCGAGCTTGAGGCGATAGGGGAGAACGTCAAGGTCTTCCCGGCGAAGCTGGCGCTGGTGGAGGACGCATTGAGTGCGTGGGGGGAGAGGCATGGTTGTCTCCCAGAGGAAGGCGAGGAACCTTCCCTGCTCAGACAGTCCTCGCCGCTTCGCGGCTGCGGAACTCGCGATGAAGGTTCCTCGCCTTCCCAGACTGTCGAATCCATGCCTCATTCGGAAAACGAAACCCTTGCGGGGGCTGAGAGTGTTTCCTCAGGCGCAGTTCCGCAGGCGCGTAGCGCCGAGGACTGTTTGGGCACTGAGGACACACTCTCAGCCCTTGGGAGTCATGCCGTTTTTCGTGCCCGTCGCGGCGTGAAGATTCAAGACGGCTGCGACAACAAGTGCACGTATTGCATTGTGTGGCGGGCCCGTGGCAAGTCGTTGTCTACTCCCTATAGCCTCATCGAAAAGCAAGTGTGCCAGGTTCTGAGCGAAGGGGCACTTGAGGTTGACCTTACGGGCATCAACTTGGGCCGTTATTCTTCGGTCGACGAGCTGGGAACGACGTTTGACCTTGCGGGTCTTATCGAGCGCCTGGCCCCGCTCATCCGCGAGCACGGGGCGTTGCTGCGCGCCTCGAGCATCGAGCCGCCCGAGGTGACGCCCGAGCTCGTCGAGGCCTTCAGGCGCAACGGCGACTGCGTGGCCCCCCACTTCCACCTGCCCCTGCAGGCGGGCTCCACCCGCGTGCTGCACCGTATGGGCCGGCGCTACAACGCCGAGCGGTTCCTCGAGAAGGTTGCCCTCATTCGGTCCGCCCTGCCTGCGGCGGCCATCTCCACCGACATCATCGTCGGCTTCCCCGGCGAAACGGAGGAGGACTTCCAGCAGACGCTGTCCCTTGCGCAGAAGGCGGGCTTCTCCAAGATCCATGCCTTCCGTTTCTCCGCCCGCCCCGACACGCCGGCGGCTGGCATGCCCGACCAGGTTTCCCCCGAGGTCATCCGTGAGCGCTCCGAGCGCCTGCGCGCCCTTGCGGAGCGTCTGCGCCGCGAAGACGCCGCACGGCGAATTGGCACCGAGGAGCCCGTCCTCATCGAGCGCATCGACCCCGACGGCACGGCCTGTGGCACCACCGCCAGTCACCATGAGATCGTCGTGCCGGCAGGGCAGCATCGCCTCGAGGGCCCCGCTCTTGTCCGTGTGGCCATCGCCGCCGCCCAACCCGACGACCGCCTTGTGGGCCGGCCCTGCCCATAGGCTCAGGCCCGCTCCCGTCGCATGCCCGAGCGGTGACCGGCGAGGCGCCTGCATCCATGGACGCGCCTCTTTGGGCCACCGGGACGTGCTGGATGCCTTGGGCCTGTCGACTCGCAGATTTCGTGTGGAAGGCGATTTTTTGAGGCACGGAATACGATAGCGCCAAGAAGAGGAGTATTCTTTTTGCGTTTGACCCTTGCCCCGGTTGCAACTACCATCGGATTGCATCTGAGACAGGGGCGTCTATTCAGGAAAGATGGAAAGGATTCACCATGGTCACCAAGGAGCAGAAGGCCGCTATCGTCGCTGAGTTCGGCGCCACCCCCACCGACACGGGTACCCCCCGCGTCCAGGTCGCCCTCCTCACCGCTCGCATCCGCGACCTCACCGAGCACTGCAAGCAGCACCCCCACGACTTCCACAGCCGTCGCGGCCTGCTGATGCTCGTCGGCCACCGTCGCTCGCTTCTCCGCTACATCCGCTCCAACGATATCAACGAGTATCGTGAGCTCATTAAGAAGCTCGAGCTTCGCGACAACATCCAGTAGTTCTTCGAGCAAGTTGTGTTTCAGGGGCGCACCAGCGCCCCTTTTCGTATGTGCGTCAAATGTCACATGACAGCGCGCATGCGCCATAGGTCCCGCTCGCAATGGGGCGAGCGGAGTTGAAGGAGATACATCGCATGGCAAAAGTTACGCACGAGTTCGACCTGTACGGCAAGCATTACACCCTCGAGACGGGCGAACTCGCGAAGCAGACGACGGGCGCCGTCCTGGTGAAGCAGGGCGACACCACGGTCCTCATGACCGCCGTCGTCTCCAAGGAGCGCAAGAACTACGACTTCTTCCCGCTGACGGTCGACTTCGTGGAGCGCATGTACTCCGTGGGCCGTCTGCCCGGCGGCTACCTCAAGCGTGAGACCCGCCCCACCGACAAGGCGACCCTCACCGCCCGCATGATCGACCGCCCCATCCGCCCGAGCTTCCCCGACGGCTTCCGCAACGAGGTGCAGATCGTCGCCACCTCGCTCGTGTGCGACCAGGTCAACCCCTTCGACGTCATCTGCACCATGGGCGCCTCCGCCGCGCTCACCGTGGGCGGCGTCCCCTTCGAGGGCCCTCTTGCCTGCGTGCGCATCGGCCGCGACCGCGACACCCGCGAGTTCATCGTCAACCCCACCTACGAGGAGCGCGACAACTCCGACCTGGACCTGGAGCTGGGCGGCACCCGCGACTTCGTGAGCATGCTCGAGGCCGGCGCCGAGGAGATCACCGAGGAGGACATGCTGGCCGCCATGCAGTTCGGCCAGGAGGCGCTGGGTGCCTTCTGCGACCAGCAGCGCATCTTCTTCGAGAAGGTCGCCGAGGTCAACGGCCCCATCGTAGTGAAGGAGTACCCGCTCGACGAGCCGAACTCCTACGTCCACGACAAGATCTTCGCCCACTACGACGAGATGAGCGCCGCCCTCAAGGACGCCGACAAGCAGTCGCGCATGGCCAAGGTGGCCGACCTCATGGCCGCCATCAAGGCCGAGTTCACCGAGGAGGAGCAGGCCCAGTTCGACCGCGAGATCCCCGTCGAGCTCAAGAGCCTCGAGAAGCACGCCATGCGCGTCATGGTCGTGGAGACCGGCGAGCGCGTCGACGGCCGCCGCGCCGACGAGATCCGCCCCCTCATGATCAAGCCCGGCTACCTGCCGCTCGTTCACGGCTCCGGCCTCTTCCAGCGCGGCCAGACCCAGGTGCTCTCCGTGCTGACGCTGGGCATGCTCAACGACTGGCAGCGCCTCGACACCATCGAGCCCGTCGACGGCAAGCGCTACATCCACCAGTACAACTTCCCGCCCTACTGCACCGGCGAGACCGGCCGCATGGGCTCGCCCAAGCGCCGCGAGATCGGCCACGGCGCCCTGGCCGAGCGCGCGCTTCTGCCCGTCATCCCCTCTGAGGACGAGTTCCCCTACACCATCCGCGTGGTCTCCGAGGTCATGGAGTCCAACGGCTCCTCTTCCATGGCTTCCACCTGCGGCTCCACGCTTTCCCTCATGGACGCCGGCGTGCCGCTGAAGCGCCCCGTTTCCGGCATCGCCATGGGCCTCATCCAGGAGAACGGCAAGACCGTCGTCCTCTCCGACATCCAGGGCCTCGAGGACTTCCTGGGCGACATGGACTTCAAGGTGACGGGCACCTCCGAGGGCATCACCGCCATGCAGATGGACAACAAGGCCACCGGCCTTACGTTCGAGATCCTCCAGCATGCCCTGCAGCAGGCCAAGGAGGGTCGCGCCTTCATCCTCGACGCCATGCTCGCCGAGATTGCCGCCCCCCGCGACGGCGTGCGCGACAACGCCCCGCACATCATCACCATCCACATCCCGACCGACAAGATCCGCGAGGTCATCGGCTCGGGCGGCAAGACCATCCGCTCCATCCAGGAGGACACCGGCGCCACCATCGACATCCAGGAGGACGGCACCGTCTTCATCGCCTCTTGCGATGCGGGCGGCGATGAGGCCCGCGCCCGTATCGAGGCCATCGTCAAGGTGCCCGAGGTGGGCGAGGAGTACTTCGGCCGCGTCGTGGGCATCCAGCCCTTCGGCGCCTTCGTTGAGCTGCTGCCCGGCAAGGACGGCCTGCTGCACATCTCCCGCATGGCCCAGGGCCGCGTGGAGAAGGTCGAGGACGTCCTCAACATCGGCGACGAGGTGCACGTCAAGATCCTCGAGGTCGACGAGAAGGGCAAGGTGTCGCTCGACCGTATCGACAAGCCCGAGGCGCCCGCCTCGTCGGGCAAGCCGGCCGAGGAGCGCGGCGAGCGCAAGCCCCGCAGCGAGCGTCGTCCCGGCGACCGCGGCCATCGCAGCCATGAGGCCCAGGAGGAGGGCGGCCAGCGCCGTCAGCCCCGCCGTCATCACGAGGGCTAAGCCGTTCCAGGGCTGATTCAAGCAGCTCATGGTTTCCAAGGGGACGTCGGGGGAGTCCGGCGTCCCCTTTTCGTTTAGACTTCCGGCGGATGTATGCCGTGGGATCTCATCAGCCAGTAAGGAGTTCGCTCATGATCAAAGTCATCGTCTCGGGTGCCAAGGGCCACATGGGCACCTGCATCGTCAACGCCGTCGCCGCCGCCGACGACATGGCCGTTGTTGGTTGCTTCGACCCCCATTGCGCCGGCCAGGTCGTCTCCTGCGCCGACGGCGACTTCGCCTGCTCGGCCGACCTGGCGGCCCTCATCGACGCCACGGGCGCCGACGTGGTCGTGGACTTCACCATGCCCAGCGCGGTCCTTGCCAACGTCGAGTGCGCCCTGTCGCACGGCGTCAACATGGTGGTGGGCACCACCGGCGTCACCCGCGAGGACATGGACGCCCTCGCGCAGCGCTACGCGCAGCAGGGCGGCAAGCTCTTCTTCGCGCCCAACTTCACCACCGGCGCCGTTCTCATGATGCAGTTCGCCCAGGTCGCAGGCAAGTTCTTCCCCGACGTCGAGATCGTCGAGATGCACCACGACGGCAAGAAGGACGCGCCTTCCGGCACCGCCGTCACCACGGCCCACATGATCGCGCAGGCCAGGAACGGCGCCCGCAACGCCGGCCCCGGCTCGGAGACCGAGATTGCCGGCTGCCAGGGCGCCCGCGGCGCCGAGGTGGATGGCGTGCGCATCCACGCCATCCGCGGCGACGGTTACATGGCCTCCCAGGAGGTCATCATGTCGGCCGCCGGCCAGACGCTCACGATCCGCCATGACTCCACGCTGCGCGAGGCGTACATGCCCGGCGTGCTCCTTGCCATCCGCAGCGTCGCCGACCTGCCCGAGCCCTTCACCGTGGGCCTCGAGCACCTCATGGGGCTCTAGGCTTATTGCGTAATCGCGACCGGCTCGCTCCAGTTCGTGCCTCCATGGGGTAAGATTCCCGCAGCCGTTTCATCATGCGCGTCCTGAAGGGGACGGCGCCCAACACTTTCGATAGCTCAGCGCGGCGTCAATGATGGGGCTCGTCCTCATCGGCGCCGCGTTTTGTTTTCTTGCAATGTCAGCTCCCTATGAAGGAGGAACAACCCGTATATGGCAACAAAAAAGAAGAATGCCCAGCCGAAGGGCCCCGCGCTCAAGATTATTCCCTTGGGCGGCCTGGACGGCATCGGCAAGAACATGACCGTCATCGAGTACGGTGACGACATGATCCTGGACGACGCCGGCCTGATGTTCCCCGACGACAACCATCCCGGCGTCGACCTCATCCTGCCCGACTACACCTATGTCCTGGAGAACGAGGACAAGCTGCGCGGCATCATCATCACGCACGGCCATGAGGACCACATCGGCGCCCTGCCTTACATCCTCCAGGACCTCAACCCTAACGTCCCCGTGTACTCCTCCAAGCTCACGCTCGGCATGGTTGCCGGTCGCCTTGAGGAGCATCGCATCAAGAACCCCAACTTCAAGGAAGTCAAGGCCGGCGACAAGCTCCAGCTCGGCAAGCTCGGCGTGGAGTTCTTCTCGGTGAACCACTCCATCCCCGACGCCATGGGCCTCTACATCACGAGCCCCGCCGGCAACGTCCTGCACACGGGCGACTTCAAGCTCGACCAGACCCCCATCGACGGCGTGCGCACCGACTTCGCCGCGCTGGCGCGTTTCGGCCAGCAGGGCGTCGACCTTCTCATGAGCGACTCCACCAACGCCAACCGCCCGGGCTACACCCCCAGCGAGGCGAGCGTGGGGCCCTTCCTCAACGAGGTCATCTCCAGCGCGAAGGGCCGCGTCTTCGTGGCCTCCTTCTCGAGCCACATCCATCGCCTCCAGCAGGTGTGCGACGCCGCCACCGCCTCGGGCCGCAAGGTGGTCGTCACGGGCCGCTCCATGCTCACCAACACGCGCATCGCCCGCGAGCTGGGATATCTCAAGATCGCCGAAGAGGACATCATCGACGCCTTCGACATCGACAAGTACCCCGAGAACCGCGTCGTCGTGATGTGCACCGGCTCCCAGGGCGAGCCCCTCTCGGCGCTGGCCCGCATGGCCACCGGCGAGCACAAGACCCTGCAGATCCAGCAGGGCGACACGGTCATCATCTCGGCGACCCCGGTCCCCGGAAACGAGAAGGCCGTCACGCAGATCATCAACACGCTGGCCAAGATCGGCGCCGACGTCTACGACAAGAGCCGCGGCCAGGTGCACGTCTCGGGCCATGCCTCGCAAGAGGAGCTCAAGATGGTCATGGCGCTCACCAAGCCCAAGCACTTCATGCCGGTCCACGGCGAGGCGACCCATCTGCGCTCCCATGCCAGGCTCGCCCAGGCCATGGGCGTGGAGGAGAAGAACATCTTCGTCATGGACAACGGCGAGTCCCTCGAGATGCGCCAGGGCAAGGTGGTGCGCGGCAAGACCGTCGAGTCGGGCGTCATCTACGTCGACGGCCTGCGCATCTCCGACACCGACCAGATGGTCCTGTCCGACCGCAAGCGCCTCTCCGAGGACGGCCTCGTGAGCTTTGTGGCGACGTTCTCCCGTCGCACGAGCACCTTGGTCGGCCTTCAGCTTTCTGCAAAGGGCGTTTCGTTCGACGCCGAGGCGCCGTCTTTTGTCAACATGCTCACCGAGCGCGTGAAGAAGGCCGTCGCAAAGCGCGCGAGCTCCCTGGAGAGCAAGGAGGCGGTGGAGAAGGTCGTGAAGGAGGCTGTGTCCAACACCCTTTGGGAGACCTGGCACAGCCGCCCGGTCCTCGTGCCGTTCGTCGTCGAGGTATAAGGTGGGTCAAGGCGCGTGAGTCGTCCCAAGGGCGAGGCAAGCTCGCAGAAGACAACCAAAGACAGCGGTCAGGGCGGTGCCAGGGCCAAGAAGGCCAGCGCCCAGAAGGCCACGGCCGCTGCCCGCTCCTCGCGCTCGCAGGCCAGCGCGCCCGCTGCGCCGAGCGTGCCTGCGAGCCCGGCTCCTGCGCGACCCGCGCTTCTCGACCTTGACGCCCGCCGCCAGCTCGCCGGCGTCATCGTTGCCGTGATCGGCGCATCGCTGCTCGTGTCGCTTGTCGTCCCCAGCTCCGGCGTAGTGACCTCCGCCCTCAACGCCTTCCTCCATACCTTGTTCGGCATGGGTGCCGTCCTGGTGCCGATCGCCCTCATCGCCTGGTCCGTCACCATCTTCACCGAACGCGTCGGGTTCGTGGCCGGGCGCGTCATCGTCGGGGTGTTCCTGCTTGCCGTCGCCGTGATGGGGGCGCTCGGCATCACCGCGCCGGACTGCGTCACCGACCCCACGGGCCTCTTCACCCTGGAGGCGCTGCGCAGCCGGGGCGGGTATGTCGGCAACGGCCTGGCCTGGGTGCTGCTCACGCTGTTCGGGCAGGCCGCCGGCCTTTTCGTCCTTGTGGGCCTGGGCATCGCCGGAATCATCGTCATCGGCCTTGACCTGTCGGGTGCGGTGAGCCAGGTGCGCGCGCGTCATCTGCAGGCGCGTGCCCGCAACCTCGAGCGCCGCCAGTCGAGGCAGCGTTGCGTCTCCGCACGCCACCAGGACGACAGCTATCAAGAATACGAGCTGCCCCAGGACTATCGTCCCACCGTCCTGTTCGACCCCCAACAGGGACGCAGAGCCGCCTCGCAGGGCGTCGCCCCCACGCGTGCCTACGGGGACGCCCCCTCGCGCGCGGCCACAACCGTCATTCCCTTTGACCAGGAACCGCAGCTGGACGCCCAGTTCGACAGCTTCGCGGTTCCGCCTGCCTCGGTTCTCAGCCGTGCGGGCATGTCCGCCCCGGCTGTGACCGTGCGTATCGATGCGGATGCCCAGGGGCAAGCCGTCGACGGCCCCCATGACGACATGAGGCCGGCGGATGTCTGGGAGCCCGCGCAGACGCAAGACGACGAGACGCCTCGCGAGGATTTCCCCGTTCCGCCCCAATCCGTCCTCAAGCGTGCGCCGCGCACGGTGAGCTCTGGCTGGTACAACCTGGCCGACGAGTGGAATCGAGACACCTTCGACCCCCATGACCTGGGCACCGGCCAGGCCGACGAGCTCGTGCCGGGCGTCATTCCCGGGGCGCCGCTGTACTACGACGACGAGGTCGAGTCCGCTGCCCTGCTCTACGCCGCAGGTCAGGCGGGTGCAGGCGCCACGGCACCGACTCGCGGCGCCGACGGCAAGTCTGCTGCCGGTGCGGCCAAGGCGACGCCTTCGCAGACCGCCCCCCGCGTTCCCTCGCCGAGCAGCTCATATGCCCTGGGCGACTTTGCGCCCGAAGACGACGAGCCGAGCCTTGTGCCTGTAAGCAGGGCGGCCGTGCGAGAATCTGAAGAGGCCCCGACGTCGCGCGCCGCCTATGACGAGCCCAAGTCCGCACGGCAGCCTCGGCGTGCGGCTTCCCCCGAGGCGTCCTGCCCGGTTGCCTGCGACTCCGCCGATGCCCTGGCCGCGGCCTGCGAGGTCGAGCTGCCCTGGGATGAGCCCCGTGGCGCCGCGCGCGCCGAGGCTGCCGCCGTGCCGTGCACCCCGGCGCGCCCTGCCGCCGCCCAGGCGGCACCCGCCGGCCAATTCGAGACGTCGTTCGCGGCCGAGGCGGCGTATGGCGGCGATGCGGACCGCAATCGCGACGCGTCCGACGCGGGTGCCTACACGCTGCCGAGCCCCTCGTTTGTGCAGAAGTCGGGCAACGGCGCGGGTTTTGTGTCCAAGAAGACCGACAGCGCCGCCAAGACGGCTGCCGAGCTGCAGTCGGCGCTCAACGAGTTTCACGTCGAGGCCGAGGTCATCGACTGGGTCGAGGGCCCCACGTGCACGACCTACCAGGTCCGCCCTGGCGAGGGTGTGCGCGTGAGCAAGTTCACCTCCCTGGAAGACGACATCGCCCGCACCCTGGCGCGCACGAGCGTGCGCATCTACGCGCCCGTCCCCGGCACGAGCTATGTCGGCATCGAGGTCTCGAACAACGTGCGGCAAAACGTCGCGTTCGGCGACGTGCTTCCCTGCGTGACGGGCGGCCCGCTCGACTTCGCCGTGGGCCTGGATGCCAACGGCAAGCCGGTCCACTCCGACCTTGCCAAGCTGCCCCACCTGCTTATCGCCGGCACGACCGGATCGGGCAAGTCGGTCACCGTCAACTCCATCGTATTGAGCTTCCTTATGCGCGATACCCCCGATGACCTGCGCCTCATCATCGTCGACCCCAAGCAGGTCGAGTTCAGCGAGTACAACGGGATTCCCCATCTCGTCATGCCCGTCGTCACCGACCCGCGCCAGGCGGCCGCCGCCCTGCAATGGGGCGTCACCGAGATGGACAGGCGTTACCGCATCTTCTCCAACCTGGGGGTCCGCGACCTCAAGGCCTACAACAACCTCGTGGCCAACGCCAACATCGACGAGAGCCAGACCACGCTCACCCATCTGCCGTGCATCGTGGTCGTCATCGACGAGCTGGCCGACCTCATGATGGTCGCCAAGAAGGACGTCGAGGCCTCCATCGTCCGCATCGCACAGCTGGGCCGCGCCGCCGGCATCCACCTCATCATCGCCACGCAGACCCCGCGCGCCGAGATCGTCACCGGCCTCATCAGGGCAAACGTCGCCAACCGCATCGCGCTGCGCGTCTCCAAGGGCACGGACTCGCGCATCATCATCGACCAGGGTGGCGCCGAGAAGCTCCTGCCGCACGGAGACATGCTCTTCCTGGAGGCGGCTTATGGCGACCGTCCCCGCCGCATCCAGGGCTGCAACGTCACCGACGAGGAGAAGTCGCGCATCCTCACCCACCTCAAGTCCCAACCGGTGAGCGCGCGGGAATGCTCCATGGCGCCGCTTCCCGGAACGTCCACCCAGCTTCAGCTGGACACCTCCGTCGACGTCGATGCGGACAAGAAAGCGTCCTCGGGGGGCAACGACGACGACCCCTTGGCATGGGAGGCGGCCAAGCTCGTCGTGGAGAACCAGCTCGGCAGCACCTCCATGATTCAACGCCGGATGAAGCTGGGCTACGCTCGCGCCGGACGCGTCATGGACCTCCTTGAGGAGATGGGCGTCGTAGGGCCGGCCCGCGGTTCCAAGCCCAGGGACGTCCTGGTTGCCGACCTCGATGAGCTCCAGACGCTTCGACAAGCCGACTGCACGACAGGGGAGTGATGCACAAGATGCCGAACACGCAGCCCATAGGCACCGTTCTCTCCAAACGCCGTCAAGAGAAGGGCATTACGCTCGCGAAGGTCGCGGCCGACATTCATATCCGCACCCGTGTGCTCGAGGCGTTCGAGGGCACCGACTTCGACGCGATGCCGCCGGCCGGCTACTCACGTGCCTCCTTCAGTTCCTATGCGCGCTACCTGGGGCTCAACGTGCATGACGTCATGCACGCCTACGACCAGCAGCGCGCCGACTACGAGGCCCGCAAGCTCGGACAAGCCCGCGCCGACGACGAGTGGCGCAGGCGTGCCGACAGGGGGTTCAGCACAAGCCAGCCCGAGGACAGGCGCCCCTCTCGCGCAGGCGGAACGCAGCCCACCCAGCGTGAGGGGCGATACGCGGCGCGCCCCGAGGCTTCCAGGAGGGCCTCCGCCCAGCCCGCACGTTCCGCGTCGCCCTCCCATGCGCCGGGTGACTACGACAGGCGGGCGTCATACGACTCACGTAGCGTGCCGCGCGGCGCTCAGACGCGTCCCGCATCCTCGAGGCCGGGCGAGGTCCAGCCTTCGTCCCATCGCAGGACCGCTTCCCCATCCACCCCGGGCACCTCGCCCCGCCCGTCGTTCGAGCACGCCGCGCAAGGGGGGTACCGCGGCACAGATCGCCCGGGCGTCCGCGGCCAAGGCCTTGGCCGCGAGGGCGTCGCATACGCCCGCAGCGAGTGGCGCGAGCGTGAGCAAGTCGAGGCCCTGGGGCCTGACGACGGCTATGAGGGCGGCAGCGGCGGAAGCGTGGGCGGTAGGAACCAGACGCGTCTGGCCGGGCAGCAGGGACTCGGGGAGGTCTTCCAAGGCATAGTGGAGACCATCAAGGCGGACCGCCGGGCGCTCGCCGTGGTTGTCACGGCGGCAGTCGTCGTGGTCGTCGTGGTGATTGCGGTCGCGGTGAGCTCGGTCGTGAACAAGCCCCAGGCCGTCACGGAGCAGGTGTCCGTCCAGAAGACCGACGTCACCCAGCTCAAGCCCTCCGGGCTCGACCTCAACGCGATACCCGTGAACTCCCAGGTCGTCCTGGCGCTTTCGGCGGACAGCGCCAGCGCCGTGTGGGCCGAGGTCAACGTGGACGGCACCGCGGTCTTCGCCGACAACCTGCAGGCCGGCGCCTCCAACACCTGGACCGTGGGCAAGTCCCTCACCATGACCTTGAGCGACCTCACCGGCGTCAGCGTCACCATAAACGGCACCGAGGTCGTGCCCACCATCTCCAACGGCACGTATACCCTTGCGGCCAACGTGCCACAGGAACAGTGGATTCAAGAACCCGCCGCCCAAGAGGGCCAGGACGGCGCGGCCACGGAAGATGAAGGCACCGCCGATGAGTCGGGGGACTATTCCGACTCATATGACGATTCGGGGGAGTACTACGACTCCGAGTATTCGCAGTGACGCTTGTTCGGGATGCATACAGCACCATAGACACCACCGATCGTGAGTAGGGAGTACAACCATGGCATCAAAAGACAGCAGCTTCGACGTCGTTTCCGAAGTCGACATGCAGGAGGTCGACAACGCCTACCAGCAGACCACCAAGGAGCTCGTGCAGCGCTACGACCTCAAGGACTCGCACGCGACCATCGACCTGGACAAGGCAAAGGGCGTAATCACCGTCCAGGCGCCTTCGGAGTTCGTCGCCTCACAGGTCATCGACGTCTTCCAGACCCGCCTTGTTCGCCGCAAGGTCGACCTCTCGAGTGTGTCCTGGGCCGACCCCCAGCCTGCCAGCGCCGGAACCGTGCGCGTGGTCGGGACCGTCGTGCAGGGCATCGAGCAGGAGCTCGCCAAGAAGATCAGCCGCGAGGTCCGCGACGCGAAGTTCAAGGTCAAGGTCACGGTCGAGGGCGACAAGCTCAAGGTTTCCTCCGCGAGCAAGGACGCGCTGCAGGAGGTCATCGCCTTCCTGCGCCAGCAAGACTACGGCCAGCCCCTCCAGTTCACCAACTATCGCTAGTCCCTGGCGGCCGAAAGGCTTATTCAAGATGCAAAACCAAACCCGCAACGTGGCCTTCGTCACCCTGGGCTGCGCCAAGAACGAGGTCGACTCCGACCGCATGCGCGCCCTCATCGAGGCCGACCCCGCACTGTCCATCGTCGACGACGCCGACGACGCCGACGTGATCATCGTCAACACGTGCTCGTTTTTGATGAGCGCCGTCGAGGAGGGAATCGAGCTGACGCTGTCCCTGGTCGCCGAGAAGCTCGAGGGAGGCATCACCTGCCCGGTCGTCATGGCAGGCTGCATTCCCTCCCGCTACGGCGACGAGATCGAGCGCGAGATGCCCGACGTGGCCGCCTTCGTGCCCTGCAGCCGCGAGGACGAGATCTGCTCCGTCCTGCACGACATCCTCGGCATCGGGGAGGTCACCGAGCAGGCGCCCGCGTTTGCCCGAACCGTCCAGGCGGCGTTTGCCTACGTCAAGATCTCGGACGGCTGCGACCGCTTCTGCTCCTTCTGCGCCATTCCCTATATCCGCGGGCGCTATTACTCCCGCAGCGAGGAGGTCATCCTCTCCGAGGTGCGCCACCTGCTCCAGGGCGGCGTGCGCGAGATAGTCCTCATCGGACAGGACACGGGCATCTGGGGCCGTGACCTGCCAGGGACCCCCACGCTTGCATCCCTGCTGCGCAAGGTCGCCCAGGAGGTGCGTCCCTACAACGGTTGGGTTCGCGTGCTGTACCTGCAGCCCGAGGGCCTTTCTGACGAACTTGTCTGCACCATCCGCGACACCCCGGAGATCGTGAAGTACATCGACATCCCGCTGCAGCACAGCAACGCGGAGGTCCTCAAGAACATGAACCGCACGGGCGACACCCAGGAGTTCCTCGAGATGGTCGCACGCCTGCGCCGCGAGGTGCCCGGCATCGCCCTGCGCACCACCGCCCTTGTCGCCTTCCCCGGCGAGACCGCCGAGCAGTTCGACGAGCTCGTCGACTTCATCGAGAAGGCCGAGTTCGACTACTGCTCGGTCTTCGCGTACTCGCAGGAAGACGGCACCGAGGCGGCCGAGATGGCCTGCCAGCTCGACGAGGACGTCAAGCATGAGCGCGAGCAGCGCATGGTCGACATCGCTGAGACCTACGGCTTTGCCAGCGCCTCCAAGCACGTCGGCCAGGTCGTGAGGGTCTTGGTGGACTCCAGCGAGGAGGACCAGGACGGCGAGGTTGACATGCTCGGCCGCGCGTACTTCCAGGCCCCCGACTCCGACGGCGTCGTGCACCTGGGCGCCTGCGACGTCGCCATGGGCGACTTCGTCGACGTGCTCATCGACGAGTCCGTCTGCTACGAACTGTTCGGCCATATCGTCTAAGCGAGGCGCTCATGTCTAAGCCTAACAAGGTGTGGGGCGGGATCGAGTGGACACCGGCCAACATCGTGACCGTCGTCCGCATCCTGTTCATCCCGGTGTTCGTCCTTGTGCTGCTGCTTCCCTGGGAGCAGTGCCTGGGCTTTGCCTCGGATGGCGCGTCCACCCTGCGCGCGGTGACCTCGGTGGTCATCTTCGGGCTCATCTGCCTGACCGACATGCTTGACGGCTATCTTGCCCGCTCGCGCAACGAGGTCACCGTCTTCGGCAAGTTCATCGACCCGATAGCCGACAAGATCCTGGTCGTCGCCGCGCTCCTCGCCTTGGTCGAGCTGGACCTTCTGCCCAGCTGGATACCCATGGTCATCGTCGCGCGCGAGATGCTCGTGAGCGGGCTTCGCATGCTCGTGGCCTCGGCCGGCGTCGTGGTCGCCGCCTCCATCCTGGGAAAGATAAAGACGGCCACCACGATGGTCGCCATCTGCCTCTTCATCCTCATGCTGTCGCCTGTCTTGGCCGGGGCCGCATGGTTCGTGGCGCTGGCATGGCTGCTCATGCTTGTCGCGGTGGTCTTCACCATCGCCTCCATGGTTGATTACTTCGCCAAGGCCTGGCCGCTGCTCAACTCGGGCCCCTCGGGGCAGAACCGGGAAAAGAAGACGTCCGGGCAAGCCCGCGATGGGCTCCAGGACTTCGCATGGGGCAGCGTCGAGGGCGACCATCCCAAGGCGCACGAGGTCATCGCCTCCCTGGCCTCATGCGGCCAGACGGTCTGCACGGCAGAGTCGTGCACCGCGGGCCTGGTCAGCGCGGCCCTCACCTCGCAGCCTGGTTCCTCCAGCGTCGTGCGCGGCGGCGCGGTCACCTATATGGTCGACGAGAAGGTACGCGCGCTGGGCCTGGACAAGAGCCAGATCGAGCGTGACGGCGTCGTGTCTGAGCAGACGGCCGTCGCGATGGCACAAGGGGCCCGGGCGCGCCTGGGCTGCGACTGGGCGGTGAGCACCACAGGAATCGCCGGCCCCGGCGGCGCCACCCCGCAGGCGCCTCTGGGATGCGTCTGCATCGCCGTCGCCGGACCCGCCGAGCGCCTGGTCGTCAGGAGGTTTCAGTTCAAGGGGTCGCGCGCCCAGGTGCGTGCCCAGGCCACCGATGCGGCCCTTGACCTGCTCCTTCAAGCACAATCACAAAACTTGTGACGTTGGTCACATGCTTGTCACAAGATATTGTGACAAAGTCATCGGCCTCATGATGGAATCTGCGCATAAAGCATGGCAGAATGGCCCCTGGCGCCAAGATGACACACTCATTCCGACATCAAGAAGGTCCCGACATGGCTAAGTCTTCAGCAGTCTCCAAAGAGATTCACGCCCGCACCGAAGGCGACGAGCGCACCAAGATGATCGAGCTCACCACGAGCGAGATTGAGAAGCGCTTCGGCAAGGGCTCCATCATGAAGTTCGGCGATGCCCCGGACGCCCTCTCGGTCGAGTCCATCCCCACGGGCGCCTTGGCCCTCGATGCGGCCCTGGGAATCGGCGGCGTGCCCCGTGGCCGTATCATCGAGATCTACGGGCCCGAGTCGAGCGGCAAGACCACGCTGTCCCTGGAGATCCTCGCCGAGGCCCAGGCGATGGGGGGCGTGGTGGCCTTCATCGACGCCGAGCACGCGTTGGACCCGGGATATGCGGCGCGCCTGGGCGTCGACATCGACGAGGTGCTCATCTCCCAGCCCGATACGGGCGAGGACGCCCTGGAAATCTGCGACATGCTCGTGCGCTCGGGAGCCATCGACGTCATCGTCATCGACTCCGTGGCCGCGCTTGTCCCCCGTGCCGAGATCGAGGGCGAGATCGGCGACAGCTCGGTGGGCCTCCAGGCCCGCCTCATGAGCCAGGCGCTTCGCAAGCTTGCCGGCTCGCTGGCGAAGTCCAAGACGACCTGTATCTTCATCAACCAGCTTCGTGAGAAGATCGGCGTCATGTTCGGCAACCCTGAGACCACGACAGGCGGCCGGGCGCTCAAGTTCTTCTCGTCGGTGCGCCTTGAGATTCGCCGCGTGGAGTCGATCAAGAAGGGCACCGACATCGTGGGCAACCGTGTCCGCGTGAAGGTCGTGAAGAACAAGGTCGCCGCGCCGTTCCGTCAAGCCGAGTTCGACATCATGTATGGCGAGGGCATCTCCAAGGAGGGCTGCGTCCTGGACATGGCAGTCGACGAGGAGATTGTGAAGAAGTCCGGTTCCTGGTACACCTACGGCCAGGAGCGCATCGGCCAGGGCCGCGACGCCGCCAAGGACTTCCTCAAGCAAAACCCCGAGCTGTGCGCCGAGATCGACCACAAGGTGCGCGTAGCCATCGGCCTTGAGCCCGACGACTCCCTGCAACAGGAGGGCCTGGCGGCGGCCGAGCCTCGGGCCTAGTCCTACCCCTTCCCGCAAAAGGGGTGCCCATGTCTGATACTTCGATCGAGCAGCTCCGCGCGCAGCTGGACCGACTTGCGCAGACTCAGGCGCGTCGTCGCGACGGCAACGGCCTAAAGGCTGCCTATCGTCTGAGCATCGAGGACGCTCCCTGTGCCTACGGCGCCCCCAAGCAAGCCGTCTGCACCCTGCTCCAACCCGAGCCTGGCCCCTCTTCAGGCTCGGGTTGCACCTCAAGTCTCACCGAGGATGTCTCCCAGGCATATAGCTGGCCCGTTCCGGCAAGTGCCAAGAGCACGCTCAAGGCGGGCAGGCAGGCGTTTGCCGATGCGGACGACTTCGAGTCGCATCTCGACGCGATGCTCGAACAGGCGGCCTTCTCGCGGCTCGCATCAAAGCTTGCCGCCCGCGACAGGTCGAGCCATGAGGTGGTCGGTCTGCTCATCAGGGAAGGCTATGACGCCTCCGTGGCGCAAAGGGCGGTCGGGCGCGCCTGTCGGTGCAACCTCATAGACGATTCGCGCTTTGCCCAATCGTTCGTTTCGGCAAAGCGACGAGCCGGATGGGGGTCGAGACGAATCGAGCATGAGCTGTCGCTTCGAGGCGTGCCCGACGCCGACGTTCAGAAGGCGCTGGCCGACCTCGATGCGGGCGAGTCGGAGTTCGAACGCGCCATCGGCGTGGCGCGAAAGAAGCGCCTTTCCGACACGAACCCCACCGAGAAACTGGCTCGTTTCCTTGTGGGCCGCGGCTTTGGCTCGGACATCGC
>CAVEWV010000040.1:0-22244 GCA_963619535.1 Acutalibacteraceae bacterium | reverse complement strand
CGACGGCGCGGGGGTGAACTATACGCCCCCTCACGCCCCGCGGCAAGCGGGGAGGGGGACGCACACAAAGGGGACACAAACGGGGTTTAAGGGACGGATGGGGCGCGGGCGCGCGATACCGGCGTCGCGACGCCTCCCTTCGGGTGTCGCCGGGCCCAGGCCCGGTGCCCGAGGGGCAGCCCCCACAGCGATGCCGGTCAAAGCAACGCGGCCCCGCGCCCCATGCCCCCACCGTCAGGACCGCCAGGCGGGGTGGTCATATGCAGGCGCCGCAGACCACCTGGCGCCACAGCGCGGCCCGGAGCGCAGACTGCGTCCAACATGCGGCGCCCTCAGCGTGCCGGACCTCCCCGGCGGCCTCTCGCCTAACCACTGTCACGGTCTTGCGTGCTTGTTCTTACGCGACAAAGCTCCTACAGGCTTACCGTTTCAGCCGCAGCAAGGTCGACGAGCTGGGCACGCGTGTTGACGCCCGCCTTCTCATATATATGGGCGACGTGGGTCTTCACCGTGTTGCGTGAAATGCCGAGCTTCTCGGCGACGGCGTCGGCGCTCTGGTGCTGCAGCAGATATGGCAGCACCTCGGTCTCGCGCGGGGTGAGAGTACCCAACTTGGTCGCTATCGCGCTGGCTTGAATCTGTGCGATGCGCTCCATGTCGGCCGGATTGCGCACGATGACGAATTGCTCACGGGCGCGCTGCTGCACCGACAGCCCCAGGCTCAAAAGTGCGCCATACAGCAGGGACATCGAGACAAAGACGACGGTTGTCGTGCCCAGGCCCACGGTACTCATGAGCACGCCGCCTCCCAGGATGCCCACAAAGAGCAACGCCGAGCACACGACGAGAACCACGGGCGGGCGCATCATGCGCGAGGTTCGAGCAAACCCGCCCTCTTGCGCCGCCTTCGGTGACTGTAGGCCCATGAACTCGGCCATGGTGCAGGCTGCAAGAACTGTCGAGAGGTTGTCGGTGGCACGGCCGAACACATGCGCCAGTATCTCGCCCGATCCAGAAGGTATGGCGACGGTGATAATGAAGACAAGCGCCGAGGTACCCAGCAGGATGGGCAGCATCACATAGGGGCCGTCGGAGTTCGCCCGCATGGAGAGGGCCAGCAGCGCGCAGGCCAGGACGCAGCCTCCCACCCCGGTGAGAAGCTGGCGCGTCAGGTACACGTCGCGGTCGAGGCTGTCATTGGCAAAACCGATGATTCCCATGTACAGGCCGAGGCCAAGAAAGCAAAACCCAATCTCTGTGAGATGGCTCTTGAGCGAAGAGGGCCGAGGCGAGTTTTCACCAGCAAAAGACGAACTGGCATAGGCTTGCTCATCAGAGTCGCCAGCAAGCGCCCGGGCTCGCCCGGCACATAGGGTTGCAAGCAAGGGCATGAGACACACGAGCACGCTCAGGGCCGCTCCGTTCAACGCGCAGAACACGAGCTTGAACACCGAGCAGATGCCAAGCGCCGCGCAGCCCACCACAAGACTGCCTCGCACATTGCGAGCAAGCGGTACCAGGCCCAACAGGCGCACGGAAAGCAGGGCAAACGCCGCTCCGGCAAGCACGCCGCCGACAACCGTAAGCGCCAGGCTCGTCGAGCCCAGGCACACAAGCGCCGTGCCGAGAGCACATGTGAGACCGGACGCCCATGTTGCCCGACTTATCCGCTCGATGAGGCGGCCCGCCGACGAAGGCTTTTGGGCGGCGGGCATCTCCCCTTTGGCGGATGCGGCGGCATCGACCGCCGGACATTCGAGATTGGCGCCCGGTCTACCAGGGCGCACAGCGCACACCAGCGCCGCGGCAGCCGTCATGGCGACGAGGGCCGACAGCCACCCCGCATCGGCGCGCATGCGACCCAGAAACTCAACAGGGAACGAATACAGAGGGCCTGGCGACAAACGGAAGGCAAAGTCGTACCACAAGACAAGCAAGGCAAGTGTCAAGGAAACCCATGCGCCTGGCTTGCCCGACAGTGACTTTAGAAACTCGCTTGGACGAGCATATTTGGACGGCCGCCCCATGTGATCCCCTTGCATGCCGACGCGCAAATCGCCGCGGTGTGATACCCCCAATGCCGTGGGAGTCTACCACTGTCACGGCACCCGAAACATGCAGGTAGGCACATCGCTTCCGCGACGCGTATGCCCCCTAGCTCTGGACCTGCGCCTGAAAGAGGGCAAGGGAGAGGGCATAGTCATCGCGATACCGGTTGAACTCGTCTTCCAGTGCAAGCGCCTCGGCCTGGGGGATGCGGGCGCGGGCGGCTTCCGGCACGCTGGCAAAGGGGCTGGCGGCCAGGTCACGCTCAAAGCGGGCGCGCTCGCCGGCCAACGCGTCGCGCTTCTCCTTAAGGAGTCGCTCAAAAAGATCGGGGTTGACCCCCGAGCGAGCGGGGTCTTTGGCCTCGAGCTCCTCGATATCGCCCTCCAGGTCGTCCACGCAAGCATACTTGGAGAGGAGCTGGCCGGCGGCGTGATGGGCCTTCAAGCGTTCCTGAACCTGCTGCATGTACGGTAAGCGCTCCAGCAGCGCCTGCAGATGCGCCTGCACCTGGGAGCACGCCTCGTACCTATCAGAATCCTCCATGAACAACCCCCGTCACTCGGTAACGTGCCAGCACGCAACGCAAGGCCGGCCGGACGCAAACGCACGATCGCGCATGAATCCGACCGGCCGCCCCTCAATCTACCTGCTTACTTGGAGATCTCCTGGCCGGAGAGCTCCTTGCCCAGAACACGGCCCAGGGTGAGGGCCATGCCCAGGCTGACGCCCTGAATGGGCGTGGAGTAGTGCGTGCCGAAGCGCCCGCCCGAGTTGTTGCCGGATGCGTACAGGCCCTCGATGGGGTTGTAGTTCTTGTCGAGCACGCGCTGGTTGGCGTCTACCACCAGGCCGTTGAGCGACACGGTGCCCAGTGCGGGCTTCTCCTGCACCTGGATCATGCCGAAGAACGGGGGCTCGTCGATGGGGAGCAGCACGCGGGAGTCGCGGCCGAAGTCGGTGTCCTTGCCCTGGGCGGCCATCTCGTTGTAACGGTCGATGGAAGCCTTGGCAGCGGCGGCCTCGTCGTCGGAAAGGCCCATGTACTCGAAGAGCTCCTCCCAGGTGTTGGCGGCAAAGTGGCAGGGCGTGCCCGTGGACCACGTGGTCTCACCGGCGCCGCCAGCGGTCTCCTCGCCGAGGGCCCCGCGCTCGACCCACGTGGCAAGCGTCTCGTCGAGAGAGTCGTCAGAGCCGGCGCAGAAGTGCTCGGGGGCGGAGCGGGACAGCAGCGTCTTGTACTTGGAGTCGAAGAACGCGTAGAAGCGGCCCATCTTGCGGCGCTCCATCTGCTCGATGATGCCGAAGCAGCCCATGAACTCCTCGTCGCAGAAGCGCTGGAAGTCGGAGTCAAGCCACAGGGCGAAGCGGTAGGTGCCCTGACGGATGAGCAGGTTCACCGAGTACTTGTCGGAGGAGTACACGACCTCGGGCGAGATGAGGGTGCGCTGGATCGGGTCCATGGAGCCGCCGGCCCACATGCCCATCTTGATGCCCGAGCCGTCGCGGCCAAAGCCTGCGGTGCGCATCGTGGAGATGTCCAGGCCGTGGGCGTCGAACAGGTCGCGCTGGTTCTGCTGCAGCTCGCGGTACATGGCGTTGTTTGCGCCGTAGTCGCCGGCAGACAGGACGATGGACTCGCCGACGAAGCGATGGTAGGCACCGTCGGCGTCCTGGGCGATGACGCCCGTCACGCGGGTATGGGTCTCGGTGCCGTCGGAAATGACGTCCACGCCGTCGTCGCCCACCTGCTCGACCTTGCAGGCGACCTCTTCCTCGGCGGTCTCGAGCACGATGCCCTTGTAGCCCCAGAACCACTGGGCGCCCAGCTCCTCGGACTTGGCGATGAGCGCCTTGCCGCCCGAGGCCTCGGAGACGTCGCCGGCCCCTGCGCCCTCGCCGAAGCTGCCGGCGTTCATGGGGTAGGTGATGGTGCCCTTCCAGCACTTGAAGCCGTTGATGTCGCCGCCGTTGGCGAAGTACTCCTCGGCGCAGCCCTCGGTGAGCTCCACCTTGGTGGCCTCGCGCACGGCCTCGGGGGAGTTCTCCATGAGCCAGTCGACCATCTCGCCGGAGTTGTCGACGAACTTCTTTACCAGGCAGGGGTTGGTGTAGCCAAGCGAACGGCGCTGCCAGTCGGCGATGAACTCGGCCTTGTCGATCTCGGGGCAGCCGCGCTCCATGCAGTACTGGGAGTTGACGGTGCCGATCTGGTGCAGGCCGTACCAGAAGATGGCGTCCTCGGTCTGGGCCTCGATGACGACGACCTTCTTGCCGCCCTCGGCAGCCGCGACGGCGCAGGCCAGGCCGGCGTTTCCGCCGCCGACGATCACGATGTCGGCCTCAGTGGTGTCCACGATGTCGGCCTCGTCGATCTCAGGCTTGTCACCGAGCCAGTCGGGGGTCGCCACGACGTAGGCCGCCTGCGCCGGGAACTCATAGCCGGCCTGCTCCATGCAGTCCTTCACGCCGGCGATGGTGACGTCGGTGCACAGCGTGGCGCCGGAGATGGCGTCGACGTAGGGGCTGTTGGCCTCGACGATGCGGCTGCACAGGTCTTCGATGCCGTCGCGGAAGGTCTCGGAGTAATCCTTGCGGCTCGTCTGGGTGACGGTGTAGGTCACGCTCTCGATGGCGTCGGCCGACAGCTCGCAGGTGATGTCCATCTCGGCAAAGCCGGTGGACTGCTTGGAGACATAGGTGCCGGGCGTGAACGCGAACGGGGCAAGGCCCTCGGGGGCGTCCTCGGCCAGGGCGGCCGTGGGGTCGGCGCTGGCGACGGCACCGGCCGCGATGCCGAGCGTGGCGGCGCCCATGGCGGCGGTCTTGAGGAAGTCGGCGCGGGTGATGCTGGTGGACATGGCTTTCCTTTCCAACACGGTAGGGTTCCGAACCTGTGGGCGGGCAAGGCGTTTGCCGTGCCGCCCGGCGTCCGGGCTGACTTCTATCCTGGAGAGGCCCGCCCTGCCCCGCCATGCCGCAAGCGGTATGAAACGCGCAGAACCCGCCTCATACCCGAAGTACGAGACGAGGCTCTTGACACGCTGAGCTGGGATTATCGGGTTTGACGGGGATTTGGAGGCAGTTGGACGCTTTTGGGGCTCGCAGGCGCTGACCACACGCGGGCAACCGAAGGCGCGGCCGAAAGATTGGTGCAACCGGGGGTACGATCAAGTTCGCCTTTCACCCTCGCGACGGGGCATCAGGCAGTAGGCCATGCAGGCTTCGGGGTCTGAGGGGTCGGGCGGGAGGCTGCGCAGGCGCACGCCGAACACGCGGTCGATGGCGCCCGAAGCGGCGACCTCGGCCGATGTGCCGAACGCCTGCACGGCCCGCTCGGCAAGCACGGCCACGCGGTCGCAGAACGTGAGCGCCAGGGATATGTCGTGCAGCACCATGACGACGGCCCGGCCCTCCTGCGCCAGGCTGCGAGCCAGGGCCATGAGCTCGAAGCGCGCCGTGGGGTCGAGGTAGGTCGTAGGCTCGTCCATCACCACGACGCGGGCCTGCTGCGCCAGAAGACGGGCGAGGTTGACGCGCTGGCGCTCGCCTCCCGACAGGCGCGCCATGTCCGCCCAGGCAAGCGCCGCGCAGCCCGCCTGCCGCATCGCAGCCTCGACGATTTCCTTATCGTCGCAGGTAGGTGCCGCAAGCGCCGCACGGTAAGGATACCGGCCCGCCATGACGAACTGCTCTACCTGCATGCTGGGGGCCGGCACCCCCTGGGGGAGCACGGCCACGCGGCGGGCGAGCTCCTTGCGGGTCAGCCGCGAGATGTCGTCGCCCAGGACGCAGACGCTGCCCGCGTCAGGCACAAGGGAGCGGCATATCAGCTTGACCGTCGTTGACTTGCCGCTGCCGTTAGGGCCGAGAATCGCCGCGACCTCGCCTGACCGAAACGCAAGGTTGACATCGCTCAGGATGACCCGCCTGCCAAAGGAGAGTCCCACGCCGGCGAGCTGCACCGCCGGCCGGTTCGTATCGCAGGCGCTCACAGGTCGCCCCCCTTCTTGCGCATGACGAGCCACACGAAGAACGGGCCGCCCAGGAATGCCATGAGGATGCCGACGGGCAGCTCGTAGGGGGCGAAGACCGTGCGCGCCGCCATGTCGCACACGCACACGAAGGCGGCGCCCGCAAACATGCTGGCCGGAATCAGGTACCGCGCGTCGTTGCCGCACACAAGGCGCACGATGTGCGGCACCACGAGCCCCACGAACCCCAACAGGCCCGCAAAGCTCACGGCGGCGCCGGCCAAGAGCGCCGAGACGGCAAGCATCCCCAGGCGCACCAAGGTCACGTTCATCCCCACCGACTGGGCCACCGCGTCGCCGACCAGCACGACGTTGAGCGTGCGCGAGCAAAGCAGCGCCACGGCGAGGCCCGCCGCGATGCACCCCGCAGGCCAAGCGAGGTCGGCCATGCGCACGCCGGCAAGCCCGCCGACCAAGAACGTGCTCGCACCCACATAGGCGTCAGGCGCCACGATGAGCACCGCGTTCATCCCCGCGCCGAACACGGCCGTCGCCGCCAGGCCCACGAGCACGACCGTCATGCGCGAGCCCCCCGCTCGTGAGGCCACGGCGAAGACGAGCAGCGATGCGAGCAGGGCGCCCCCGAACGCCGTGAGCGGGACGATCGCCGCCGCGGAGGGGGCCAGCGCGCCTGCCAGCAACACCGCAAGCCCCGCCCCTGAGTTAAGGCCCAGCACGTTTGGGCTGGCCAGGGGATTGTTGAGCACCGTCTGGATGATGGTACCGGCAACGGCGAGCGCAGCTCCCGCCAGCAGCGCCGCCACCGTGCGCGGCAGACGCACATGGGCGACGATATTGGCCACGGCCGAGCTTGAAGGCTGCCCGCCCGTCAAAGTGGCCAGCACGTCGACCGGGCTGACCGGCGATGACCCGAGTACGAGCGAGCACGCCGCGGCGAGGGCGGCAAGCGCGGCGCACGCCACAAGCATGGCCCGCCGTGCACCCATCCCGGCAATCGCCCGGGTGTCCCCTACCTGGGCGGGCGTCGCCTCGGGCGCGGCTGGGTCGAAGGCACGTGCCTGCCCGGGTGCCGCCTCAGACACAGCCGGGTCGTGGGCCTGCGCCTGCCCGCGTGGCGTCTCACGCACAGACGTCATCGCCGTAGAGCGCCTTCGCCATCGCACGGTATGCCTCGTCCCAGCCGTCGAGCGGCTTGTATTGGAAGAGCGCGGGGTCGAGCGCCTGGTAGCGGCCCTGCTGCACGGCGGTGAGGCCCGCCCAGGCGGGGTTGCTCGAGGTCTGGTCCTCAAGGGCGCGCTGGGCCGCCTCGGCGTCGTCTCCCATGGGAAGCACGAATATGAAGTCGGGGTCGAGCGCCACGACGGCCTCAAGGGAGAAGTCCTTGAGCAGGCTCGGGTTGTCGTCGGCGAGATTGAGCGCCCCCAGGTCGCAGGCGACGGCGCCGGCCTGGGTGGCGGCGTTGAGCACGCGCGTGCCGCCGGAATACGTCGTCATGATGAGGCAGCTGGGGGCAGGCGCTTCGCCGGATTGGGCCGCACGGGCGCAAGACGCCTGGCTAAGCACCTCGTCGATACGCTCGGCGGTGGCAAGGCCGTGCTCGCGATAGAGGTCGTAACGGCCCGTCAGCTGGCAGCAGGCGCGCAGCATACGCAGGTAGTCGCCGAAAAGCGTCACTTTGAACGTGAGCACGGGGACGCCCGCCGCCTCAAGCGGCTCTACGAGGTCGACCTGGCCGGATTGCCCGCCCTTGCCGGCCGACGAGGCGCTCATGATGACGAGCGTGGGGTCGAGCGCGAGGATCTGCTCGAGGCTGGGGGCGGTGAAATCGCCCACCAGCGCAAGCCCATCGGCGCCCTCCAGCTCGTAGTCGGCCAGCGCGTCGCTTGTGACGCCGACAAGCGCGCCCCCGGCCAGCTGCCAGGTCTTTGCGAAGCTTCCCATGCACACGACGACGCGCTCGAGCGATGCAATCTCCACCTGGCGGCCCTGGTCGTCGCAAAGCGAAAGGGGAAGCGACGGCTCCACCGCGCCCTCGGGCACGTCGAGCGCGTCGGCCGGCACCGCGACGTGCTCGGCCACCATGCCGGCCGAAGGCTGCCCGGCCTCGACCTCGGCCGAGGTACCGGCGGTTTTCGTCGCGCCCGACGTCGCGTCGACGTCGGCCACAGAGGCAGCCTGGCCCTGGGCCCAGCCAGGCACGGCCGCCCCGGCAAAGGCGAGCACCCCCAGAGCCGCCAGGCCAAGCGCCTGCCTGCGGCTCAGGCCGCTCTCCCACGAAAACCCGCTCGCCTGGGCCATATCGCGCAGGCCGTCGGAAGAACCCTCCATCGAACAACGCTCCCCTGCCTTCATCATCGGGCACCTTTCTCTTCAAGATATATATGAGGTCGTACGCGCACGGGCCGCCCGGCTGTCGCGCCTGCGCGAGTCGGGCTTACTCCACCGCTATCTGCCTGCCGTGGGCGCAGTAGTCGTCCTGGGCCATGAAGTCGCCGTCGTGGTAGTAGGCCGCCCGCGCCCGGCAGCCGCCGCAGCCGCCTCGGTATTCGCATGTGCCGCACGACCCGCCGTAACTGCGGCGACGCAGGCGCTCGAACACCGGGCTGTCGCGCCAGATCAGGTCGAAGGACCGCTCGCGCACGTCGCCCGCCACCTGGGTCATGTAGGCGCACGGGCGCACGACGCCCTCGGGGCTCACGATGCAGTACGTAAGCCCTGCCAGGCAGCCGCGCTCGAAGCGCGTCTTGACCCCGAGCTGCTCCGCCACGCGCGTGAACTGCGGGGCGCACGTGGGCTTGACGTCGATGGGCACCTCGGCCTGCTTGGCCATGAGGCGGCGCAGGAGGCGCTCGTTGTCGGCCACCTTGAGGGCGGTGTCGTTGATGAACTTGCCCCGGCCCACCGGGATGAGGAAGAACACGTAGTGCGCCATGGCCCCCTGCTCCACGGCGAAGTCGGTGATGTCGCACACCTCTGCCTCGTTCCAGTCGAGCACCGTGGTGTGGATCTGGAAGGGCAGGCCCGCCTCGCGGCAGGCGCGCATGCCGTCCACCGTGGCCTGCCAGGCACCCTGCATGCCCCTGAAGGCGTCGTGCCTGGCAGGGTCGATGCTGTCGAGGCTGATACCCATGGCGCAGGCGCCCGCAGCCTTGAGGCGCGCGGCGACCTCGGGCGTGATGAGCGTGCCGTTCGTGCCGAACACCGGGCGCAGCCCCGCCTGGGCGGCGTGGGCCACGAGCTCGTAGATGTCGGGGCGCATGAGCGGCTCGCCGCCCGAGAAGATCATGACCTTGAAGCCGGCGGCGGCGATCTGGTCGATGAGCGTGTGCGCCTCGGCCGTCGAGAGCTCGCGGGCGCTGGCGTCGGGGTGGGCGTCCTGATAGCAGTGCTTGCAGGTGAGGTTGCACTTGTTGGTGGTCATCCACGACACGATCATGGCGGTCTCCTTCCCCCGTGCCGTGCGGCACGCGGTAGCGGTTGGTGCGGGATATCGGTGATTGGCAGGCGAAAGGTGCGAACGGCTGGACGTGGGCGGCCGGGCGCGGCTGGGCGCAATTTGGCGCGGATAGCGCCCGTGGCCGCAACTGGTCGCGGGGTGGGGCCCTACCCGCTGGCCCCCTCGCAGGCCGCGACAAGACGGTCCAGGTAGCCGGCCATTTCCTGGCGCAGGCCGCCGAAGCTCGCCCCGCCCGAGACGTCACCGGAAACGGTGGCCTCCTCAAGCAGGGAGAAGCGCTCGTGCTCGGGACGGGCGGCGTCGGCCTTGCGCAGGGCGACGACCTTGCGGGCAAGGGCGCGGCTCGCGGGCGAGTCGAGCGGCTCGCGGCGGCGCATGAGGCCGACCGCCTCGGCGATGACGCCGTGCCACGCGGCGACCATGCAGCGCTTGCCCTCGTCGGGGATGGGGCCCGTGTCGGCGATATCCTGGGCCATCGCATGCCAGTCGGGTTGGAACCCACCCCGCCCGGCGTCGGCGAGCGCCTGGCGCAAGCCGCTCAAGACGGCATGGCGGTGCATCAGCTCGGTGAACTCGCGCTCGCAGCGCTCGATGGCCTCCGAGAACACCTCGGTCGCATCGCCCGAGTCGCCCTGCACGAACGCGCGAATCCGGCCCAGCGACATGCCGGCATATTTGAGGCACAGCACGCAATACAGCCTGTCGAGGTCGGCCGGGGTATAGAGCCGCTCGTTGTGCGGCCCCTTGGCACTGGGACACAAGATGCCCTGTTGGTCGTAGTACTGCACGCTTCGCACGGTGACGCCCGCGCGGCGCGCCACCTCCCCCACGCTCATGTAGTCGCACTCAGGCGCCGGCACTTCTGCCATGTGGCACACTCCCTCTCCACTCTTTTCTCTCCCAATGAGAAAGATGCCTCATGACGCTACGTCACCGTCAACACCGCAGGGCAGTTATTGGCAAATCGCAATGGAGGGCGAAGACGCGGGCAAGACTGGCGCGGGGCCCGGCGGCCCCATCCGGTGCGGCGCGTCGGCTATAATCGCCCGCACGGCACGCGCGGCGAGGGAGATGGCATGTTGGCAACATCGGATCGGGAAAACACCGGCCTGTTTGAGAAGTTCTACCAGGTGGTTTGCGCCATCCCCAAAGGGAAGGTCGCCAACTACGGGCAGGTGGCGCTGCTGGCCGGGCACCCCAGGGCGGCGCGCTTCGTGGGGTACGCCCTGCACGCCAACCCCAGGCCCGGCGTGATCCCGTGCCACCGCGTGGTGTTCAAGGACGGCAGCCTCGCCTCGGGCTTCGCGTTCGGCGGGCCCGACGTCCAGCGCCACCTGCTCGAAGACGAGGGCGTCACCTTCCGAGACGACGGCCGCGTCGACATGCGCGCCTGCCAGTGGGAGTGTTTCGACCAGGCGCAGGTGCAGGCCGAGAATCGGTAGCCATCGCGCCCACATCGCCTCGGACGGCAAGGCGCGCTTCTTCTTTGTGCCAAATCCTCGCGCGCGATATGTCAAGCACCTTGCACGGGGCATGCACAATCCCCCTGCATCCCTCACCCGCCTTTTGCCCTGCCTTTGCCCAGCCCGCCTAACCTTGTTGCCGTGCCGCAAGCAACCGGCGGGCACAGGGAGAGGGCGCAGGCCATAGGGGCCGCCGCCACGCGAACGGGAGAGGAACCCACCGCATGAGCATGGACGTGTCGAGAAGGAACTTCATCGCAAGCGCCGCATTTGCAGGATCGTCCGTCGCCGCGGCAGTCTGCACGACTGCCCAGCCCGAGGAGGCCCTGGCCACGTCCTCCGTCACCCCCGAGATTGACGAGGAGACCGGCAAAGAGGTCCCCACCATGAACTACTGCGAGCCCTACCTGCTCACCCTCAAGCCCTCCACGGAGATGAACGTGCTGTGGCTCGCCAAAGAGATGTGCGAGGGCTACGTCGAGTACGGCCTCACGCCCGCCCTGGGCAGCCGCGTCGAGGCCAAGCCCTACCGCTTTGAGGGGCTGCGCACCTCCGCCAAGGCCGACGGCTACGACCCCGAGCCCGAGAACAACCCCGAGATCGAGGTCTGCCAGCTCATCGCCACGCTCGAGGGCCTCGAGCCGGGCTCGGTTATCTACTACCGCGCCACCACCGTGGGCAGCCTGGGCGAGGAGACCGGCGAGCGCTACTACTTCAAGACCGCTCCCCTGCCCGGCCAGGACTTCAAGTTCGCCCTGCTGTCCGACATGCAGATGAAGGTGCGCACGAAGGAGACCGTCAAGGTCCTGGGCCAGGCGGAGAAGGACTTCATCGTCTTCGCCGGCGACATGTGCAACACCCCCTGGAAGGCCGGCGAGTGGTTCAACGTCGAGGGCTGCTACGAGGTGGAGGGCGAGGACGACCGCGGCTTCTTCGAGTGCCTCAACCAGACCTCCGAGAACACCCACCTGCTGCAGTTCATGCCGGTGTTCCCCTGCCCGGGCAACCACGAGTTCGACGACCAGCGCGTCTGCACCGACAAGGACTTCGCGACCGACGACTCCAAGTGGACGTGGAAGATCTACATGCAGATGTTCCGCCCGCTCTACCCCGAGCAGGACTACACGGTGAACGGAAAGCGCTGGTACAGCGTGGATTACGGCGACATGCACCTGTGCTCGCTGAGCGTGGCGCGCTGGAACAGCTGGGATGGCTTCGAGTACCCGGGCTGGATCACGAAGGACGACATCTCGGCGGACAGCGCGCAGGTCGCCTGGCTCGTCAACGACCTCAAGGACTGCAACTCCCGCTACAAGTGGGTCACGCAGCACTGGCACATGCTCAACCGCGGCGAGGACGGCTACTACCCCGTGTCGCTTGCGGTTGAGGACCCCGACAACCCCGGCGCCGCCATCTACCCCGACGGCGACAACTGCTGGAACGTGCTGCGCCCCATCTACGAGGCCTATGGCGTCGACGCCGTCAACTTCGGCCACAGCCACGTGTACGAGCGCTACCTCATCAACGGGGTCAACTACATCGAGGCCGCCAGCATCGGCAACAACTACCGCAACACGGCCGACCCCTTCCACCCCTCCGGAAACCTCCCCATCATCGAGGAGAACAACTTCCGCTCGTTCATGATCGTGACCGTGGACGAGAACGGCATGCAGGGCCATGGCGTGCAGGCAAGCGTCGAGGTCTCCGACGTAGAGACCGAGGTGGGCTACTGCGGACGCGTCTTCGAGACGTTCACCATCGCCGAGTAGGGCGAGACAGGGGCTTTGGGGGCATTCGGGCCAGCTATTGAGGGCGGCCATTGGAGGCAGCCATCGGGGCGGCTAGCCCGAATGCGGCAATTAACTCCGACGTTTTGGCCGCTAGAAGGGCCGCGCCACATGGGCGCGGCCCTTCTACGTTACGGGAAGCGTGCACTGTGACGCCGCACTAGTGGTGCCGCACCAACGGCGCCCTCAGCGGTACAGCCCCAGGAGCTCCTCGCGCGCCTGGGGCGTGGGGGAAATCTCGCGGATGCCGTCGGGCCAGGCGGCGCCGAAGGCCTCGCGAGCGCGGGGGACGAGCCAGTCGCGCACCACGATGAGCACGTGGGGCCAGCCGGGACGTGCGCCCCGCCCCACGAGCTCCACCGCGTTCGTGAGGCCCAGGCCGCCGCGCTCAAGCTCAAGGCGGCCGAACTCGTCGACGACGAGCAAGCCGGGCCGCTCGGGCGCTGAGGCCTGGGCGAGCCGGGCGAAATGGGAGTTGACCTGGGCGACTGCCCCGTCGGAGAAGGCCCATGCGAGCCTCATCTCGACCGGCATGCCCTTCGCCTCCATCTGGCTCACCTCATGTGGGGCCAAGTCGCGGCGGCGCGCGAACGAGACGCGCTCGCAGCCAGGCAACGTCACGTTGTCGATGCCGAGTTTCTCAAGGCCGTTGGGGCACTCCGGGTTGGGCTTCCACACGCCGGGCGCCAGCACGCCCTCCACGGGCACGCCGCGCTGGGACAGCTCGTCGCACAGCGCCTGCAACCAGCGCGTCTTTCCGATTTGGATGTCGCCCGTCAAGATATACAGCATGTGCGAATTCCCATTTCTCCCAAGGTAAGGTGCAAGGCAGACATCCGGGGCCCCATGCGCGCTCCGGCAGTGCCGACAGGCGCTCTACCAGGCGAATCCGTCGGCGAGGAGCAGCACGTCGGCCATGTCGCCGGGATTGAGGTCGTCGGTGGCCGGGGTGCGCAAGATGCCGTCGGCGTGCCCCATGGCAGGGCCGCCCATGCCGATCATGTGCACCTCGAGCACGCCGTCGTCGCCGGGCTTGAGCATGCAGCGGCGCCACACCTCGAAGCGGCCCGCCGGCACGGCGCTCGTCATGCGGGCACGCACGGTGCGCTCCTGGGCCTCATGGCCAAACCACTGGGCCACCAGGGAGAACAGCAGCCAGTGGATAGCCGTGTCGCACGCCACGGGAGGGCCGGGGATGACACAGACCACCTTGCCGTCGGCCGTGACGCCGCTCATGGCGGGCTTGCCGGGGGCGCAGCGCTGCCCATGGGCGATCACCGTGTCGCAGTGCTGGGCGAGCACGATGGGGCCGCAGTCCTCGCTGCCCTTGGAGGAGCCGGCGTTGATAAGCACGATGTCGCAGCAGGCAAGAGCCTCGTCCACGGCGGCGGAGATGGCCTCGTGGGTGTCGAGCACGATGTCGTGCACCACGGGCTCGGCACCGAGAAGGCGCGCATAGGCGGACATGAGCGTGGCGTTGGAGTTGACGACCTGGCCGCGGGCGGGGCGCTGGCCTGCGGGAACAAGCTCGTTGCCCGTGGGGATGACGCCCACGCGCGGACGCGCGTACACGGGCAGCACCTGGGCGCCGCACGAGACGGCGGCCGCCACGCGCTCAGGGGTGAGGCGCGCGCCTGCGGGAACGATGACGTCGCCCTCGTGGAAGCTCGAGCCGGCCGGGTTCACGTACTGGCCGAGCTCGGAAGGCGCCTGTGCGATGGCGAAGCCCTCGTCGAACGAGCAGCCGCCGGGGGTGCCGCCCTGCATCTTGCCCTGCTCGCCTGCGAAGAGCAGGTCCTCCACCTGGATGACCGTGTCGAACTCGTCGGGCACGTCGTCGCCGGTGTCGGCCGTGACGTAGTTGACGCCGCGCACCCAGCACGACGTGTCGGGGATGCCGGCCTCGAAGTCGGCGAAGTGCACGGCGATGCCGTCGCGGCCGGAGGTCTGCGCCGGCGGGCAGTCGAAGGCGGCCTCCACGTCGCGGGCAAGCACGCGGCCCAGGGCCTGGGCCACCGGGACCTCCTCCACCTGCGGCGTCGGGTGCCAGCGGCGGCGCAGCTCATCTATGACCTCCTGGCGGGAGGGCATGTCAGGCAGAACCTGCTCGATCGTGTTGTCGGGCTTGATAGCACTCATATAGGTATGACTCCCATCTTGTGAGGCGCGGCGCTCCCCCGCGCGCATGGAGGTTGCGGCACAGGGGCCTTAGGCAGACGCCCGGCCCGCAAGCTCCTTCTTGTACATGAAGACGTGGGGCGCCGGCTCGCCCTCCACGACGCCCGCGGGCGGCATGGGGTAGTCGGCTGAGAGCTCGACGTCGGCCACGCGCGCATAACCATGTGCGTCATACCACTGCCAGGTGCAGGTGGAATCGGTCTGAAGCCAGAAGCTCTCGGCGCCGAGCTCGCGCAGGCGCTCCTCGAAGGCCGCCATGAGCGCCTTGCCCACGCCGTGGGCGCGATACGCCGGGCTCACCACGAACAGCTCAAGCTCGGTGTCCTCGCCCCGGTCCTGGCCGGCCGCGTCGATGAGCAGCTGGCCGCGCTGCCCGAGCTGCAGCTCGTAGGTGCGCGCGGTGCGGGCGGGCTGGGCGCCAAAGCGCAGCGTCTCGGAGGCCTTCTCGTACACGTCCTTCCACACGAAGGCGTCCTTGGGCTCGGGCAGGCGCTCGGTGCGGGCGAAGACGATGCCGGCGAGCACGGGGTCGTAGTCGGTGCCGTCGTCGACGGTGGCCACCAGGCGGACGTTGCATGCCTGCAGGACGCCCGCGAAGTCCATGTTCGCCTGGGCCGTCTTCTGGTCGTCGTTGAGGCCGTCGAAGAGCCACTCGGGCGGCATGATGTAGGACAGCTGGCTGAAGTCGACGCTCGTGAACTCGCGCACCTTGAGGATGGGGTCGTGCTTCTGGGACACCTCGGGGCCGGGAACGCCGGTCTTGCGCGCCTCCTGCTTGGCCTTGCGGCGTGCGCGCGCGGCGGCCTTGGCCTTCTCGTCCTGCTTGGGGCGGGCGGGACGGCCCTGCGGGGAGGATTTCTTGCCGTTGCCGGGCTGGGACTTGCCGGGTCGGCCCGCCGCGCCCGATCGCGAGCCCGAACGGTTGCCGTTTTCGTATGCCATGCGCTCTCCTTTGCTGTGCGGCCCTTTTGGCTGCGTGCCGGCTTGCATGATACCCGCAAGCGGCGCCCAATGGTACGCCGACGTGGCCGGGCCCGGGCGCAACGGGGGCACGCAAGCCGAACGCGCAGCAAACCACCGCCGGCACCCAAGCCTGTGGGATGAGGGCCGCCGCCACACCCAGAGCACAATGCCCTAGGCCATCTACCAGGGAAATGACGAAAAGGCTACGTCCCTTTTCGTCATTTGAGCAGGCGGGAGAGGGTCTCGGCGAGCTTGTCGCGCTCGATGGGCTTGGAGAGGTGGGCGTTCATGCCGACGGCGAGGGACTGCTTGATGTCCTCGTCGAAGGCGTTGGCGCTCACGGCCACGATGGGGACGCTGCGCGCGTCGGGCCTGCCGCTCGTGCGGATGAGGTGCGCGGCCTCCAGGCCGTTGAGGTTGGGCATCATGACGTCCATCAGGATCACCTGGAACGTGCCTGCGGGCTGCGCGCAGAAGGCATCGACCGCCTCCTGGCCGTCGCACGCCTCCACGACGGTGCAGCCCACGTCTTCCAGGAAGAGGCGCAGGATCTCGCGGTTGAGCTCGTTGTCCTCGACGGCGAGCACGTTGACGCCCGTGAAGTCAGCACGGGCCGGGGCGCTCCTGCGCGCGGCGTGGGCCTGGGCCTGCGGCAGGGTCAGAGTGAAATGGAAGTAGCTGCCCCTCCCCACCTGGCTCTCCAGGTGGATGCGCGCCCCCATCATCTCCACGAGGCGGTTGCTGATGGACAGGCCCAGGCCCGTGCCCTGCTCGCGGGCGCCGCCCCGCTCGAGGCGCTCGAAGCTGTGGAAGATGCGGTCGTGGTCCTCGGCGCTGATGCCCACGCCGTGGTCGCGCACACCGAAGAAGATGCGGCACTGCCCTTCCGGCGACCCCTCCTCGCGGACGTCGAGCGTGATGGCGGTGTCGGCCGGCGAGTATTTGATGGCGTTGCTCAGCAGGTTGATGAGCACCTGGTTGATGCGCAGGGCGTCGCCATGGACCCAGCCCTGCCCAAGCTCCACGTTCACGCAAAACGTCTGGCCCTTCTCGGCGAACTTGGCGTCGAGCACGGAGTGCAGGTCCTCTATGAGCTGGCGCAGGTCGAAGTCGTCCATCACCAGGCTCATCTTGCCGCTCTCGATCTTGGACATGTCGAGGATGTCGTTGAGAAGGCCCAGCAGGTAGTTCGACGACGCACGCACCTTGTGCAGGCAATCGATGCGGGCCTGCTCGGACTGGCCCGGCTGCAGCGCGATCTCGGTCATGCCGATGATGCCGTTCATGGGCGTGCGGATCTCGTGCGACATGCGCGCCAGGAACTCGGACTTCGCCTGGGCCGACTGGTCGTGGCGCTCCAGGTTGAGGCGGTTCTGGATGACGCTGGAGAGCTGCAGCAGCAGCGCGCGGTCGTCGTCGGTCAGGGCGGCGTCGTCCAGGCCCGAGAAGAAGATGGTGTCGGCGTAGCGTCCGTTGTCGGTCATGGAGACGGTGAGCGCGAGGGTGTCGTGCGAGAGGTCCTGGACGATCTGGGGCAGGTCGCGCAGGGGCCGCAGCTCGCCCAGCCTCGAGGGGGCCGAGAGCTCGCGATAGTCCTCGACGCTGCAATGGAAGACCGTCTCCTCCACGGGCAGCGGCTTCCAGCTGTACTCGACGCTGCCCGAGAGGTTGTCCTCCTGGAACACGATGATCGCGAGGTTGTTCAGCCCGAACCGCTCGTGCAGCCTGAGGGACAAAAGATCGCTGGCCGCCTCGAAGCTCGCGCTGTGGTCGTAGATGCTCAGCACGAGCGACGCGATGTTCATCTGTGCGGCGCCGCCCTGCGAGATGACGTCGCCGAAGGGCCTGCCGCGCAGGTGCGCGAGCCGATAGTTCCACACCATCATGTGGAGGCCCTTGCGGCGGGCCTGGTCGAGGGCGGCGGCGGCGCGGCGCACAAGGTCTGCGGTGGACGTCTCGCCGTCGGCCCGCACGTAGCCCACGCAGAAGTCCAGCTGGATGACGTCGTCGCGCACGATCTTCCCGTACCGCTCGTGCAGGTTCGCCAGGGCGCCGGACGCGTCCACCGTCGACTCCTGGGGGAGCCACACCAAGAACTCGTCGGCCCCCGCGCGCACAAGCACCGTCGGGTTGGCCTCGTCGCCGGCGAACTCCTCGCCGGCAATCCTGGCGAACTCGGCCAGCACCACGTCGCCGAAGATCAGGCCGTATGTCTGCACAAGGGAGGAGAAGCGGCTCAGGTCGATGAGCAGCAGCCTCCCCTGGCCCTGTCGGCCGCGGGCGCGCTCCAGCGCCTCGATTCCCTGCTTCCTGCGGTAGAGCCCCGTGACCGGGTCGACGGCATGCCTGCGCTCGCTTTCGAACTCCGCGCGCTTCTGCTCGGTGATGTCGCGTATGTAGCCCACGAGAAGCCTCACGCCGGTCTTTGTGTCGTTGGCGGCCCTTCCGCTGATGGCATACCACACGCCGGGGCCCCCGTCGGGATGGGAGTACACCTCCATGGCGACCGTCCCCTGGCGCATGGAGAGCGCGTCGGCGATCTTCTTCTGGTCGGCATGGGAGAAGGCCGGCTCGCACACCTTGGAGATGAAGTCTTCCAAGGGCCACACGCCCCCGTGATGGCGGCTGTTCACCAGCTCCACCGTGGCGTCGTCCACCCGGTAGGTGAAGAACCTGTCGCGCGAGCTCTCCACCGCCATGCGGTAGCGTTCCTTCTCCTCGCTGAGCTGGGCGGCGGCGTACAGCTCGCCCTCGGTGAGGTCCTTCACCACGCGGTGGAGCTCGTCGATCTCGCGGATGTGGGAGGGCTGGAAGCCCTTCAGGCCCTCTATGCCGCCCTGCACGCTTTCCATGAGCCGGTGCACCGGGCGCGTGACCCGGCGTAGCACGACCAGCAGGATGGCGAAGCTCAGCCCGACGCCGAGGGCAAGGCTCAGATACAGGTGCTGGTAAAGCTCGGCGCCCAGGCCATAGACGGAGTCGTGCGTCACGAAGCCGCACACCACCCAATCTTTGTCCTCGAAGGGAACGGTGTTGCCATAGAGCTCAAGCGGGGTGCTCACGCAGTAGACGGACTGGTTGCCGAGCGTGACGCCCTCGACGCGCTTGAGCGAGCCGAACTCGGTGTCGAGCAGGGAAAACGTGTCCCCCGAGCGCGCCACCGAGTCGTAGAGCGAGCCCACGCCCGCAAGGCAGCGGTAGGTGCCGTCTTGCTGGCGCACGGCCAGCGCATAGCCCGCGCGCAGGTCGGGGTCGAGGTCGCGCACGGAGAAGTACGAGCCGGTGAGGTAGGGCACGGACACCTCGACGCCCAGGACGCCGTACACCGCCCCGTCGTACACGAGCGGCACCGAGTAGGCGATCATCTTGTGGTTGTCGAGGGGGCTGTCCTCCAGGACGAACGGCGCGGCCCAATATGCGAGGTCGGCGACATCCACGTCGGGATTTTGCTGGGCCAGCAGGTACGGCGTGTAGAAGAAGGCGTCCGAGTCGCGCTGGCCTGCTCCCATGAGGCTGAACGCCGTGTCCCACGAGGAGTCCAGGCCGATGTCGGCCTGCCGGGCGAGGTTCTTGTCGCCGCGCTCAAGAAGCAGGTCGGAGTTGCTTGTGGCGCGCACCGTGGGGTCGGAATCGCGCAGGAAGAAGCCGTTGTAGCGCGCGGCCTGGGAGGTGTCGGCGGTGCTGCCGATCACCGCGTACAGGCCGGATGTGGTGGAGCGCTGCAGGCAGTCGAGCAGCTCGGGGAAAATCTCCCCGATAAGGGCGGCCTGCATGTCGTCGGAGGCCATGAAGTCCTGAACCGTGGCACTGCGCTCGGCCAGGAGCGACTCAAGGGCCCCGTTGACGTACTCGGCCTCAGTGCGCACCATGCCCCACTGGCTCACCATGGCGCTCTCGAGCACGACGCCGCGGTTGTCCACGGCTATCTGGTCGAGGTCGACGGCGTTTGCCTCAAGCTCATGCCTGGTGTTGCTGGCGGCCAGGGTCGAGAGCAGCAGGACCCCTTGGATCAAGACGACGACCGTCAGCGGCACCAGCAAGATCTTGAACAGCGAGCTCGTTCGTTTCCTCACGGGAATCCCTCCTCTCTCATTCGACGGACATCCGACGGACGTGGTCGTGCAAACGCGGGCAGTATAAGGCAGGAGGCGCGCCGGGCCGGCCACGCCCGGATACGCTACTCGGAGCCGGCGGGGTGGGCCAGGCCCTCGAGCGTGGCGCACAGGCCGTCGTACCAGGCGTCGAAGTTCTCGTCGCTCAGGTAGGGCTCCAGGGCATCCTGCCTGCTCACGCCTGTTGCGACCTGCTCATCGACGACGGCGCGGTCGGCCTGGGCCTTGTCGGACAAGACGGTGTTCAGCGCGTTGCGCGTCTGATATCCGTGCTCGAAGCATGCGGGGGTATAAAAGACGGTTGAGGCGAAGTTGCCCATGACCTCCTTGAGGCAGTCGTAGTTCTTAGAGCTGATGGCGAGGCCTCCCGCGGCGATGGCGTCGTCGAGGGCCTGCGTGGTGTTGGCGTCGTTGCGCACGGGCAGGTAGGAGCTCGCGCAGGCGAAGGCCAGGCTGTTGTCGGTGCGGGTGAACCACTTGAGGAACTCGCAGGCCGCGTACTCGTGCAGCTCGTCAGACTTGGTCACGCACATGCCGGCGCCCTGCTGGACGCAAACCCGCTGCCCGCCCTCGAAGACAGGGGCCGACAGCACCGCATAGGCGATGTCGTAGGTGCCCTCGTCGGTGATGGCCTGGTCGGGGAAGTAGGCGGCCGAGGAAGAGGAGCCCGTGTAGGCGAGGATGTCGCCGGTCTTCACGTCGTCGGAGCGGAACTTGCCGAAGCTGTCGAACCAGCCGCTCACATAGGGCACGTAATAGTTGTCCCAGAGGCGCCGGACGACGTCCTTGTCGGCGTTGATGGTGACCTGGCCGCCCTCGACCTCGAACAGGTCGATGCCGAGCTGCTTCAGGCCGATGACGAAGTAGTTGCTCATGGAGTCGCGGCCGTAGAGCGCCTTGCCGTCGTCGGGCACGTCGGGCGTCTGGGCGTCGGTCCACTCGTAGTACTGCCGAGAGAGGGCCGTGATGCCCTCGAACGTGCCCAGGTCGTCCAGGCTGGCGCCCGTGGCCTGGGCGAAAGGCTCCCAGTCGGTAAGGTTGACCATCGTGACCTCGGTGGACTTGGCCACCGGGAAGAGGTAGAGCCTGCCGTCCTGCTCGAAATAGCCCTCCTCGATGTAGCCGCTCACGTATTCGCCCAGCTCATCGGGGGTGAAGTAGGCCGAGAGGTCGGCGAGCCTGCCATCCTGCTCAAGCGCGTAAGCGGTGTCGGCGTAGGAGGAGAAGAGGTCGGGCATGGCCTTGGAGCCCACCACGCCGGCGGCCGAGTCGGTGACGGCCTGCTCGAGGTCGCTCACGGAGCCCTGCGAGTACGCCTCCACATAGATGCCCTTCTGCTGGCCCACGCTGGAGTTGAACTCGGAGACGAGGCTGTCGAAAGCCGCCTGCTGGGCACCGTTGTAGTAATGCCAGACGGTGAGGGTGACCGGGTTGGACGGGTCGAGCTTGACGCCCTCCTGCTGGGAGGTCGTCTGAGCGCAGCCCGCAAGCGCCGCGAGGGCGCACAGGGCGGCGACGGCCAGGGCAAGCAGGGCTCTCTTCATGCATCCGCTCCGATCGACGGGAGGGGCCGCGCGTCGCGCGCGGCGCCCGGCCAGGCACAGGTGCCCAGATTCTACGGAGCGGATGGGTGCAATTCAACAGACGTGCAGGATTATGGGACGATTTTGGCGACGTTTGCGACGTTTGCGACCTTGGGGGCCTTGGCGACTTTTGCGACGCAGCGCGCGGGGTCGTCGGAGAAGCGCAGGTATGTGGGCAAGTCGGAGGTGTTGAGCGCCTCGGTGCCGTCGAAGAGGGTGCGTGCGCCCAGGCCAAAGCCCAGCGTCTCGCAGCCTTGGGCGCGCATCTGCTCCCAGGCCGACTCATGCCCGGGCAGGGCCCACAGGCCCGGCAGGTACTCGGTGAAGCCCTCCCGATGCAGACGGGCGCCCATGGCGGCCAAAAGTGACGCGCGCTCCTCGGCACCCGGCAGGCGATGTGCGGGCAGGGCGCGCCAGGCGTCGTCGTGCGCGGCGCGCTCGCGAGCGAGCTTGCAGGTTGCGGGGAGGTCGAACTCGCGAAGGCGCACATGCGCGGCGCCGAAGGAGAGGACTGTCTCCACCGACGCCGCAGCCGAGGCCTGCGTCTGCCCGGGAATGCCCGCGAGCAGCGAAAACGCCAGGTCGAGCTTGCACGCGGGACTCAGGACGGTCTTCGTGACCTCCATGGCCTCAGGGTCGGTGAAGCGCCCCAGTTCGCGC
>CAVEWV010000039.1:0-22921 GCA_963619535.1 Acutalibacteraceae bacterium | reverse complement strand
CCGAGCGCCACTAATCGTCCGAGCCCTTCGGACCCTTCCAGGGCCCTCAAGGCCGGCGAGGACCCCTCAAGAGCTTTCCCGACGCGCTGTGCGGCCCCCAGGGCGCCCGCGAGAGGTCTCCGTAAGGAGACCTTACTTTTAGGATGGGCGTTTGCCCGAGCGGTTAATGGGGACGGGCTGTAAACCCGTTGGCTATGCCTACCTAGGTTCGAATCCTAGAGCGCCCACCATCCTGAATTCAAAGCCTTTGGCCATCTGGCCAGGGGCTTTTTTTGTTTTAGCGGCTCATTTCCATTGCAACTGCCTTCTGTATATCCTCTTGAGTCTGCGGCACGCCTATTTTTACATCTGCCTTTCGCGCTTCTTGTCGAGTTAGCGTCACACTGGGCAAGCTGGCATGTCGTTTGTTGCATCTTGCCGCCAGTACAATGAGGCGATGTCGTGGAGAGACCCTGGCGGGTCATTTGCGCGTAGCGTGGCGTTCATGGCCTCGTAAGGGACAGGCCTTGAGCCGATGACATTCTCGAAACGCTGCTACAAGTACATTTCGCCTGGTTAGATGGGGTGTTACGCACTGTTGCCATTGGTTTGCCGCCTATCGTGTGCATGCGCGAGATTCCGTATTGTTCGCCTTGTCAGTTCAGACGAAGCACCACTGAGCCCAAGGAGGCACCCATGGAAACCACTCGTCGTACCTTTGTTGCAGGTTCTGCCGCTGCTGGTATCGCCCTTGCCGCGAGCGCCACGAGCGCCCTTGCCGAGGAAGCAGCCACGGATGAGGCCGCCGAGGCCGAGGGTGACGGCTATTCCGTCGTCGAGACTGAGAGCGGCCTGCAGGTGACCATCGCCGACAACGAGAACCCCGACCTGCCCACCGTCGTTGTTCTTGCGACGGGCGGCACCATCGCCGGCGTTGGCGATGCAGGCAAGACCACGGGATATTCCGCCGGCCAGCTCGATGTCGGCACGCTCGTGGCCAGCGCCGCTGGCATTACCGATATCGCCAACGTCCGCGGCGTGCAGGTGTGCAACACCGCTTCGGACAACGTGACCGATGCCGAGTGGATCAAGATGGCCCAGACCATCGACGAGCTCGCGGCCGACGATTCTATCGCTGGTTTTGCCGTCACGCACGGCACCGACACGCTTGAGGAGACCGCGTACTTTCTCAACCTGGTGGTGAAGACCGACAAGCCGGTCGTTGTGACGGGCGCCATGCGTCCCTCCACTGCCACCTCGGCCGATGGCCCCATGAACCTGTACCAGACCATCGCGCTGGCGGCCAACCCCGATGCCGCGGGACGCGGCGTCATGGTGGTGTTCTCCGACGGCATTTACGGCGCGCGCGACGTGCAGAAGATCAACAGCTTCAAGTGCGACGCCTTCAACTCGCGCGACCTTGGCTGCTTCGGCTACATGCACGACGACCAGGCCTATTTCTACAACGCGACCACCCGCGCGCACACCACGGCCACCGAGTTCACCGTCGATGGGCTTGAGGGGCTGCCCTCGGTGGGCGTTGCGTACTTCTGCATCGATGCCGACCCGGGCGTGCTCGACTACTACGCGCAGACCGCTGAGGGCATCGTGCTTGCCGGCGCAGGCGCGGGCGCGTGCAGCAGCTCCTGGAGCGAGAAGATCTCGGAGATCACTGAGTCGGGCATCCCGGTGATCGAGTGCACGCGCATCAACAACGGCATGGTGGGCGACAACAACCTGCCCCCTCAGAAGGCCGTCGTGCTGCTGCGTCTGGCTCTTACCGTGACCAGCGACGCCGACGAGATTGCCGAGATGTTCAAGACGTACTAACGGGGCACGGCAGCCTTCCTATCGGCTGCTCATCCCATGGTTGCATACACTAGCGGGGCCGCCCTAGGCAAGCATTCTGCCCGGGGCGGCCCCGCCGTCGTGAATATCCGATCAATCACGTGCGCACATAGAGGCGCGTATCAGAAGGTGACCTGCTCGACGTCCTTCTGAGCCCGTCTGTGTCGCCCGTGCCTACCAGCACACGGTGGCGAGGGCCTTGGAGTAGTCGGGGGTCTCGGGGACCTCGGTCACCGCGGCGGCCAGGGCATCCTTGGCGGCGGCGTCCTTGGCCTCGACGTCGATGCCCTCGGCGGCGGCGATGGCCTTGGCGAGGTGGCGTCCCTGCACGGTGGAGCGGCCGGCGGCAACGCCCACGATGTACTCGGGGTAGTTGGTGGCGAAGAAGTTGCCCGAGCAGTCGCCGATGGCGTACAGGCCCTCGATGGGGTTCTTGTCGGTGTCGGTCACTTGCAGGTCGGACGTGATGCGCAGGCCGTCGAGCGTGGTGAGCAGGCTCGCGCCGTACCAGCCGCCGTAGAAGGGGGCGGTACGCAGCTGGGAGAGGCGGTAGGCCTCCTTGCCGTACTCGGAGTCCTCCTGGGCGTCGTAGAGGGCGTTGTAGGCCTCGCAGGTGGCCAGGAAGGTCTCCTTGGCCTCACCCTCAAAGCCCAGCTTGTCGGCCAGTTCCTCCAGGGTGTCGGCCTTCTGCACCAGGTCGCAGCCCACGTACTCCAGGTAGCCGTCCACGTCGCCGCCCTGCTGTATGAACTCGCGCACGGCCGCGGCGCATCCGCCCTGCATGAAGCGGATCATGTCGGCGGGGGCGTCGGCGTCCATCACCTGGCAGAACACGCCGCCGGGCTGCATGCCCGCGGCAAAGCACATGTTGTCGTAGGGCGTGGACTCGTTGGCGAAGCGCTTGCCCTCGCGGTTGACCTTGAGGAAGGGCTGGCTGCCCAGGTTGAGCTGGGTCTTGGTGCCGGGCAGCGAGAAGCCGCCCTTGCCGTCGTCGACATAGCCCGCGTCGACGCCGTTGGCCACGATGCCGCGGTCGAAGAGCATGGGGGTCGGGTCGTTCTGCTTGGCGGCGCCTGCCCACATGGCGGCCTTGATGCCCTGGCCGGTGCAGGGCGGGTTGTAGCTGGGGGCGGTGACGCAGGCCACGGCGTCGGGCTGCAGGGCCTGCATCATCTCGGGGTTGGCCGCATAGCCGCCGCAGGCCAGCACGGTGTAGGCGGCGTCGATCTGCACGTAGCCGTCGTCGGTGTCGAAGATGGCGCCCGTCACCTTGCCGTCGGAATGCACGAGCTTCACCATCTCATAGTTGAAGTTGACCTCGTGGCCGGCGTCGGTGATGTGCGAGGCTATCACCTCGTTGCGCGTGGGCGGGATGTAGGCCGTGCCGCTCATGTGCTCGGTGACGGGGGAGTAGTAGTCGGTGCCGCCCTGCTGCTCGCCGCCGTAGTCGGGCAGCATCACGGCCTCGCCCACGGCGTTGAACATGGGCGTGTACCACTCGACGGCCTCGGCGCTCTCGTCGATCCACATCTTGATGAGGTTGCGGTCGCACTTGCCCGAGGCGTAACGGGACAGCTCGTTGAGCAGCTTGCCCTTGTCGGCCTCGATGCCGGCCGCCTGGATGAGGGAGGTGTTCACGGCACCCAGGTACTCGCGCGACCCGGCGATGACGGAGAGCTTCTCGGCCAGGAAGAAGTCGAGGCCCATGTCGGCGGCCGTGGCGGCGCAGGCAAGGCCCGCAGTGCCGGCGCCTACGATGAGCAGGGTGGTCTGCTTGGTCTGGGCGATGTCGGACTCGGCGATCTGGGGCTCGGCGCCGAGCCAGGCGGGGGCGGAGGCGTCGGCGGCGGGGGCCTCGTCGGCCAGGGCGACGCCCGAGACGGCGACGGTCCCGAGGGCGACGGTACCTGCTGCCTTGACGAAGGAACGACGGTTCATGGACATTGCTGCATCCTTTCCTCGATGTATGCCCTGCGCGGTCGGGTGCTGCGGCGACGTGTTGCGGTCGTGCGCCGAAGCTGTACCCGGCGGGCGTTACAATGCCCAAGGTATAACCGAGCCCGGCATGCGAAGACCGCCCTCGTGGGGCGGCACGTGCGGCGAGGGCGTTGCGACCCGTCTCACCCCGTGTGGGCGGTGACACACGAAAGGCCTGGTAGAGCGAGTGGTGAGTGAGAAGTTGCATGACGAGGCCAGCCCGCGACTCGTGCTCGTGCTGCTTGCGGCCCAGACGCTCATGGGGACGAGCGGGTTCTTCTTCAATGGGGTGATCAACGCCTCGGGGGCGGCCGTGGTGGACGAGCTGCGCGACTGGGCCACCCTGGGGCAGATCGTGCTCATGGCGCTTCTGGCCCTCATCGCGCGGCGCTTCCCGCGCTTCATTTCGCTGCGGACCTCGGCTGCGCTGTTCTGTGCGGCCGTGCTTGTGGGCGCGCCCCTGGCGTGGTTCGGCTGCGTGCAGGGCCTCGCGGTGCCGCTCGTCGTGGGGTCGTGCCTCACCGCGCTCAGTCGTGCATGGGTGAGCCTGGGGTTCGTCGTGCTGCTGTCGCGCCTGGAGCTGTGGCAGATCGCCGCGGTGCTCGCGGTGGGCAGTGCCTTGTCGGTGCCGCTCTCAGGCCTTGTCACCTGGGCGGGCTACGGGGCTGCGGTGGCGTGCGACGCGCTTTTCACGCTTGCCCTTATCGGCCTTGTCGCCCGGCTGGGAAAGCCCGACTTCGCCTCGATGGCTCAGGCCGAGCCGGCCGCCGACGCCGAGCTCACCAGCCCGCGCGCGGTGCTGTCGCTTCGCCACGACCTGTTCGTGTACACGTTCCTCTTCTGCGTGGCGTACGGCTTTGGCCTGCGCTATGAGGACGCAGACGGCGGCTTGCTTGCAAACGGCCTGCTTGTGGCCCTGTTCGTGGGCATCGGGGCCACCGCGCTCATCCAGCGCGGCACCTTCAGGGCCGACAGCCTGTTCGAGGCCTCGTTCATCCTGGCGCTCGCGGGCTTTTTGCTCGTGCTGATAGACGACGCGTCGCTTGTGTGGTACGCGAGCGTGACCCTCACGGCGAGCAGCGAGGTGTTCGGGGTGCTCATGTGCCTGGCGCTGGCGGCCGTGGCGGCCAGGAGCCGGGCAGGGGCGTTCTACACCATCGCGTGGGGCTACGCCGCCTACTACGCGGGCATCGAGGCGGGCGCGCTGCTTGGCATGTATGCCACGGGGTTGGGCCCCGAGGGCCACCTGCTTGCGAAATCGCTCGTGGCGGGCGTCTTTGCGATTGTGTGCATCTACACGCTGTACTCGATCCGCGACTTCGGCTTCGACAAGACCATCGAGGGCGTGCAGGCCGCGACGCTGATCGACGAGGCGGCGGCGGGCGCTGCGGCGGGCCGCAAGGACGCCGGCATCGAGGCCCGTTGCGCTGCCCTTGCCCAGCAGTATGGCCTCACGGGCCGCGAGTCGGAGGTGTTCTGCCTGCTCGCCCGCGGCAACAACGCCGCGCGCATCTCCCAGGAGCTCGCCATCACCAAGAACACCCTCAAGTACCACGTGCGCCACATCTACGAGAAGTGCGCCGTGCATTCCCAGCAGGAGCTCATCGACTTGCTGTAGGTAGCACGGGATGGCGCGCCGGATTAGCGGCGAACACCAAGCGACCCCGCCCAAGCCACAAGCCCAGACGGGGTCGTTTTCGTCACCAGGTGAGCCGGTATCCCGCAGCCGGCGAGGTTCCGCAACCTCCGCTAAAAGCGGGTTCTGGCGCGCAAGGCGCACGGAGCCGCAGCGCACGGCGTGGGCCTTTGGCCTACTGGCGGTACATCAAAGATACGCACCGCGCGTAAGCCTCCCGAGAACGCAGCCGGCGAGGTTCTGCAACCTCCGCAAAAAGCGGGTTCTGATGCGCAAGGCGCGCAGGGCCGTAGCGTACTGGACGTACGTGAGGCCCTGCGGAACGCAGCGCATCAGGTTCCGCAACTTCCTAAAGGGCTGCGACGACTTGGCCGCAGACGTAGCCGTTCGTCATCGCCATGCCGATCGAGTTGCCGGCGAGGATGCCGGGGTAGGTGAGGGCGTAACGGCCGCCGCAGCAGTTGCCGATGGCGTACAGGCCGGGGATGCCGTTGTCCTCGTCGTCGAGCACGTTGAAGGTGGCGTCGGTCACCAGGCCGCCCAGCGACACGGCGGTGCCGGCCTGCGAGGAGGAGTCGGCCACGGAGCCGTAGAAGGGAGGCGTGGCGATGGGCAGCATGAAGTCGGACTTCTTGCCGAAGTCGTCGTCCTTGCCGGCCTCGCACAGCGCGTTGTAGCGCTCGACGCTGGCCACGAAGCTCTCCACGGCGTCGCCCTCATAGCCCAGGTACTCGGCCAGCTCCTCAAGCGTCTCGGCGCCATAGACGGGCGTCTTGTTCATGTCGGCGCGCTCGGTGAGGCAGCCGTGGCGCACCACGTAGCCCTCGGCGCCGGCGTCCACGACGTGGGTCATGTCCTCGGTCCACTGCTCAACGTAGGTGGCCTGGCCGAAGTCGACGCCGCCGTGGTTCGTGCCGCCGCGGGCGATGATGTCGCGGTAGTTGGCGTCGAACAGGTTGCAGTAGATGCCCTTGGGCTGGCGGTTGATCATGTTGCCCATGGCGTTGAAGTCGGCCTCGTTCATGAAGCGCTTGCCGTCGCGGTTGAGGATGAGCGTGGGGGCGAAGCCGAAGGGGCCGGGGGCCGACACGTTGGCCAGCGAGGCCATGGGTCCCGCCTCCATGCGGCCGCCCGCCCAGCAGCCCATGCGGTGGCCGATGCCGGTGTCGCGGCCCGACTCGGGGATGTCGGTGGAGGTGTAGGCGGCGATGCCGTTCTTGGCCTGGAGCTCCTTGGCCTCGTTGAAGAACTCGGCCATCATGGGCTGGCAGTTCTGGAAGGCTCCGCAGGCGATGACGACGGCCTTGGCGGCGTTGAACTTCACGTACTCGCCGTCGGCGTTGGTGGCGATGGCGCCCACCACCTTGTCGCCGTCCTTCACCAGGCACACGGCGGCCGTCTCGTAGTACCACTCGGCGCCGTTCTCCTCGGCGGCCTCACGGCAGCAGTCCTCGAGCTGGCCGATGGTGGAGTAGGCACCCACGCCCTCGGCCACCTCGTCGAGGATCTCGGAGCGCATGCAGAAGGTGCCGACGTAGGTTTTGAAGTTGCCCATGTCGCAAGGCTGGGTCTTGTCGGTCCAGTACTCCACGTCGGGCTGCTGGACGTCCATGTTGGTGAGGATGTCGGGGTTCTTCTCGTTGACGATGGCCAGGGCGTCGTCGATCATCGCGCCGGAGTTGCGAATGTAGGTGAGCACGAGCTCGGGGTTGGCGCGGTAGCCGCAGGTGCGCTCCCACTGGGCCAGGACGTCCTGCTCGTCATAGGGGCCGTAGCCCATGTCCTGCACGTACTGCGAGTTGAAGGTTCCGATGTCCTCGCCGTAGAACATGAACATGTCCTGGGCCTGCTGGTCGAGGACCGCCACCTTGGCGCCGGCCTTGGCAGCCTCCTTGGCGCACTGCGTGCCGGCATGGCCGCCGCCGAGCACCACGACGTCGGCGTCGTAGATGGCCACGATCTGGTCGTCGGAGATCTGCGGTGCTTCGCCGAGCCAGCCGGTGTACAGGCTGCGGGCCGACTCGATGCCGTCGCTCTGGCCGGCGGGCTTGTCCTGCGTCTTCTCCTCGGCGGCCTCGTCGGCTGCCAGGGCGACGGAGGCGGAAAGGGCTGCGACACCGCTCGCGGCGGCGGCACCCATGAAAGACCTGCGCGTCATATCAGACATACTGCTTCTCCTTCATGCATTGGACCCAACGTGTGTGTGGCGTCGTTTGAAGACGTCGCCGGTAACAATCGCCCCGCAGCCGCGCGCCCGCTACGCCCCAATCAGGTGAACCGCGACTTCGCACACGGACGTCACGGGTGCGGAAGTGGCTATTGCGCGGGCCTTTCAGGAAGGAGGTCGACGAGACGGCGCGTGCGGGCGTTGCGCGTGCAGGCGCTTGCGGGCGGTGGGGACGGAAGTCCACGTGCGGGTCTTAACGTAAGAAAAGCCCAGGTCAGAGGCGGTCAATAGCAACTCGCGGGTGAAGGGGAAAGCGGTGTGAGGGGATTCGCCTTCTCGCGTCAGAAGCCAAAACCCCCGGGAGGCACGCGTCCTCCCGGGGGCTGAAAGCCGGAGTTGCTTGTGGGTGCGCTGCGTCTACAGCGTGGACTTGCCGATGCCGCCGCCCACGGGCATGGACAGGTCGTAGTCGGCAATCTCGTCGACGCTGCCGCCGGCGGCCTGGATGCCGGTGAGGCGCCCAAAGGTCAGGCAGCGGCCGTGGTTGATGCCGGGGCAGATGGTGGGGTAGTCACAGGAGCCGTGGAAGTCGCCCGCCGCCACGCCGCAGACCCACAGGTTGGGGATGGGGTTGGCGTCGATGTCGAGCACGTGGCCGTACTCGTCGGAGTGCAGGCCGCCCGAGGCGGTGAGCAGCGTGGCCTTGAGCTGGCCGGCGTAGAACGGGGGCTCGACGATCTTCACCATGATCTCGGCGCGCTTGCCGAAGTCGTCGTCGGAGCCCTTGTCGCACAGCTCGTTGTAGCGCTCCACGCTCGCGACGAAGGCGTCCACGGGCACGTCGATCTTCTCGGCCAGCTCTTCCAGGGTGTCGGCCATCATGATGTTGCCATCCTCGATCTTGGCCTGGAGCAGCTTGTTCTCCACGTCCATGTCGAACGGCGTGCCGAAGCGGCGGTACTGCTGGCCGCAGGAGATGCCGCCCGCGATGCCCTCCTCGCACTGCTTGGCAATCTCGGTCAGGCCGTTGGCGTCGTAGATGGTGTAGGCGCGGTGGTCGCCCCAGAAGGCCTTGTTGGAGGACTTGGACTGCGTGTTGACGTCCTCGTTCATGAAGCGCTTGCCCTCGCCGTTCACGTGCAGGAAGTTGTAGCTCTGCGCGCCGGACTCCAGGTGCATGACGGCCGCGTGGCTGTCGTTGGTCTGCATGGCCGCGCCGATCCACATGGCCTGCTTGTGCAGGTCGCCGGTGTTGACCCACATGGGGATGTAGAGGCGCTCGTCCATGGCCTCAAGCGCCCAGGGGTTGTAGCGCTGCATCATCTCGGTGTCGCCGGAGTAGTCGCCCGAGGCGATGATGACGCCCTTGGAGGCGTTGTACTGCACATGGGTCGCACCCTCGTCGGGGGTGACGATGGCGCCGGTGACCGCGCCGCCCTCCTCGCGCACGATGCGCTCGCAGGGGGTGTCGAACACGTAGGTCACGCCCAGGGACTCGCCGTAGGCCTTGAGCGCGGGCAGCAGGACGTCCATGCCCAGGCCGTGGGAGACGCCGTTGAGGTACACGAAGTCCGTGGTGTCGTCGTAGAAGAAGTGCGTGACGGGCCACTCGGTGTAGTCCGGGCCCTTGTAGAAGTCGCACCACAGGGTGGAGTGGAGGCCCTGCTTCTCCATCTCCTCGCACAGCCAGTCCATGCAGGCGCCGGACTTGTGCGCGAACATCCACAGCATGGGCTCGTTGAGGCGGCCCTGGCTCCAGCGGATCCAGTTGCGCACGATCTGTGCGTAGTCCATCTGGTCCTCGGTGATGTAGCCGTCGGCGAGCGTCTGCTGGATGACCTTGGAGCCGAAGGCGGTGATGTGCGCGCCGCGGCCCGAAGGTGCGGAGGCCTTCTCGACGACGGTGACCTTGGCGCCCTTCTCGGCGGCGGAGACGGCCGCGACCGACCCGGCGAAGCCGCAGCCGATGACGAGGACCTCGGTGTCTTCCTGGGAGGTGGGCTCGATGTCGCCGGGATACTCCAGCCAGCTCCACTTGACGGAGTCGGCGGGGGAGGCGGTTGCCTTGATCTCCTCGGAGCTTGACGAGGCGGTGCCGACGGCCACGGCCTGGGCGGCCGCCTCGTCGGCGTGGGCGAGTGTCACGGAGCCGGCCAGGGCGGCGGCGCCAGCGACGGCGGCGGTTCCGGTGACGAACGAGCGACGGGTCAGGTTGGATTCGACCATGAGCTTCTCCTATCGTCTTGTGCGGTGCTTGCGCGCTCCCCTTGAACGCGCTGGGCCATTTGTACGCGCCGACGGGCGGCGCCCGCAATGGTTTTGGGTGCAGCCCGCGGTTCAGCCCCCTGAACCGTTCGTTGCCGTAACCCGTCTACCTGGGACGTTTCGCCGCGTGTGTCTGCGCGCTACAATGGGGCGGCCCTGCTCGGGGGAGCGTGGGCAGACCGTCGGCTTTCGGGGGAAGGCTTGCCAGGGGATGAACAGCGACCAGTTGAGGTATTTCGAGTTCGCCTACGACGAGGGGAGCTATTCGGCCGCCGCGCGCAGGGTGCCCGTCTCGCACCAGGGGCTCACCAAGTCCCTGCGTGCCCTGGAGCGCGAGCTGGGAGTCACGCTGTTCACCACAGACGCGGCCACGGGCATGCCTGTCCCCACGCCTTATGCCCACGAGCTCTACGAGTTCTGCTCCGTCTTCGACAGCAACGTCCGCCTGCTCAAGGAGTCCTTCGAGCGCCTGCGGGCCGACGAGCGCTACACGGTGCGGCTGGGCTGCTCGCTAGGCGTGCTCAACGCCTTCGGCCCTGCTTTGCTTCAGGAGTTCTGCGCGGCGCACCCCAACGTGGACGTTCCCTACTGGGAGTCCAACGACGTCCTGTGCGAGGAGGAGCTGCGGGCCGGGCGCTACGACATCGCCATCTGCGTGACGCCCGTGGCGCAGGGGTGTGCAGGCCAGGAACTCTACCGGTCGCCGTTCTACTTCTGGATGCGTCGCGACGACTCCCTGGCACGGGCGCTTGAGGCCCAGGGGCGCACGTCATTGCAGGTGGAGGACCTGGCCGGGCGCGACATCGCCATCCCGGGGACGGGGTTCAAGTGCTTCGAGCAGCTGCGCCGCGTGGCGGCCGAGCGGGGCGTGGAGCTGGGGCGCGTCATCGAGGCGGGCGAGATCTTCCCGCTGTACGGCTACGCCATGGAGGGCGAGGTGCTGGGGTTTGCGAACGGCACCTTGGTGGGGCTGCCCGTGTTCAACAGCGTGCCCGACGTGGTGGCGTTTCCCGTGGAGGGCCTGAGCTGGGGGTTTGCCCTGGAGCGCCTGACCACCCATGCCCTGGGCGAGGCGGAGCTGCAGCTGTGGAACTGGGTTCGCGCCGCAGCCCGCAATCTGCCCGGCAACACGCTGGGGGCATAGCCTTCCCGAGCGAGGGGCGCGATCGCCTTCTCGGGCGCATGCCATGCGCGCGGGGTGTGCCATGCCATGGCGCGCGCATGCGGCCCGGTGTCGGCTATACTTCGCGCCACTATTGCAGGATTGCGTGCGTGCTCGGTGACAGGCTGGGCGACGCGTGCGGGCAGGGACGGGAGCGAGGAGATGGCGATGGAGATGTCTGAGGCAGGGTGCGCCAGGCAGGGCGCGCAGGTCGGCGCGATGGGTGCGTGCGAGCAGGGCGGCATAGGGTATCGGGGCGCGGACGCCGGGATCGCGCGGGCTTGCCCCACGCGCCGCGCCTTTGTGGCGGGGGCGTCGTGCACGGCTGCCGCTGCGGCCTTTTCCGCGCACACGGGCCTGGGTGCGCAGCTCGCGCTCGCTCAAGAGTCGCAGACCCCGGCCGAGCAGGTCGTCATCTACCACACCAACGACATCCACGGCCACCTGCAGGGCGACGAGTCCACGGTGGGCATCGACCTCGTCGCGGGGCTGCGCGCGGCCACGCCGAACAGCCTTCTTGTGGACGCCGGCGACGCCACGCAGGGCATGCCCATCGTCACGCTCTCCAAGGGCGCCTCGGCCATCGAGCTCATGAACACCGCAGGCTACGACGTCATGTGCCTGGGCAACCACGAGTTCGACTTCGGCCGCGAGGTGCTGCTCGACAACGCCGCCGCCGCGGAGTTCCCCCTGCTGGGCGCCAACGTGTACCGCGAGGACGGGCAGACCCTGCTTGAGGGCGTGGGCGCCTGCGGCGACGGCGCCACGACGGTGCTTGAGTGCGCGGGGCGTCGCATCGGCTTCTTCGGCATCGTGACGAGCGGCACCGCGACCTCCACCTCCCCGGCCAACGTCGTCGGCCTGGAGTTTGCCGACGAGGTCCAGACCGCGCGGGCCTGTATCGCCAGCCTTGCCGAGCAGGGCGTGGACGCCATCGTAGGCCTGTGCCACATGGGCAACGCGGGCGTGCACCTGCACGTGAGCGATTTCGTCGCGCAGCTCGGAGAGGAGGCGACCTCCCAGCTTACGGCCATCATCGACGGTCACAGCCACCTGGTGGAAAACGACCAGTACGGCGACGTGCTCGTGGTGCAGACGGGCTGCAACCTGGCGGCCGTGGGCAAGCTCACCCTGGCCTTCGACGAGGACGGCTCGGTGAGCGCCGTCGAGGAGCTGATTGACCCGGCTGCCGCCGCGGAGCTCGCCACTGCCGACGAGGCGGTGGCCGACGACCTTGCCGCGCTCTCCGAGGAGCAGGACAAGCTCATGGGCCAGGCCCTGTTCACGACGCCCACCACCCTGTGGGCCGGCTGGCTCAACAACGGCCCGCTCTCCGTGCCCACGCGCGGCGTGGAGACGAACATGGGCGACGTGGCGGCCGACTCGCTCGTCGCCGTCGCGGACGCCTATCTGCAGGAGGCGGGCATCACGGGGACGCCGGTGGTCGCGCTCACCAACGGCGGCGGCATCCGCAGCGCCCTCAAGCGTGGCGTGGTCTCGATGGGCGACCTCGTGACGGCCTTCCCCTACTCGAACACAGTCGTGCTGAAGCAGGTCACGCCCTGTATCCTCAAGCAGATGTTCGAGGTGTCGTTCGGCTTGCAGGCGGGCCAGGACGCCGACACCGGCATGCTGCTGCAACAGGAGGTGGCGGGGCGCTTCCTGCAGGTGGCGGGCATCACGGTGGTGTGCGACCCCAACGCCGAGCTGGGGCAGCGCGTCGTGTCGCTCACGCTCGACGGCGCCTCCGAGCCGCTTGACTTCGACGACGAGAGCACCCCGGTCGTCCTGGTGACGAACGACTACATCGCCGCGGGCGGGAGCGACTACGGGATGTTGGTCGACTGCGAGCAGATCGCCGAGGTAGGCGGCGTGCTCGAGGCGTTCCAGTCCTACCTCGAGGGCGTCGGCGAGGACGTCGAGGGGGCCGACCTGCCGGCCATCCCGCTGTACGCCCAGACCGAGGGACGCATCGCCCTGCGCGGTGGCTATGAGCCCGCTGCCTGGACGGCGATCCTGCGCGCCTGCGACGCCGATGGCCAAGCTGTGCCCCATGCGGCACTCACGGTGGAGGTTGACGCCGGCGAGCGCGCCGATGTGGAGTCCGACGACAACGGCCTCGTCTACCTGGAAGTGTCCGACGGGCCCCATGCCGTGGCCGTGGTTCCTGCCGACTACGACGGCGCCTCCGCCCTGGTCGAGACATACGTGAACAACTACCTGGGCCTTGGCTTGGTGGAGGACGACCTGCGCGCCTACCCGACCCTGACCGTGGAGGCGTAGCCCGCGGGACGGGGCGGGCCTGCAAGCCGCGGGATGCCCGCTGCCCGGCGGGCCTGCTGGTTGAGGGGCGCCCGCTGCCCGGCGCGCCCGCTGCCCGGCCCCCGGCGCGCCTGCTCGCCGGGGGCGCCCCTCCCGCATCCCCCAGACAGCGAGGGGCCCGGCGCGTCGTCTCCGAGCGCCGGGCCCCTCCGTGCACGCTACCCTTCGGCGTCTACGTGTGCACCCGCAGTCGCCCGTGGGGGTTCCTACTTGGCTGCCGGCGCCCCCTCCGCAGGCGCGTCAGCGGGTGCGTCGCCCGCGGGAGCCGCACCGTCTGCGGGCGCCTCGCCCTCTGCGGGGGCGGCGTCGTCGCCCTCGGCCGCAGGCGCGCCGGCGGCGGGCTGGGAGCTCGTCTGCCCGGCGGCGTGCTCCTCGGCGCACTTCACCACGGTGAGCGTGCCGTACTCCTCGCCCGTCTCGAACACCGCGCCGGGCAGCTCCACGGCCGCGCCGCTCTCGTCGACGATGGAGCCGAAGATGGTGAGCGCGGCGCCTGCGGCCACATTGGCGTCCAGGGTGCCGTCGGGCGTGGCGATGGTGTTGTCGCCATAGATCTTGAAGACGAGCTGGCCGTTGAAACGTGCCTGGTAGGCATCGACATTTGCCGGGTCCACCGAGCCCAGGGAGATGGCGTTGACCGTGTCGTAGCCGTCAACCTGCGCCAGCTGTACGCCGCTCGTCATGTCGATGGAGCTGTCCACGAGCGTCACGATGGCGCGCTCGCCCTTGCTGGAGCTGACGAAGGAGTTGCCGGAGCACTCCACGGTGGAGTTGACCACGGTCATGGCCGCCACGTCGGTCACGAGCGAGGTGGTGTTCTGGAACTCGGCGCAGCCGCCCGTCACCTTGGAGTTCTCGAAGTAGATGGACGCAAAGCCGTTGCCGCCCAGGCTCTTGCCGTACACGGAGTTCTTCACGATGAGGGTGGTGGGCTCGTCGGTCACGCAGTCGCCGGTGGCCACGCAGTCCTCAAACACCTGGTAGCCGCCCCAGAAGTCGGAGCTGTACACGCGCCCCGAGCCGAACGCGGCGCTGTCGACGTAGTGGTAGGAGCCGTTGTACAGGATGTTGGAGAGGTGCTGCTCGCTGGAGTAGGCCACGCTGTTGGTGACGTTGACGGCCGCGCCGAAGCCGCAGTACACCGCGCCCGCCATGGTGCCGGCGGGATAGGCGCTGCCGGTGGCCTCGCCGTCCACGATGAGGGTGCCGTCGTCGTTGTGCATCCTGACCACGGTGCCCGCGCCCCACACGGGCATGGCCGAGCCGATGCCGTAGCGGTAGAAGGCGTTGCGCGCGGAGGCGTTGTACACCAGGCCGTCGCCCTCGGTCGCCGCCTCGGCGCCGTCGCGGGCGGTGTTGGGGTCGGTGGCGCCCACGATCACGTTGGCCGCGTCGTCGGCGTTGCCGGTGAGCGAGACGGTCTGGCCCGAGATCTCCACCTCGCACTGCACGTCGTCGATGAGCAGCGCCGCGTTCCTGCTGCTGATGAGCGAGGCGGGCAGCTCCTCGGAGTCCTTGGTGAGGATGGTGGTGTCGCCGTACTCCGGCCCGAAGAACTGCGTGATGTCGGAGGTGTTGGAGCCCACCTGCTCGGCCCAGGCCGTGTCGGGGGCGGTGCGCGACTTGAGGAAGTCCTTCACGGTGTAGAGCAGGCGGATGCAGGCGAGCTTGTCCATCTCGTCGTCCATGGCATCGACGGCGGCCTGGCCGTCGGCGCCCTCGAGCACCGTTGCCACGGCGTACACCTTGGCCTCGTTGGTGTAGTCGGCCGGGGCCATGGCCTCGCCCTGGTCGTACTCGGCGGCGATGTTGTTCAGCTCGCCGGCGGCGTCCTGGCCGGCCTGGTTCTTCATCGTCCAGTTGGACTGCAGCGCGTTGAACAGGCCCACGCGGGCGAACTTGCCGGTCACCACGGCGCCCGTGCCGAGCATGGTGGTGTCGGCGTCGATGTTGGTGAGCAGGTAGAAGCCGGGGTAGTGGCCGATGTCGCCGGAGTCCTTGACGTCGGTCATCTTGGTGTAGATGCCGTTCCACACGCCCACCTGCAGCGTGGCGCTCACGGAGTCGGAGTAGGGGTCGTTGGAGAACATGGCGCCGGAGAAGTCGGTGGCGTCCACGTAGCCCTTGGCGAAGGTCACCTGGTCGCATACGATCTGGAACAGGCGGTAGATGGCCACGGCGTACTCGAAGCCGTACATCGTCTGGCCGAACTCGGTGTAGGTGTCGCCGGCGTTGGTGACGCCGCTGGAGAGGAACCAGTCCACGGCGGCCGCGTCGTCGCCCTCGATGCCGTAGTCGGCGGCGGTGCGAATCATGCGGTTGCCGCCGATGAAGACGGAGCCCGCGGCGTTGGCGGCCTCGACGGTGGCGGTGTAGTCGCCCTGGGCCATGTTGGGCGCGACGTGGTTCACGGCCACGCTCGTGCCGTCGGCCAGGGTGAGGGTGGCGTCGGCCTCATACTCGCTGTTCACCACGTACACGACGGTCTGGTAGGCGTCCTGGCCGCTGAACAGGTAGTAGGCGGTGTTGCCCTGGGTGTCGGCGCCCTCCAGGGTGAAGGTGCCTCCCTCCACCTTGGCGGTGACGCCCTCGGCGGGCTTGGCCTTGTCGGCGTCGAGGTAGGCCTCGAGCTCGCCCTCGAAGGCGGCCGGGGCGAAGCGCACGCCCTCGCCTGCGCCGTACGCGCCGAAGCACGCGCAGCTCACCGTGCCGCCGTCCACCTCGCCCTGGCTGGCGACGAAGACGTACTGCTTGAGGGCGAGCATGCCTGTGAGGTCGAGCGGGGTGCCGCCGCCCATGCCGCCGCCGGCCCCGCCGCCGTCAGGGGCGCCTCCGCCGTCGGGCGCGCCGCCCTCGGGGGCGTCTGCCAGGGCGCTGGTGGTGGCCAGGGCGCATGCGGCAAGCGATGCGCCTACGACGAACGAGCGACGGGTCAACTTCTTCATCATGTCTATCCCCTTGGTCTCGAGCGTGCATGTATGCGCGCCGCTCTCGGGCCCGGCCCCCCAGGCCGGCAGCGCCCCAGGCCGCCGCGCACGTGCGTGAGGCCTCACGCACCGCCCTCGACTCTACGGCGCGCCCCCACGGGCCCGCCAGTCGCCACTTTGGGGCGAAACGGCACATGCTTCAGCGATGTGACGAAACCATGAACATGGAATCGCAATAAAGGGGCTATGGAGTATGCGTGGTGCTTTTCGAGAGAAACGGTAGATTTGGCACGGAACGCCCCGCCCGGTTACCGCTCGTTCATCGAATTGTGAGCCGAATCGGCTTGACAGGTTATTTCGTGGCCCCTCACCTGCGGCTCCCCTGAAATCACCCGTTTGGGGATTACTCCGGCCGCCCCGGGCGGTGCCATAGTTCGAGGCGTTGTGTACCTGCGTGCTTGGGCCAAAGGGGACCCGGGCACGCCTACGAGATAGGAGCACACGTTATGACTGAGATGACTCGCCGCTCGTTCTTCGGCGTCGCCGCCGCAGCCGGCGCCATGGCCGCCGTGCCCGCCCTGGCCGTGGCCGACGAGGCCGCTGACGGCATCACCGTCGGCACCCCCGTCGACAACCCCGCCAACACCGAGGAGGCCGACGTCGTGGTGGTCGGCTCGGGCATCGGCGGCTTCTTCGCGGCCATGATCGCCAAGGAGCAGGCTCCCGACGCGACCGTCATCATGCTCGAGAAGAACGCCAACCTGGGCGGCTCCACCAACTACGCCGAGTGCAACGGCCCGCAGAAGAACCAGGACGAGGACGCCGCGCGCCTCTCCGGCTACAACTCGGCCGCCGGCACCAACTTCATCTCCAACTCCATCCTGCACTACGAGCGCGTCAAGGAGGCCGGCTCCAACGCCGACTGGCTCTTCGGCAAGCACGGCTGCGGCTGGTACCAGGCCGGCGTCGTGTTCTACGAGGGCGGCAACGGCACCTCCGCCATCAACAAGCTGACCCCCATCGCCGAGGAGGAGGGCGTCGACATCCGCAAGAGCGCCCGCGCCTTCGCCCTGGTGCTCGCCGACCCCTACACCGTGACCGGCATCCAGTACGTCGATGAGAACGGCGACGTGACCCAGATCGACGCCAAGGCCGTCGTGCTCGCCACCGGCGGCATGTCCAACAACAAGGAGCTGCTCGCCCAGTACTCCAGCCAGGACATGTCCAAGACCATCGGCTGGGGCGAGGGCCAGGACGGCGACGGCCAGCTCATGGCCGAGCAGACCGCCCACGGCCGCGCCAACCACCTCACCGTGGCCTCCCTGTTCAACAACGTCGGCGACGGCGTTGAGTCGCTGGCCTACAGCTCGCCTCTGGGCGTGGCCGCCTCCATGCAGTACTCCGACCTGTTCGTCAACGAGTACGGCATCCGCTTCTGCGACGAGTCGGCCGGCGGCTCCCTGGGCACCTCCCAGTCGGGCAAGCTCATCGAGAGCCAGGGCTACGTCTTCTCCATCATGGACACCTCTATGAAGGAGAAGTACGAGGCCGGCGGATGCAGCCGCCACTACTCCGGCTTCGCCGACGCCTGCGTGGGCAACCCCATCGACCTGACCTCCGAGATCGCCGACTACGCCGACAAGGACTACATCATCTCCGCCGACACCCTTGAGGAGCTGGCCGACAAGCTGGCCGAGAAGGTCACCACCTTCGTGAAGGAGGACTTCCTGGCCGAGGTCGAGCGCTACAACGGCTTCTGCGCCTCCGGCACCGACGAGGAGTACGGCAAGGGCGCCGACTACCTGTGGCCCTGCGAGACCGGCCCCTTCTACGCCTTCCAGTGCGTCTCGGGCATGCTGAACACCTGCGGCGGCATCCGCATCAACCGCAACGCTCAGGTCACCGACGACCGCGGCAAGGTGGTTGAGGGTCTGTTCGCGGCCGGCGTGTGCACTTCCGGCTGGGACGGCGAGGTCTACGGCGGCGGCACCTGCCAGACCGTGGGCATGTGGGCCGGCTCCAAGGCCGCCCGCTACATCGTGGAGAACATCCTGGGCGGCACCGTGGCCGAGGACTGGATGGGCGACATCTCCCTGCAGGACCAGGCCGGTGGCCCCGGCGGCGGCGACGCTGCCAAGGGCGGCGAGGCTGCCCTGGGTGACGCCTTCGAGGGCGGCGAGGGCGGAGAGGCCCCCGCTGAGGGCGGCGAGGCTCCCGCCGAGGGCGAGGCCCCCGCTGAGGAGCCCGCGAAGTAAGGCTGACCGACTGGCCACCCCGCACGATTGACCCGCAAGGAAGCCCTCTGGAGTCGCACTGCGATTCCAGAGGGTTTTTGCGTGCAGAGGGCACGGGCACGCGGGCGTGCAGGGCGCGCGAGGGGCGGGCGTGTGGACGCGCGTGGGCACGGGCGCGGGGGCGTGGGTGCGCGGGCGTGCAGAGGGCGCGGGCGTGCGCGGGGCGAACGGTCGGCACGAGCCGCCCGAAGACGGCCCGCCGCTCGGCGGGGGATTCGGTTGGCCCGGTGTTTTTGCGGGGCAGGCAGGCGGCGCTTTGCTACACTGGTGCGCGTGCCCGTAATTCTGCGACGAGGCTGCGATGCAAGGCTGCCGGCGAGGCGGCCGATTTTTCTGCGTGCCGTATACGCTTCGTCTTGCAGGAGATGCGATGACTGCCGATTCCTCTTCCAACCACATTTCCCCGAATGCCACCGAGGCACCCGCGCCTTCCCGCAAAGGCGTCTGGGCTCAGCGCGTCGCGCTCGTTGCCGTGATCGTGGCGCTCGTGGCCGTGTACTTCCTCGTGCCGGCGGCCCATGAGTGGGTGAACTCGGTGTTCGCCATGTTCGCCACCGGCGATTTCTCGGCCGCCAGCGACTTCATGGCGCAGTATGGCGCGGCGGCTGCCGTGGTGTCTTTCCTGCTCATGGTGTTCCAGTCGGTCCTGGCGCCCCTGCCGGCCTTCCTCATCACCATCGCCAACGCAAACCTCTTCGGCTGGTGGCAGGGCGCCATCCTGTCGTGGGCGAGCGCCATGGCGGGAGCCGCCGTGTGCTTCTGGATCGCCCGCGTGGTGGGCCGCGAGGCCGTGGAGAGGCTCGCCGGCAAGAACGGCATCCGCCAGATGGAGGAGTTCTTCCAGCGCCACGGCACCCAGAGCGTGCTCATCGCGCGCCTGCTGCCGTTCGTGTCGTTCGATTGGGTGAGTTACTTCGCGGGCCTCACGTCCATGAGGTTCTGGTCGTTCTTCTGGGCGACGGGCCTGGGCCAGCTGCCTGCGACCATCGTGTACAGCTACGTGGGCGGCATGCTCACCGGTGGCGCCAAGCTCCTCATGACGGGCCTGCTCATCCTCTTTGCCCTGGCCATCCTCGTGGTCGTGGTGCGCCAGGTGTACACCGAGGTGCAGGCCAGGAAGGGCGCGGCCGGGCAGGGAGAGGCCTGCGCGGCCGAGACGCCCGAGCAGCGCTAGCGCAAGGGGCGCACGGCTGATATGAAGGCGATCGGGCAGGTGAGGACCCAGGCGGGTAAGGTGCGTGCGCAGCGGGCCGGTGGGTCCGGTTTGACGCGCGCGGTCAGCGATGACGCCGAACGCGAGAAGCTCACCTCGTGCCGAAAGGCCGCCCCCGTCCCGCGCCATCGCAAGCTTGCCCCCATCGTGGACCCGAGCGTGTCGGTGGTGGTGCCCGTGTACAACGAGGCGCGGGTGCTGCCGGCGCTCGTGCCGCAGCTGCGCGAGCTGGCGGGTCGCTGCGAGGTGGTGGCGGTGGACGGCGGCAGCTCCGACGGCACGCCCGAGGCGCTGGCGCAGGAGTTCCGCGTGATCGCCTCGGCCAAGGGGCGCGCCAGCCAGATGAACGCGGGGGCACGTGCCACCTCGGGCGACGTGCTCTTCTTCCTGCATGCCGACAGCGTCCTGCCGACCGACCCGGTGGGGCAGGTCAGGCGCGTGATGCGCACGCACGACGCCGGCTGCTTCGGCATCCGCTTCGACAGGCGCCACGCGGTGCTGGGCCTGTGCTCGTGGATGAGCAACGCGCGCGTGTGGGCGCGCGGCATCGCCTACGGCGACCAGGGCATCTTCATGCGCCGCGAGCTCTTCGAGGAGGTGGGCGGTTTTCCGGAGCTGCCCATCATGGAGGACCTCCAGCTGAGCCTGGATTTGCGTCGGCGCGGCGTGCGCTTCGGCATGACGCGCGGGCGCATCACCACCTCGAGCAGGCGCTTCGGCACAGGCACGGTTCAGATGCTGCGCACGTGGTGCGCCATGGTGCCGCTGCGCAAGATGTACCTCGACGGCGCCGACATCGACGAGGTCGCGGCCCGCTACCGCGACATCCGCTAACCACGGGAGGAGGGCAAGGCCCATGCGCAACGCAAAGCTCTGGGGGTTCGTGGGCGCGGTGGTGGCGCTGCTGGCGCTCAACTGCGCCTTCGGCTGGTCCGACGTGCTCTTCGGCACCGACGCCATGGCGCTGATGCGCGTGCTGCTGGAGGAGAACGCCCTGGCTGCGGCCGTGGTGTACGTGCTCGCCTCCACGCTGGCCTGCGTGGCCCTGGCCATGCCGGGCTTCGTGTTCGCCCTGGTGGCCGGCACGCTCTTCGGCCCCGTGTGGGGGACGCTGCTGTGCTGGGTAGCCGTGACGGCGGGCGCGGCGGCGGCCTTCGTGGCGGGGAGGTTCTTCCTCAAAGACGCCGTGAAGCCCCTGCTCGCCAAGAGCCCCGCCCTCAACAAGCTGCTCTTCGAGGGGGCCGACAAGAGCGACCTGTACCTGCTCGCCCTCACGCGCCTGGTGCCGATTTTCCCCTACAACCTGCAGAACTTCGCCTACGGCATAACCGACGTGAGCTTTGCCCATTATACGCTGTACTCGGCGGTGTTCCTCCTGCCGGGCACGGCGGCCTACACGGTGGCGGCTGCGGGCCTGGTGAGCGAGGGACAGCGCGTCGTGTGCTTCGTGGTGGCGGCGGTGCTGCTGGCGGGCACGCTCATCGCGGCGCGCCTGCTCAAGGGCCGCATGCAGGAGGGCGAGGGGAGCGACGGGCGCGAGACGGTGACGGGCGAGGTGGGACGGCCATGAACCTGGCAGACGCGCTGAGCAACTTCGAGAAGGCCCACTATCCCTTCAGTGCCTACCCGCACGGCCGCTGCGCGAGCGTGCTCTTCCCGGGGTGCAGCATGATGGCGCAGTTCCCGCGCACCACCGACGCGCTTGCGGCGCTGTGCCGGGGCATGGGGATGGGCGTGGCGTACGACTGCTGCGCCACCTCGGCGGCCGCGCAGGGCAAAGGCACCCAGGCCCGGCGGGTCCTTGAGCGCATCCGGCGCAGGCTGGAGGCCCTGGGTTGCGAGGAAGTGGTGCTCGTGTGCCCCAACTGCTACGCGCATATGGCCGGCAAGCTGGGCATTCGATGCGTGTCGATATACGAGAAGCTGCTCGGGTGGCACGAGGGCCCGCAGGCGGCCCGTCTGGCGGGGCTGTTGCCTGAGACGGCCGCGCGACCGAAGGGCGTCCTCTTCACCCCCTGCCCCGACCGCACGGGCCGGGTGTGGGAGGCGCAGGCGCGCATGTTGCTTGACTTGGGCGAGGTGCCGACGCTGCGCGGCGTGCCTTGCTGCGGCCTGAGGGCCGACCTGGCCTGCCGGGGCCGCGAGACGGTGCGCGCGCTCGACGAGCGCATCTTTGCCAAGGCCGCGGGCCGCACCATCTACACGACGTGCGCCTCGTGCGCGGGCCAGTTCGTGCGTATGGGGTATGACGGGGGTGTGCGTCACGTGCTGGGGGCGCTGCTTGGCACCGACGAGGCTCCCGACTGCGCTCATGCCATCCCCAACCGCGCCCGCCGCAAGTTCGACCGTGCCCTTGAGCCGAGTGAGGAGGGCGTCCGATGAGCGACGTCGTGCACGAGGTCGTAACTGGGGCGCTCGCCGTCGTCCCTGCCTGCGATGCTGCGCGTGCGGGCGAGGCTGACGTTGTTGCGCGTGCTACCGCCTCTGCCTGCGCAATCGCGCCCGTGTGCGAGCCTGCCGTCCCCACGCTCATCCTGTTCTCGCGCGTGCCGCAGGCGGGCCGGGCCAAGACGCGCCTCATCCCCGCGCTCGGCGCGCAGGGGGCGGCCGAGTTCCAGTGGGGACTGCTGGGGCACCTGCTCGGCGAGCTTCAGGCGGGTGCCGCGCGGGGTCTGTGGCGGCTGAGCGTGCACTACTGCGGGCAGGAGGGGCTGCCTCGGTTGCAGGCGATGCTCGACGACACGACCGCCCTGGTGCCGCAGGTAGACGACCCCGACCTCGGCGTGCGCATGCGCGAGGCGATCGGCCACGAGCTTGCAGGCGGCGCCTGCGCCGTGGGACTCATGGGCTCCGATGTGCCCGACGCCACGTGCGGTGTGGTGGCCGAAGCCCTCGGCTTGCTCGCCGCCCCCGCGACGGACGTGGCCCTGTGCCCCGTGGAAGACGGCGGCTACTGGTTTGTGGGCCTTAAGCGGCCCTTCCCCCAGCTCTTCGAGGGCACGACCTACGGCGGCGCAACTGTGTTCGAAGATGCCCTCGCCGCCTGCCGGGCGCACGGCCGCACCCCCGCCGTGGGCCCCACCCTGCGCGACATCGACACCCCCGACGACCTCGCATGGTACGAGGCCCGC
>CAVEWV010000038.1:0-24237 GCA_963619535.1 Acutalibacteraceae bacterium | reverse complement strand
GCAAGTTCAGGCGGGCGAGGGCGCCGCCCTGCCTGCGCGTCGGTCATCCCGCGTTTTCGAAGGCCTCCCGCGCGCAAGCGAGCAGCCCTGCGAGCGCGTCCTCGTTCTCCCTGAGGTAGGCCAGGCCGTACTCGGTGCTGACGTCGATGCTCAGGGGAACGTTGGCCAGGCTCTCGTAGAGGGGCGAGAGCTGTTCGGGCAGCAGGTAGATGGCGTTGTCGGTGAGGTAGGAGCGCAAAAGCGCCGGGGCGTCGGGGGCGCCGGCCTCGATGAGCGGCACCGCGGACAGGCCGTGGGCGTCGAGCAGGGGCGGTCGAGGCGGCGGCTGCCCCGACGCCGCGCCCGCGGCGGCGGTGACGAAGGTGCGGCGGGACAGGTTCTGGGAGTCGCTGCGCATGGTGACCCCTTTTCACGTTGCGGTTCCGGCTGCCCGATTGCAACCGGCGCTGCTGTGCACTTTGGCCCCATGACGCGGCCCCGATGGCCGCCGCATGCCCTGACTTGCGTATGATTTTGCCGTCATACTCAAATCATACGCATTGGTTTACCTGCGGTTTCAAGCGGAATAGACACACGCCGCCCCAAATGCACACTGTTTGCCCCATCCCGGTGACCTTGGTGGCCGACGGGGTTGTCGGCACCGAAGCGGGGCCATGCGTGGGCCCACGTGTGCTTTTGAGCCAAATTACCCCTCTCACCTCGTTAAATAATCATTTTCAACTGTTAAGTGATATCATGCGAGTAATTATTTAACGAGGTGAGGTACGTTGTCATGACTACTGGTGACATGCTTACGATGGGCGAGGCGGCCGCAAGGCTCGGCCTGACAAAGGCCCGTGTCTCGCAACTGGCGGCGCAAGGGGTGCTTGAGGCGCGTATGGTGGGCGGCCGCAAGATGATGACCCCGGCCTCTGTCGAAGCTTACGGCGCCGCGCGTAGGCAACCCGGCACACGGGGCAGGGCCGGCTCGCCCACGGCCAAGCATCTGACGCTCATGTGTGCCGAGTACGAGGTCGCGCGCCTCGTCTATGACCCGTCCTTTGAGTATCCGCTCGGCCTGCTTGAGGTGCTCGATGCCGAGCGCATGCCGTTCGGTTGCGCCACTGCTGGCGGGTTGGGCCGCAAGCGAGAGCTCAATTCCTGGTGGGAGCACCGCTCGGTGCCCAGCACCCGCCCCGGTATGCTTGCGAGGCTTTCTGGGCTTGAGGCCCGCGCCGCCTGGGAACTTCCCGTGCGCAACCTGGGACTCTCGCTTTCCGATTGTTACTGGGTGCGCCCCGACGGTCGCGACGACCTCACATGGGCCGGTCTCAACTACTTCGACAACGAGTTCGAGGGATGCGCGCAGGGCGATTGGGACGCCTGGCTGGCAAACGTGGGCCTCGACTCGCCCGACAACACTTCCGAGGGCGAGCTGCCCAAGCGATGGGCCGTTCGCGATGGTGCGCGCGTGCTTTTCAAGGGCTGCGGGACTGACGACCAGCGCCCCTTCAATGAGGCGGTCGCCTCGGCTTTGCACGCACGGCTCCTTGGGCCTGGGGAGTACGTGCCTTACGAGGTCGTGCGCGTGGCCGGTGGCCCGGCGTGCGTCTGCCCCGACTTTTTGGAGCCTCGCGAGGAGTACGTGCCCGCAGCCTACGTGAAGGATGCCATGGGGTCCACCCGGGGCACGTCCACTTACGACCGCCTGTGCCGCTTTGCAGGCATGTACGGGGACGGCGACGGCCCCGTGCGCGAGGCGTTTTGCAAGATGTTCGTGTGTGACTCCATCCTGGCCAACTCCGACCGTCACTGGCGCAACTTCGGGTTTGTGCGCAACGTGGACACGTTGGAGATGCGCCCTGCGCCCGTGTTCGACACGGGCAATAGCCTGTGGTACGAGAAGACTGCGGCCCAGGTCGCGGCCGGTGACTGGACCTTTGCCGCCAAACCCTTCGGCCCCGAGCCGGAACGTCAGCTTGCGTTGGTAGACAGGGCGGCATGGTTCGACCCCTCGGCCCTCGACGGCTTCGTGGTGGAGGCGGTCGGCATCCTCGAGGGAAGTGCCCATGCCACTCAACCTGGCCGCCTTGACTTTATCGCCCGTGGCCTAGAAGCCCGTGTTGCGGCGGTGGCGGCGACGATGGATGTGCTTGGGTACCGGGGGTAGGCCAGGCTCTGGGGTAGGTTCAAGTGCGTGGTAGATATTGGGCACCGAGCTGCCCGCTTTATCGCGACGTCCACCGCCTGCGGGTCGAGCCGGTAGCGCGTGACGAGCTCGGGCCGGTAGGGGTTGCGCGCCATGACGAACCCCTCGCGGACCCGGTTGAGGAGCCACTCGCCGAAGAACGCCGGTATGTCCGTCCGGCTGCCGGTGTTGAGAATCATTGCGGTTCTTTCTGCCTTTCGCCCGCCCGCCAATTCGGCCGTGCCGTGCCATCGGGCCTCCAAGCACGTTGTGGCACGGCGCCTTTCGCAAGTTTAGGCGATTTTTGCAAGTTCAGGCGGGCGAGGGCGCCGCCCTGCCTGCGCGTCGGTCATCCCGCGTTTTCGAAGGCCTCCCGCGCGCAAGCGAGCAGCCCTGCGAGCGCGTCCTCGTTCTCCCTGAGGTAGGCCAGGCCGTACTCGGTGCTGACGTCGATGCTCAGGGGAACGTTGGCCAGGCTCTCGTAGAGGGGCGAGAGCTGTTCGGGCAGCAGGTAGATGGCGTTGTCGGTGAGGTAGGAGCGCAAAAGCGCCGGGGCGTCGGGGGCGCCGGCCTCGATGAGCGGCACCGCGGACAGGCCGTGGGCGTCGAGCCAGGCGCGCAGGTTGCGCGTCCACAGCGTCGAGTAGACATACACGCGCTGGCCGGCCAAGTCTTCCGCGCTGACGGCCTCCTTGCGCGAGAGCGGGTTCTTCGGCGACATCAGGCAGCAGCGCCGTGTGCGCATAAGTGGCAGAAAGCCCAGGTCGGGGGCTTGCGGGTCAATCCATTCGATAACGTCGACTTCACGGTTGCGCAGCGCCTCCACGAGCAGATTGACGGGTTCGACCGACCCCAGGTCCACGTATTCCAAATCCCGCGTTCCCTCGCCGCGCATGTAGGGGCCTGCGAAATGCTTGTAGAGTGAAAGCGTGTGGTTGTGCGAGATGCCCAGCTTTATGGGCCGAGCATCCCGCCTGCCCGCAAGCTCGCGGCAGTGCCCTATGACCCGCTCGGCGCTGGCAAGCGTCTCGCGGCACCATGCGTAGAACTCCCGCCCGGCCGCCGTGGGTGCCACGCCCGTGCATCCGCGCGTGAAAAGGTCGCACCCCACCTCGCGTTCCAGGCGTTTGACCTGCTGCGATATGGATTGGGACGTCACGTACGACAATTGTGCGGCGCGGGCGAAGCTGCCTGTCTCCACCACGGCGCAAAACGCGCGGCACTGCTCGGTGTTCATAGGCGTGACCCCCTTATGAGCGGGCCGGTCCTCAAGACGGCCGGCCAGACGCATCCCCGACAGCATGGTAGCAGAAGCCCGGTTGTGTTGCGGGGAGCTCCGGGCCGGGGCGTCTCCTGTTTTGCATGGCACCTTGCACTCATAATCGCGACGTCTTGCCAGCTCAGGCGTAGGCCCAACTTTTTAATTGGCCCCTCCCGCAAGAACCTCGCACTTCCGCCGCATCGCTTACGTGCCTACATTTAGGCCAATCCGCAGGCCAGGGGGGCCGAGGACGAATTCATAAGGGGTGCATATTTATGCAGACAGTTACGCGCAGGGGCTTTGTCCAGGCGGCGGCATGCGGTGCGGCGCTCGCCGGCATGACGGCGGCGGTCCAGCCCGCATGGGCCGAAATCGCCACCGAGGACACGGCTTGGGACGCGGAGTACGACGTCGTGGTGCTCGGCCTGGGCGGCGCGGGCGCCAACGCGGCCGTGGCGGCCTACGAGGAGGGCGCGAGCGTCCTGGTGTGCGAGAAGGCACCCGAGGGCGAGGAGCCCTGCTGCACCAAGGTCGCCGGCCAATGCGTCATGGCCACCGACGACCCCGACCAGCTCTACAGCTACCTCTCGCAGCTCATGGGCAAGTTCGACAACTGGGACGAGGACGCCCTGCGCGCCTTCTGCGAGGGTTGCGCCGAGAACTTCGACTGGATGTGCGGCCCCATGGGCGGCGACCCGGAGGTCGTCTACCCCGAGACGAACCCGGCCGACGTGTACGAGTGGGAGCGCATCGTGCACTACGAGTGGGCGCCCACGCAGCACCACTGGGGCGACTGGTACGAGGCCGAATCCGCCTGGGGCATCGACCGTCCGGGCTACGTGTACATCTGGCACGAGTTCCCCGAGATTCCTGAGTCCATGCACTGCATGATGCTCTTCACCACGGGCACGCGCTTTGACGCCGGCTACTACAACCTGTGCATGCAGGCCGTGAGCAGCCGCGCCGACGACGAGAAGCTCACGCTGTGGAAGGGCTGCCCCGGCAAGCGCCTCATCACCGATGCCGCGGGCGCGGTCATCGGCGCCGTGGTGGAGAAGGACGGCACCGAGCTGCGCGTGAAGGCCAACGGCGGCGTGTGCCTGTGCACCGGCGGCTTCGAGGCCAATGCCGACATGATGAGCGACTACACGCAGATCCCCACCGTCAACCTGCAGGGCGGCACCATGAACACGGGTGACGGCATCCTCATGGCGCAGTCCGTGGGCGCACGCCTGTGGCATATGTCCAACGTGTCGGGCTTCATGTGGTCCTACAAGAACCCCGAGCTCACCACCTGCACCTCGCTGGCCCTCAACTGGAACCCGCGCGGCATCTTCGCCGGCCTGAGCGGCAAGCGCTTCCAGAACGAGACGGCGGCAAACCGCCACGGCCGCATCGACGTCGGCGGCCGCTGGATCTCCACCCCCATGCCCATCCCCACGTACTTCATCTGCGACGCCGACCAGATCGGCGAGCCCATCATCCCCAAGTTCTCCGAGGGCAACGCGGATGAGATCGCGAGCGGGCAGATCATCGAGGCCGCGACCATCGAGGAGCTTTCCCAGAAGATCCGCGACCTGGGCGAGGCGCCCGACTTCAACGCAAACGGCGAGTTGGACAGCGCCCTGGAGAAGTACAACCGCCACTGCCACGCCAACGACGGCGCCGGCGAGGAGGACGACTTCGGGCGCACCTGCACGGTGCCCGTGGAGACGGGCCCCTTCTACGCCGTGAAGATCGGCCCCACCATGTACAACACCCAGGGTGGCCCGCGCCGCAACGGTCAGGCGCAGGTCGTGGGCGTGGACGGCTTGCCCATCGAGGGCCTGTTCGTGGGCGGCGAGATGGGCTCGGTCTTCGCCGACATGTACAACGGCGGCGGCAACCTGGGCGAGACGATGGTCTTCGGTCGCCTGGCCGGCCGCAATGCCGCGAAGCGCGCGCAGGGCACCTTTGAGAGCGCGGCCGAGCCCGTGAAGACCCACCGTGAGGTTCTGGCCGAGCAGGCGCAGGGCGAGACCGGCGACGCTGCCGCGTTTGCGCTGGCTGGCGACTACGCCGACGGTACCTACGAGGGCACCGGACAGGGCTACGGCGGCAAGATCGGCCTGTCCGTGACCGTCGAGGGCGGCCGGGTCGTGAGCGTCGAGGTGCTCGAAAGCTCCGAGACTGCCACCATCGGTGAGCTTGCCCTGCCTGTTTACTGCGAGCAAGCGGCCAGCGCCGACACGCTTGACGAGATCGACGTGGCCTCCGGTGCGTCCAACACCCTGCGCGGCTTCAAGGCCGCCGTCGAGGACGCCCTGGCCCAGGCGTAAGGGCGCGAGGCGCACGGGCGGGCGCGGGTTGCCCGGTGCTGTGGACGCATCGCCTTTGCGGACAGCTTGCCTTGCATGTTGGAATGCGACAGGGCCCCGCACCGACAGACATGCGTCGGTGCGGGGCCCTTCCCGTCTCCATTCGGCCTGCCGTCTCGCTATCCCACCGAGTACCAGCCGCCGGTCTGGCCGCGGCCGTCGCCGTACCAGTCGCCGCCCACGCCGCTCGTGATGGCCCAGAAGCGGCTCCCTTGGGCGCCGTAGGCGTAGCTGCCGCTGTAGGTGTGCTCGCCGCCGTTGGGGCTGAGCCACGCCGTGTCCACGACGAAGGCCCCCGAGCCGTCGGCCGGGGTCACGGTGATGTTGGCCACCTCCATGGAGCGCACCTCGCCGCAGGTCGCGGGGTCGTAGTTCTCGAGGAAGAAGAACCCGGGCGCGACGAGCGCCGCCCCCTCGATGCCCGTGTCGTAGCAGCACAGGCGCGTCCACTGCCCGCTTGCCAGGTCGCAGACCTGCTGGTCTACCAGGGTCGTTCCGGTGTCCGACGTGCCGCATTGCAGTAGCATCCGATACCAGCGGCCCTCCTGCCAGGGGTATTGCACGATGCGGTGCACGCCCTGACCCTCGCCGCCAAACTGGGCGTTGTCGTCGGGCTCGGGGTAGACCAGGCGCGCCTGGAGCGTCTGCGCCGCGCCGGACTCGTCGGTGTAATACACGTTCCAAAACGACAGGATCGAGACCCAGTCGCCCTGCGAGCGGTGCTGCAGGCCCGCGTACCCGCCCACGTCGCCGTAGTCGCAGCGCGCGTCGGGGTAGCGCCCCTGGAGCTGTCCCAGGTCGCAGGCCCATTGCGCCAGGCAGCAGTAGGTGCCGGCGGGCGCGGCGTCGGCCTTGAAGTCGATGCTGTACGAGGTGTAGCGCAAGCCCTCCTGCAAGCCCAGGCAGCCTGCGATGTAGGGCGCCTGGGCCCGTGCGGCCTCGTTTACCTGTTGGATTTCTTCCTGCGAGGGGAAGGGGAACGACGCCGCCCAGTCTTGCGCGCGGCTCACCGTGAAGGTGGCCGAGCATACCGGCTCGCCGTTGATGTGGAGCGCCGCCGTGTGCTCGCCCTCGGCCAGGACCGTCTGCATGTTGTCGTGGTACACGTGGTAGAGCGTGGAGACCCCCGCCTCCAGCGTATGGGCCGCCCAGCCCCAGGGCTCGCCGCCGTCCACCGTGACGTAGGACTCCCACACCTCGAGCACGTCGGCGCCCGTGTTCTGCACGGCGAAGCAGTACGAGGGGTATTCGCCTTGGGCGACGCACGCCAGGTCCACCTGCATGCCCACCTCGCGCAGCGCCGTCTCGCTTGCCTGGTCGAATATGGTGATGCAGGCCCGCGCCTGGAGGTCTTGCACCGTGGCTGCCGCCGCGCGGCTCGCCGAGACGCCCGCCATGCCGAGCGCCGAGGTCGCCGCAGCCGCTGAGGCCAGCGCCACGAGAGACCGCCTGCTGATGGGGGTGTCGTACATGGTTCGCGTCCCTTCTGCTGATTTGGATTGCGCAAGGAGTGCACCAGGCATTGCGCGCGGCGCGAGGGCGCACCTCGCGCATGCCTTGTGCCGGCGTGCGCACCCCATGATACCAGCGCTTCCTGGGCGCGTCGGCCGCAGACGGCCTATCGGCGTCCGCGGCCTCCCAGCCGTGGGGTCTACGGCCGGCCCTGCGTTCTGTCCTCCCCGTCGGGCGGCCGGGGACATCCCGTCGCCCCGTCCTTGGGACCTGTGCGTCATCTTCCCGGGAAGGCTCCGGCGGGTAGGGGCCAAAACAACCCGCAAGTATGTGCTCGCACGGCGGTCGGCCAAGTGGCCCGAAAACTAGCAGGCAATCTACCAGGTGTTTTGCTGGCGGTATTTTCTCGTCTGCAGGCAGGGTGGGGCCGCAAGCGCATACTTAAGGCCTCGTTTGGCAGGCGGTTCATGGAAGCGGCTGCTAAGCGCGGCCGTCTCATGGGGCGCGGCCCTGCCTGCGATGCGGTGGTGGCGATTGGGAATGCTGCGCAATCAGGCGAGTGACGCCCGCGCCCAAAACCTTCCGGCCCCCGGGTGCAGGCGCGCCGCAGAACTGCCGCCGGCCGCCGTCAGCGCCTGGCCTGCGGCCCGCGGTTGCTTGCCCCTATGCCGCGCGGCGGCCGCCGGCCGTCGTTTGCGCCGAGCACGGATTCCTGTGGCGGGCTACCCCCATGCCGCAAAGCGGTTGCCGGCGTTCGCCCCATGAAGGGCTCGATCCCTATGGGTTGCAGTTCTTGCAGGGCTCGTAGCCCTGCGCGATCACCTCGTCGCGCGTCCCCGTGAAGTCCTGCCGGTTCTTGTCCTTCATCTTGCTCACCGAGGAGCACCCGGGGTAGTGGAACTTCTTGGTGTTGGTGTTCAGCACGTAGCTCTGCTCGGTACCCTCGGTGGGGGCGGCCGTCTCCTCGGCGGATGCCTCCTCGGCTGCCGGTTCTTCCGTCGTCGCCTCGACCGTCGCCCCTTCTGCCAGCCAGCTTTCCCCGGTCGCGTAGTCGATGACGACGCCGGGCTGCACGTTGTAGCACCACACGTTGAAGCACACGCCGGCGCCGCTGTCCTCCACCGACCACGCCTCCATCTGCACGCCCGAGGCCACGAGGTTGTCGCCCTCGAACACGGGCGTCACCCGGTAGAGCACGTGGTTGCCCGTGCGCTGCACGTACTCGGCCACCTGGTTCTCGAAGGGCAGCATGCCCTCGGTGTTGAGGTAGCGCGTGCCGGTGATGAGGTTGCGGTCGTTGGCGTTCTCGCCGGCCAGCTGGTAGCCGATGAGGTGGCAGCGGTTGTACAGGTAGTTGCCGTCCACCAGGCCGTCGTAGCGCACGGTGTGCCAGCCCGAGGGCTTGACCATGCCGATGCTGCCGCGCTCCTCGGTGGGCATCGTCTCCGTGCCCACGAGCGCGAAGGCCACGCCGCACCGGCCGAGCGCGTCGAGCGGCGAGTATTCCTCGAAGCTGCCGCGCGCCTTGTCGTCGTCCGTGAACTGCGGCCCGTTGCCGAGCACCTCCACGTAGGGCGAGCCCGAGTAGGCCGGCACGCTGGCCAAATCCAGCGTCGCGGCGGCCGCGACCTCCTGCGTCTGCTCCGCCCCGGCCGAGCCCGCGCCGACGCCCGTGCAACCCGCCGCCAGCACGCACGCCAGCAAGAGGGAGAGAAGCGCCTGCAGGCGCCCGCGCGCCCTGTCTGCCATTGCCACGCTACGATCCATAAGCAAGTAACCAACCATCCATCGGCGAGAATTCCATCGGCTGCCATTTTACGCAGTCGGCGAGGGAGCCTGAGGTGACTCTGTGGCGATGGGATGGATGGAAGCCTGATGCCTTTCAGGCTAGCGCCCGAGCATCCGGCTCCTCTGCCGGGGTCCAAAGCGGGGCCCGCGCTCAAAAAATGAGGCGCCCAGACACCGGTGGACCGTCCCCCGGTAGGAATCGCCTCAAAAGAATTATGCCACAAAATGAAGCGAGGGGCGGCGAGCCCGGCTCTAGAGCGGAGTCGGAGGTGCCCGCATCCACGTGCCGCGCCCTGCTGCTCGCGCTTGACGACACGGGCAAGCGACTCTGGGGCGGACCCGGAGGTGCCCCCGCCGTTCCGGCCCTTGTGGGGACAGATTTCAGCGGCTGTCGCCCGGCAACCCAAGCCCCGCCCCCGCGCCGCCCACCGCCTCGGGCGTGACAAGACGCCCCCGTCGCGGGACAATCGCCCTGACGGCAGTCGGAAGGGGGATCCCATGGACGATTACGGCAACGAGATCACGCGGCGGGGGTTCATCGTGCTCGCCGCCTCGGCGGGCGCGGCGTTCTTCATCAAGCCCGCCTTGGCCGAGGCCCTCGCGCCCGAGAAGGCCTACCTCGTGAGCGTGGGCACCATCGGCTACGGCTACCTTTGGGAAAAGGAGGCCGAGGACGACCCCGACCTCATGGAGTTCTTCGAGCCCGACGAGGCCGAGGTCCAGCGCGAGGAGCTGGGGCCGGGCTCGCGGCTCTACTTCGAGCAGGACCCGGAGCTCGATAAAGACGTGCCCTGGCTCGATGTGGTCTGCGCCGACGGCGAGAAGCTCTGCGACATCCCCTGGGCGGCCACGCCCGAGGAGCAGGCCGCCGTCATGCGCATCGTCGAGAAGATCAACGAGGGCCGCGAGGTCTGGGCCGAGGTCACCAGCGCGGCGCACATCACCATCGACGCCGGACCCGACAACGCCCGTATCCACAAGCTCGAGTTCGACGTCTTCTATCGTTAAAACAGCCGGGGGCCGACCTCCCTCGTGGGAAGTCGACCTCCGGTTTCTCGGAACGTTTCGACTGGAGTCCGAAGCGGTCGCGTGCGACGAGCCTGTCTTGTCACGTGCGGTAGGCGAGTAGGAGAGAGTTACTCGCTTACCGTGATGTAGACGCCGTCGCCGGTCTCAAGGCCCGCAAAAGTTGCGTCACCGATGGTCTCAGACGTGTAGGTGGCTGCGGCCCCGGGTGCCTGCGTGCCGGCCTTGTACACCTTGACCTCGACTGTCTTGCCCTCGAGGTACTCCGCCAGCGACTGCATGTTGTAGTCGAGGTGCTCGAAGCGGTCGACCTTGTCCTCGCTGGCGTTCAGGAACTCGTTCATCACCGCGCTCACCGTGGCGCTTTCGTGGTTGATGGGCAGCCACACGGCCTTCTTGCCGTTGTCGATAGCGGTGGTGTCGAGCGTGACGGCGATGTGCACGACGCCAAGGCCGGCATCGGCCTCCTGCTCGCTGTGGGTGTAGGGCATGGCCTGCGCGGGCAGCGCGATTGCCGCCGAGCAAAGGATTCCCAGGCATGCGGCCGTCAAACCCGTCGTTGTCTTGCGAATATCAATCATTGTGCTCCTCCTTTCCATATGCTCATCTGCGGGCGACCTTGCCGATAACGTTAGGCCCCAGCGCCAGCCCCGGTTCGCGAAAAAGGGTGGATTTATGCCCTCTATCTGCGACTTTTAGAGGGGTGGAAAGATACCACAAAAAGGATGAGGGCCGCCCGCCCCGCGCACGTATGCTTGGCTCAACCCAAATCGCCAAACCAAAAGGACCAGGGAGGTTGCCATGGACGCAGCTGTGCGTGCGGGTGCGCTCGACCTTGCTCAGGCCGATGACGCCCAGCAGCAGTACGACCCGCTTGAGTACGTGGAGGGCATCGACGAGGATGATTGGGAAGACGACGACAGGCTCATCCTGCCCGACCCGCTTGCCCAGGCTGAGGCGCCCAAGCCCGCGGGCGCGGCCGTGTTCTCGCCCGAGAACGCCGGCAGCGTTGAGAACGCCGTGCGCGAGCTGGTGACCACCAACGCCGGTCGCAGGCGCATCCTGCTGTCGATTATCGACTGGGCGCGCGACGGCATCGCCGCCAGCGAGCTCTTCGACAAGATCGCCGCCGCCCAGGTGGACAACCTCTCGGTGTACGAGCCGGTGAGCTACTGCCGCATGCTGGAGCGCGCCGGAGCCCTTGAGTTCGCCGACAAGGCCGGCGAGGCGGACGCTGAAGGCGCGGCCGGGCAGGACGCGCCCGCGCAGCCCGACGTCGAGGCCGCCGCCCAGGACGCACCCCGGGAGCCAACCGAGGGTGCCGACGACCTCGACGGCCTTACCTTCATGGACATCACCGAGGACGTCGAGCCGCGCTGGCGCGCCACTGAGGGTGGCCTTGCGGCATTCGACGAGCTCACGCGCGGCGACGAGTGGCGTGCGAAGGTGCTGGGCGAGGACGCGGTCTACGCCGAGGTGTACCTGGCCGTCATGCAGATGCTCCACGAGGGCGGCAAGACAAAGGCCCAAGTGTGCGACGTGGCCGAGGCCTTCGAGGTGACGCGCAGCCCGCGCAAGTGGGGCGCGTACTTCATCGACGTGCTCGAGGCCACCGACGCCATCCACTGGTGCGGGCAGCAATGGGTGCTCACCGGCCTGGGAGAGGGCCTGCTCGACGAGCTGGCACAGTACTGCGCGGCGGCCTAGGGCCTTGCCGGCGCTTTCGGAGAAGGGATTTGACATGGCACAGACCGACGCCGGCGCACCCGAGAGGGCGGCGCTTTCAGACGAGCAGCTCCGCGAGCTCTTCGAGTCGAGGGCGAGCATGTATGGCCTGCTTGCAGCCGTGTTTCGCCACGAGCTCGACGCCGACCAGATCAGCGAGATAAAGCGCATGCGCTTCCCGCGCGGCACGGGCAACGCCATGCTCGACCAGGGCTTCCAAGACATGTACGACTACCTGCGCAACGCCTGGGACGCCTGCACCACCGAGCTTGCGGTGGACTACGCGCGCACGTTCATCGGCAGCGGCGTGAGCGGCTACTCGGCCGCCTACCTCTACGAGAGCGTCTACACCTCGCAGCGCAGGCTGCTTGGCCGCGAGGCGCGCGGCGAGGTGCTGCAGTTCTTCCGCAACAACAACCTCGTCAAGGGCAAGTGGAACGACATGGAGGACCATCTGGCCATCGAGCTTGAGTTCATGCAGGTCATGAGCCTGCGCGCCGTGCAGGCGGTGGAACGCGGCGACGAGGAGGGCGCGCTCAACAACGTGCGCTGCCAGTACGACTTCGTGCGCAACCACCTCAACAACTGGCTGCCCATGATGGTGGGCGACGCGCTCAAGTTCGCGCAGACCAAGTTCTACCAGGGCGTCTGTCGCGTCGTGCTGGGTTACTGCGAGGACGATGAGAAGTTGCTGGCCGAGCTTCTCCAAGACGCCCCCGAGACGATGGACGTGAAGGTGGCGTAGGCGACGCGGGCCGCGAAAGCCGGCGGCGGGCGGCACGTGTGATCAACGGGCCGGGGTGCTCCTGCGCGGGGCATCCCGGCCTGCCTGTGTTTGGCCGACGCGCGGGGCATCCCGGCCCGCCTGTGTTTGGCTGGCGTGCGTGGTATCCCGGCTCGCTTGCGTCTAGCTGCCATGAGGGATCCCGGACGCCTGTGCTTAATCGCCACGCGGGGCGTCTCTCGGCCCGCCCCCGCGTTTAGTCGTAGTCCTCGATCTGCTCGATGAGGCGCATGAGGTCGTTCTTCTTGTGCACGTTGAGCTTGCGGTAGATGTTGCGGATGTGGGTCTTCACGGTGCCCTCGGAGATGGAGTATTTCTCTTGGATGTAGGCCGCGCCGTTGCCCTTGACCCACTCGAAGAGGATGTCGGTCTCGCGCTCGGTGAGCATGTAGGTGTCGGCCACGCGCCTGACCTTGCGCGAGAACTTGCCGCCGGCCTCGCCTGCCGGCCGCGCCGCCTCGAAGGGGTCGTGCGGGGCGGCGGGCGTGCCGTCTGCCAGGGCCTGCCCGTCGGCGCCCGCACCCGCGGCAAGCGGGGCGTCCTGGCCGGATGCGGCCCTGCGCTCCTCGGCCATGCGTAGGCGCTCGTCCATCCCCGTGGTCATGAGGCGCACGGCGGGGCAGCGCACGGTGGTGCGCACCATGGCCGACTCGCGCGGCAGAAGGCGCGTGGCGAACAGCACGAAGGCGATGACGACGATTGCGAACCCCTTGCCCGCGGGCGGCAGCTGGTCGATGAGGGGCGCGGCGTACTGGATGGCGATCGCGCCGGCAAGCATGGCCGCCGTGGCGGTGCCGCGCAGGAGCCCGAAGAGGAAGATGGGCGACAGGCGCAGGCGGTGCGAGGTGAACACGCCGAAGAGCCATACCAGCGACTCACACAGGAAATAGGCCGTCACCACGAACATCTCGAAGAACAGGTCCTGCTCCACCATGGCCAGGGACGCCAGGAGCACGACGCAGGTCGTGGCGGGCAGTACCCGGCGCAGTAGGAACTGCCAGTCGCCCTTCTTGCTCGACATGCGGAACATCACGAGGGGCACGGCCGCCACGCAGGCCGACAAGGCCACCACCACGAGTTTGCTGGGGTTGGCCGCCTCGGAGAACGTCGTCTGGATGGAGGTCTGCTTAAGCAGGGCGATGGCCAGGCCCATGAGCACGGTGGCCTCCACCACGGCCAGGCCGAACTTCGCCTTGCTGGTGGGCAGGGCGTTGAAGGTCATCTCGCGCGTGCTGTCTTTGAGCGGGGTGACCCAGGCCAGGCAGGCGAACTCAAGCAGGGGAAGTGCCGCCGCGGCTATGCCGCCGGCCGGGTTGGGGAGGGCCTGCAGCACGAGCACGTTGAGCGCGAAGCCCCCCATGACGCCGGCAAGTGTTGCCGGGGCGCTGATGTGCTCGTCCTCACGGGCAAGGGCGGTGCCCCAGTACAGCATGAGTATGGCCGAGCCCAGGCCCGTCGCCAGTCCGGCAAGCACCTCCACCGCCAGCGTGAGCGCCTGCGGGGCCACGTGGGGCAGAAGCGAAAGCAGGGTTGCCGCGCAGGTGATGCCCGCGGCGGCCGCCATGTGCGCCCGCGAGCGCGAGTAGCGCGTGAGGCGCTGGTCGATGCAGCAGGCGACGATAGCCGTGATGAAGAAGCCGATGCTCGAGACGATGTAGAGCAGCGAGAAGCTTGCCCCGCGCATGCCGGGGAACTCCACCACGGTGCCGAACATCGAGGAGGAATACATGGCCGAGCACACCCAGGCGTTGTGCAGGGCAAGGCCCAGGGCCAGTGCGGCGGCCCTGCCTTCGGCGGTTGGTCGTGCGGCCACGCTCGTGCCCTCGGCGGTCCCGGTAGTGTTCATATTGTTCCCTTTGCGCAGGCATGGCCTGCCGCCGGCATGCGCGCGGCCTGGCCTCAAACCCACATCTCTCCCTGTAATTGACAGACACTATACATCTTTTGGCCACACATGCGGCGCTGGCGGTTGCAAATGAAACGCCGCAGGCCGTCCTTGCTGGTTGGACGGCCTGCGGCGGGCCCCGGACGGGGCGTGCAATAGGGTTGTGCGGCTGTGCCACTACCGCATGGCGGGCCCTGCGGAGGCTTGCGACAGCAGCGCGCATACCGAGCGGTTGAAAGCCGCCGGGTCGGGCAGGGGGATGTCCTCGGCCAGGAACGCCATGCCCACGAGGGCGGTGGCGCAGGCGTCGAGCAGGGCCGTGTCGCCCTTTGCGACGGCCTGCTGTGCTAGGAGGAACGCCGGGTTCGCGGTGTTGACCTCCAGCACGTAGAGCGGCCCCGGCGCCTTGCCCTCGCCCAGGCGCGAGCTCACGAACTTGGCCATCGAGATGGTCATGAGGCCTTCGGTGGCCACGCGGCTCGCGGCCTCGTCGGACCTTGTGAGCAGGGAGGACGCCGCCACGCGCACGAGTGGCACGGGGGAGTGCGCCCCAAGCTGCGCGAGAGCCTCCTGCATCTGCCTGCCCCCGTCGGCATCCTCGGCCTGTGTGCCGGACGTGCCCGCCACGTCGAGGTTGGCGCTTGCGGCGCTGTGGAAGCCCGCGCCCTTGTACGTGCCCATGGTCATGAGGCAGAACTCGTCCTGGGCGCCGTGGGGGCACAGCAGCACGTCGTGGCCTTGGCGCAGCAGTGCCTGCACCGCAGGGGACGCCTTGAGGCGCTCGACGTTGGAGCCGGCGGCGTAGAACACCTGGGCGTCCTTGGCGTTGCCGGCCTCGTCCAGGTACTCCTGCAGGCTTATGAGCCGGTCGTGCTTGGCCGAGCGGTAGAGCAGCAGGTCGTGCAGGACATTGGTGAGGTCGCCGCGGCTTTGGCAGATGGCGAAGCGAAAGCCCGTGCCGTACTGCTCGAAGAGCCGCTCGTAGGCGGGCCGGTCGCTCGCCATCATGTCGCGCAGGCTCTCGAGCACGCTGCGCTCGAGCTGCCGGGTGATGATTTGGATGCGCCCGTCTTCCTGGATGGACTCGCGCGAGACGTTGAGGCGGATGTTGCGCGTGTCCACGACGCCCTGCACAAAGCGCAGGTGGCCGGGCAGAAGCGCCGCACAGGCCTCGTCGATGAGGACGCCGGCGCTGTAGAGCTTGAGGCCGTAGCGCGCGTCCTTGGCGTACAGCTCGGGGTCGGCCTGGGCGGGCACGAAGAGCAGTGCGTCGTACTCGATGACGCCGCGGGCGTGCGCCCGCACGCAACGCAGGGGAGCCTGCGGGTCGCGGAACTCGAAGCGGTAGAACCCCTCGAGCTCGTCTTGCCCCACGCTCTCTTCGGACTGTGCCCAGATGGGGGTCATGGAGTTCACGACCTCGCGGCGCTGCTGGCTCTCGTCGCGCACGAGCGCGCCCTGTGCGTCGAACGACTCTGCCGCGAGGTCCATGGTGATGGGGTAGCGGATGTAGTTGCTGTAGCGACGCACGAGCCCCATGAGCGAGCTTTGGTCGAGGTAGCGCTCGAGGTTTTCGTCGGATGTGCTGGGGCGGATGTGCAGGATGACGTCGGTGCCGTGGGCGTCGCGCTCGGCGGGGGCCACCGTGTAGCCTTCGACGCCGTCGCTCTCCCAGCAAAAGGCCTGGTCGGCGCCGAGGGCCCGCGACACCACTCGCACGTGGTCGGCTACCATGAACGCGCTGTAGAAGCCCACGCCGAACTGGCCGATGATGTCCACGTCGGCCTTTGCGGCATGCTCGGCCCCGCCCGCCTCCAGCGCGCGGCGCACCTCGGCGCTGCCGGAGTGCGCGATGGTGCCCAGGCAGCGCTCCAGGTCGGCCGCGCCCATGCCGATGCCTGTGTCGCTCACGGTGAGCATGCGTGTCGCCTGGTCGAACGCCAGGTGGATGCCCAGTGCGTCGGTCGCCGTCTCACCCTGCCCGGCCTTGCCGTCACGGTCCTCGCCCGCAGCGAGGCGCACCTTGTCGCAGGCGTCGGAGGCATTGGAGATGAGTTCGCGCAGAAACACCTCGTGGTTGGTGTAGATGGAGTTGATCATAAGGTCCAGGATGGCCTTGGACTCGGTCTTGAACCCTTGCATCGCGCCTCCTTGGGCTCGGGGGGTTGGGGGAGGCCGGCCGGCTAGGCCAGCAGGGCGTCGAGACCGGCGGCGTCAGCGGGCAGGGGCGTGGCCCCCGCCTCGGAGAGCAGCTGCGAGGGGCTCACGTGCGCCACGCGGCCCTCGGGCGCGGCGGCGATGCGCGCGACCTGCATCTTCGAGCGCTCGGCGACCTCGACCGTGGTGCGCGTGAACGTGGAGACGACGAGCGCCTGCCCGGCACTGCCCGCCGCCACGCGCGTGCGGACGCGGTCGTCGGCGAGGGCCTGGGTGCGCGCCTTGTCGGTCTTACCGATGTCGAAGACGTCCTTGCCGGGGGCCATGCCGTCTACCATGCCCGCCATGATCACAAGTGGGAAGTCCTGCCCGCACAGGTTCTCGAAGAGCGCGACGCTCACGCCGTCCTCGGAAGGGGCGTCCTCGCCCTCGAGCCAGGCGCGCAGGGCGCCGAGCAGCTCGCGGGGGCCGGCCGACTCGGCCGCCAAGGCGTCGGCACAACCTGCGGCGGGGGCGGCGTCCAGGCCCACCGCATGCGCCAGGTCGGACCCGCGCAGGGTTCCTGCTCGGCTTACGAAATCCCTGCCCTCCTGTACGCGCTGCGCTATGAGCTCGGCCTTGGGAACCTGGGCCTGACCTGCGGCGATGTCATCGAGTACCTCGCAGACGCCCACACCGCGCTCCCACGACATCTTGTAAATGTGCGTCCAGGCCTCGCTGTTGGTGATGGCGTTGTCGAAGCCCGTCCAGGCGCGCCATGCCAGGGGGTCGCGCTCGTCGCGCAGAAGGCGCAGGCCCGCCCAGGCGCTGGCCAGGGCGTGCATGCCCCGGGTGCGGGGGTCGCCGCCGAGCTTGCGCCCCAGGCCTGCCGTGCATGCGTGGATGCCGTGGGCGGCCAGGGCCTTCTCCACGAAGGCGCCCCAGCGTCGCGTGGGCACGGCCACCGCGACGTCGCTTGTGCGACGCTCGGGGCCGTGCGCCGTCCAGGCGTCCACAAGTCGGCAGAGGCCCTCAAGCTCCTCGTCGGGCGTGCGCCACTGTACGAACGCAGCGCCAGCACCCGAGGCGCCCGCGCCCGCATCGCCCCCCAGCGCGCGCTCGAAGGCGAGCGCCCCGGTCGGGCCCGCCTGCACCTCGAGCTCCAGGACCTCGGCACCCTTGCGCACACGCTCGAAGCGCGCGAAGCCCTCCGGGCAGGGGTAGTCGGTGTTGGCCCTCACGGCCTTGTCGGCGCAGCCGAACACCATGAGCTGGTCGCGGGCGAGCAGCGCCATGCAGGTCTGCTCGGCGCGCGAGAGGTTTTGGAAGTCGTCGCACAGCACGTGCGAGTAACGCCGCCCGAAGGCCTCGCCGGCCTCGCTGGCCAGGAAGTTCGCGCACAGGTAGGGCAGCTCGTGGCGCAGCGTGGCACCCAAGCTGGTCAGCACGCGCCGCGCGTAGGCGAGCAGGTCGCTCTCCTCGCCGGGCAGCAGCCACTCCTGCTCAGGGCACAGGTTGCTCCACTGGGCAAAGAAGAAGAGCAACATGTTGTGCAGGCGCTGGTTCTTCTGCCCCAGCGTTTTGAGGTCCTCGAGGAAGAACGTGTACTCGGAGTCGGAAAGCACGCGTGCCCGCCTGCCGGTGAGGGCGACCACCTGGGGGTCGTCCATCACGGTCTGGCACACCTCGACGGCCCGCGCCACCACCACACGCCCCGCGGCCTGTCGCAGCTCTTCGCACGCATCCTCCATGAGCTGGGCGAGACGTGCGCGGAACGCGCGCTTGGCCGGCCCCGTCGATACGACCACCAGGATCTGCGCGGGGTCGGCGCCTTCTTCCAGCAGGCGCTTGCAGCGAAGCGCGCAGGCCTGCGTTTTGCCCGAGCGGGCGGGCCCGGTGACTTTGGCGAGGCGCCCTGCAAAGCCCGCGATGTCTTGAACGCGCATGGCCGCCCCCTTACGCCACGAAGGCCTGCACGCTGGAGTCGAAGTCGCGCGTGGAGCCGTCGGCGTACACGACGCGCCACACGTGGTAGTCGAGCGCGAAGTCGGCCTCGTGCGTGCCGTAGAGTGCGTCCCACTCCTCGCGCGATAGCGGCGGCACCTCCAGGGGGCTCACGCGGCGATCGTAGGGGTCGTCGGCCTGGCCCGCCTGGGCGTCCTCGTCCGCGGCGGCGTCGGCTTCGGCTCCGGCCGTCTCCTGGGCCTGGGCGCGCTCCTGTTCGGCGGCCACAAGCTCGGGCGACTCCATGAAGCGTTCCTGGGCTCGCTGTTCGGCCTGGGCGTGCAGCTCCTCATCGCGGGCCGCCTGCTCTTCATCACGTGCGGCCTGCTCCTGCTCGCGGGCGAGCCTTTCCTGCGCGGCCAGGGCGGCCTGCTCCTCGTAGGCCTGTGGCGAGGGGGCCACCACACGCACCGCCTGGCCCAGCGCGCCCGCGCCCAGGGCCGTGCGGATGGCCGTGGCTACCTGGGCGCACTCAGCCGGCACGGCGCCGTTGGAGTCGAGCAGGAACTCCATCGTCATCGTGCCGCGCTCAAGCTCGAACTCCATAGCGGCGAAGGGAATGTCGGGGGCGCCCTCGCGGCGGCGACGGCGGTTGTGGGCCACGAGGTTGTTCGACACCTTGCGCATCGTGGCCAGGATGTGCTGCTCCATGCGCTCGGCCCAGTTGGCGTCGGCCTCGCCTGCGTCGGTGGCGAGGTAGGGGCGGCAGCCGTACTTCACCTTGATATGTATGACGTTGCGCGGCTGCTCGCCCCCGGGGGTGGTGTGGGTGCGCACGAGCACCTCGCCGATGTGGGTCCACGAGCGCACGATGTCGAGCTTCAGCTCCTCGTCGAAGCCCTCCGCTGCCATGTCGAAGACGATGAGGTTTGAAGGGTACGGTTTCATAGCCATGGTGGGCAGCCTTTCTCTTCCTTGCCCGCATTCCTCGCAGATGAGGCTTCAAGCAGGCTTTTTATTGTTTGTGGCCTCACCATATCCCGCACTTTTTGTGCCCTCTACCCCCTTTTTCATGAGATGGGGCGCTCGGTCTCTTCATCCCTTTTTGGAGATTTTCAGCCCCCGGGGCCTCCCTACCATGCTAAGTGCGCCAAAGAACCGGCGCGTCGGCAGGTCGTCGCGGCCCGTGTGCAGGACTGGGCATGCGAGGGGGCGGCGGGGCCGACGCGGGTCTTAGGGAGCCTTGAGGGTTGGAGAGAGCCTGAGGGGTTCACGCATGTCACACCCATATGACACACCGACAAGGAAGGGAAGGAAGGCATGAAGAGTTTCACGCTATCGCGTCGCAGCTTCGTGAAGGCGGCAGCAGTCGCAGCCGTGGCGGCGTCGGTGCCTTTCGCGTCCACGCCCTCTGACGCCCTGGCCGAGGGGACCGACACCGGCCAGGCAACCGACGTCCAGCACATCCGCTCGTGCTGCCGCGCCTGCGGCAAGAACGAGTGCGGCGTGTGGATCACCGTCGAGGACGGAATCGTCACCAAGATCGAGGGCGACGAGCAGAGCGCGCACAGCCGCGGCCACTGCTGCTCCAAGGGCCAGTCGTCCATGCTCGCCCTCTACCACCCCGATCGCCTGCGCTACTGCCAGAAGCGCACCAACCCCAAGGGTGAAGAGGACCCGGGCTGGCAGCGCATCTCGCTGGCCGAGGCCTTCGACGAGTCGGGCGCCAAGTTCAACGAGATCGTCGCCAAGTACGGCGGCGAGTCGGTCTTCTCCGCAGGCGGCACCTCGCGCATCTGGTCGATGGCGCCCTATGCGGCCTTCAAGAACCTTTTCGGCACGCCCAACTCCATCACCGCGCAGCAGATCTGCAAGGGCCCGCGCCACTTTGCCACCATCATGACCGACGAGAACGCCTCCTCGTGGGTCGAGATCGAGCAGCAGCCCCTCGTGTATATGCAGTGGGGCACCGCCGTGGAGTACTCCAACTACGACTCCTCGTGCCGCGGCGTGGTGGACATCGCGCAGCGCGCCTACAAGCACGTCCTTATCGACCCGCGCATGACGCCGCTGGGCAAGGAGGCCGACATCTGGCTGCCCCTGCGCGTCGGCACCGACATGGCGCTTCTGTGCGGCATGCTGCGCTGGGTCATCGACAACGAGGCCTACGACGACCTGTTCGTGCGTCGCTGGACCGACGCCCCGTTCCTGTGGAACCCCGAGGAGGACGGCCGCACCGAGAAGGGCTGGCTCTGGGAGTCCACCGGCGGCATCGACCTCACGAGCCGTCTCATCACCGAGGCCGACTGCGACCCCGACTGGGTGAACCAGTTCTGGGATTACGAGGGCCGCTACCAGCGCTTCATCGTGTGGGACGAGAACAACGACAAGCCCACCTACTGGGATGCCGAACAGTGCTGCTGGGAGGGTGAGCGCCATCGCATCCCCACCACGGGCACCTGGATCGAGCACCCCTACAAGCCCATCATCGCCGACGCCTGGCTGCCCGACCCCTCGCAGTTCGCCGACCCGGCCGACGCCACCTACGACGAGTACTGGCACCCCGGCAACGAGGGCGGCAAGCGCTCCAACCCGGCCGGCCTGCCCAAGAGCCCGGCGCTCACGCCCGGCGGCGTGGAGATCAAGCTGAAGAACGGCAAGACCATCACCGCCCGCACCGCCTGGGAGTCGTTCATCGACAACCTCGAGGAAAACACCCTTGAGTACACCGCCGAGGTGACCGAGGTCCCCGCCGAGAAGATCGAGGAGGCCTGCATCGCCTACACGACGCGCTTGAACCCCCTCTACGGCAACGGCGGCATCCACTACCAGCTCGCCATCGACCACAACGGCCACGGCGTGCAGAACTCCCGCGCCCTGCAGATCCTGTCCACCATCACCGGCAACGGCGACGGCCCTGCCGGCAACCGCGGCGCCACCAAGCACGAGCTTGCCACGCAGCCCGGCTGGGACAACTTCATGCTCAACATGCCCGAGAACCCCAAGACCTGGGGCTTGGACGACTCCGTGGTGGGCCCGGTCGCCCTGGGCAACACCCCGCGCAACCTCACCATCGACGAGCAGATCCCGCTTATCCAGGATTGGGTCAAGCAGCTCGTGGACGAGGGGTCGCCCCTGGCCGAGCGCTACGGCAACCACGTCCCCACCGACGAGGAGGCCTACTGGATCGCCGACCGCAAGGGCGGCAACTACCAGCCTAGCGAGCAGTGGCCGCTTGACAAGACCGTCGTGGAGCGCAACGAGAAGATGATCGGTTCCGACCGCTTCCCGCTCACGAAGTACTGGTCCAACTGGGCCGACGCCACCGCCGTCTACGACGCGTGCCGCAACATCAACTCCATGTACCAGATCCACGGCGAGGTGTGCATGTCGGGCGACTTCATGCACTCGTCCAACCTCATCGAGGCCTGGGAGGCCCAGAAGGCGCTGGACTTCTACCTCGACTTCAACCTGTGGAGCTGCCCCAACAACGGCAACGCCGACATCATCATCCCCTGCGCCCACTGGCTCGAGGTCAACTGCCCGCGCGCCTCGCAGGGTGCCGGCGGCATCTTCGGCCTGGCCCAGCGCGCCGTGTACCCCATCGGCGACCAGACCTGCGACTTCATCAGCGCCGTGTGCCTGTACAAGGCCATGGGCGTGCCGTACAACAACACGGTCGAGGGCCTCGACGAGTGGTTCGACATGGACTACAACAACTTCGTCCAGATGGGCGGGGACGTGGACTACGACGAGCAGGAGGTGCAATACCTCACCGCGAACGTGAAGTACTGGGCCATGCCTGAGTTCCCCGAGGGTATCGACTTCGAGAGCTACCGCAAGAAGTTCCAGGAAGAGGGCTGGTTCGACGCGCGCACCTATTACCCCGAGCGCTGGGGCACCTACCGCCGCGCCGAGATGGGTTACCGCCGTCACTCCAAGAACCGCGAGCTGCGCCCGCTCTTCGACGAGAAGCCCGGCTTCTCCACGCCTACCGGCAAGACCGAGATCTGGTCCACCATCTGCGAGAGCTACATCGGCGACGACGCGCCCAACTTCTACGAGCAGTGCATGCCCTCCCGCGCCGAGTGGGACAAGCACATCCCCGACGTGGAGAAGTTCCCGCACTGGTTCGAGCCTAAGAACTCCCGCATCTCCAACCCCGAGCTCTACGACGCCTCCCGCGTCGACGAGATCCAGCTCTCCAGCGAGGACTACCGCAACCAGTCCTTCGCGAGCTATCCCGAGTGCGACCTCACCGAGTCCGGCGAGGATAACCTGCTCGTGCGCTACAAGGAGGAGCTCGTCAAGAACCCCGACAACGTGTTCTGGGGCACGACCGGCTCCCGCCAGCCTGTCTATTTCCACTCCGAGCATCGTCAGCTTCCCTGGTGCCGCGAGCTGTGGCCCGCGCCGCGCCTGGAGATGAACCCCGAGGACGCCGCGCGCCTGGGCTTCGAGCAGGGCGAGTGGGTCTGGATCCGCAGCCCCTGGGGTGCCGTGCGCGAGATCATCGACCTGTACTACGGCATCGCTCCCGGCACGGTCAACGCCAACCACGGCTGGTGGTACCCCGAGTTCGACACCGCCGCCCACGGCTTCGACCAGGTCAACATCAACTGCATCATGGACAAGTACGCCCAGGACCCGGTGGGCGGCGCCAACCAGATGCGCGGCGTGCCGATGCTCGTGTACAAGGCCACCGAGGAGAACACGCCTAACGGCACGATCGTCCCCTCGGTCAAGATGGCCGACGGCACCGTGGTCGAGGCCATCTGCGACGCCTCCGACCCGCGCCTGAAGGAATGGCTCGCCAACGACCCGCGCATCAACGATGCGACCATCGACCTGACGTTTGCCAGCGCCACCGCCCAGGGCCTCACGCCCCTGAGTGCGCTGCGCGGCTAACCCGACCTGCGCGGGGCCGCGCCCGTCCGACGCCCGCGTTTGCGGGCGCCGGGCGCAGGGCGGCCTGCCCCTTTGGGGGCGCGGCCTCGCCATTCATTGAGAGGAGGACTGCACCATGGCTAACTATGCGATCGTCACCGACTTGAACCGCTGCGTGGGCTGCCTTGCCTGCACCGTGGCCTGCAAGGTCGTCAACCACGTGCCCGTGGGCCAGTTCAGGATCAAGACCATGCGCGTCGGGCCCAACCCCATCGAGGGCGGCTCGGGGCACTTCCCCGATGTGGAGATGTACTTCCTGCCCATGCAGTGCCAGCACTGTGAGAACCCCGAGTGCGTCACCGTGTGCCCCACCGGCGCCTCGTTCAAGGACGAGAACGGCGTGGTGCGCGTCGACCGCGAGCTGTGCATCGGCTGCCAGCTGTGCATGACCGCCTGCCCCTACGGCGTGCGCTATCTCGAGCCCGAGACCAACGTCGTGGACAAGTGCGACCTGTGCGTCGACCGCGTGGAGCAGGGCCTGCTACCCCACTGCGTGTCGCAGTGCGCGGCGCGCGCCCGCTTCTTCGGCGACCTCGACGAGGGCGTGGGCGAGTTTGAGGGCCCGGCTGCCCCCAAGGACCCCAAGGCCGTGGGCTACGACGACATGATGAAGGCCCGCGTCAAGTTCAAGGACTACGTGGAGGCCTACGAGGAGACCGACATCCACCAGCTCGTGGACACTGGCAACGGCCCCCACGTGCGCTACCTGCTGCGCGCCCCGCGCAAGTGGCGCGAGGAGGACTACCCGGTGCTGTCGGCCCCGCA
>CAVEWV010000037.1:13493-24359 GCA_963619535.1 Acutalibacteraceae bacterium | reverse complement strand
TCGCAGAGCCGCCGGACAGACGATAACGCCCGTGATTGTACCGCTTGGCAGCCGGACCCCAATGACGAAAAGGGACGTAGCCTTTTCGTCATTTGCCTGGTAGATGGCCAAATGACGAATTGCGCCCGTCCCTTTTCGTCATTGCGGCAGCCTTGGCCTGCGCCTCGGCGGCAATCTCGGCGATGGCCGCCACGCCAGCGTCTATCTCATCTTGGGTGTTGAAGTGCGAGAAGCTGAAGCGCACGGCGCCACGCTCCTGCGTGCCCAGGGCCTTGTGCATAAGCGGGGCGCAGTGGGCGCCGGGGCGCGTGCACATGCCGTAGCGCGACGAGAGCTTCTCGCTCACGAGCGCCGCGTCGAGCTGGCCCACGTTGAGCGCCACCACGCCCGTGCGCGCCACGCCCGCGTGGCCCCCGTACACGGTGACGCCCGGGCAGGCCAGCACCCCGCGCTCGAAGCGCTCGGTGAGGCCGGCGACGTAGGCGGCGTGCTCGGCCACGCCTGTGCGCTGCAGGTACGCAACGCCCGCCGCCAGACCCGCCAGGCCGTGGGCGTTGAGCGTGCCGGCCTCCAGGCTCTCGGGCATCGAGGTGGGCTGACGCTCGTCGAAGCTGTGGATGCCCGTGCCGCCCTCGAGCAGCGGGGCCACCTCCACGCCCTGCGCCACGATGAGGCCGCCCGTGCCCTGGGGCCCCAGCAGGCTCTTATGGCCGGTGAAACACACCACGTCGGCCCCCAGGGCCGCCATGTCGAGCGGGATGGCACCGGCCGTCTGGGCGGCGTCGAGCACGAAGAGCGCCCCGGCCTCGTGGGCCAGGCGCGCCATCTGGGCCACGTCGTACACGTCGCCCGTGAGGTTGGAGGCATGCGTGGCCACCACGAGGCGCACGGGGGCGCCCTGCGCGTCGGGCTCAAGGAGGGCGGCGTATTCGTCCAGGTCAAGGGAGGCGTCCGGGGCGATGGGTGCCACGTCCACCGTGCACCCCGCAAGGTCGCGGGCGCGGAAGAGCGGGCGCAGCACCGAGTTGTGCGAGGCCGCCGTGGTAAGCGCGCGCTCGCCGGGGCGCAGAAGCCCCGCGACGGCGGTGTTGAGCGCCCAGGTGACGTTGGCCCCGAAGGCCACGCGAGCCGCGCCGGGGCCGCCGAGCAGGTCGCTCACGGCGCAGCGGCACTCATACACCGACATCCCCGCGCCCAGGCTCGCCTGGTGCACGCCACGCCCGACGTTTCCCAGGTGCGCCATGGCATCCACCACCGCCTGCGTCACCTCCGCCGGCTTCACCAGCGACGTCGCCGCGTTGTCGAAGTAGATCATAGCCCCGTTCCCTTCCACCCATCCTCGCCAGCCAACCCCCGCGCGGCCCTTGCCCTTGCCCTTGCCCTTAGCTCTTGACCTTAGATCTTGCCCTTGACCTCAGAGGCGTCACAGTGCCGCAGTTGCAAGGCGAAATGAGGCGCAGTGTACTTAAGTACATAAGCCTCATTTCAACGCCGCAAATGCGGTGCTGTGATCGCCTCCCCCCTCTACAGCGTCTCGATAAAGGCAGCAATCCTCGTCTCGATCTGGCCCGAGTCGCCCATAGAGTAGTCCGTCTCCAGCTTCATATAGGGAATCCCCGCCTCGTTCATGGCGCGGCCCATGCGGATGGCCTCGATGTTGAAGGTGTGGCACGCCTGCAGCACCGCGTCGATCACGCCGTCCACATGGTACTTCTCGCACATGGCCAGGGTGTTCTCGATGCGGCCCTCGTTGGGGGTCATCACCGAGCAGTTGATGTCGAGATAGCGATCGGCGATGGCGCGCAGGATGTCGTCGGCGTCCTCGTCCACGAGCATCTTGTTGGTGCGCTCGCCGGAGCAGTCGTCCAGGCACACGATCACGCCGCCGTTGGCCTCGATGGTGCGGCCCACCTTGTTGATGAGGCCGCCGGAGGGGCAGCCCGTCAGCAGGATGCGCTTGGCGCTTGCCGGCACGGCGCTCTGGCCGGCCTGGGCCTCGGCCACGCGCTGCTCCACGAGCTTCTCAACGCGCTCGGTGAAGTTCGCGGCGTTGAAGTTGAACGAACCGGCCTGCAGCGAGCTCATGAGCTCGGTGCCCTTCACCGCCGGCGGGGTCATCGTCTGCACGTTGTAGAGCTTCACGAGGGCGCGGCGCAGGCGGTTGCGCATGCGGGCGGCGTCGCGCAGCTTCTCGTCGGTGATCTCCACCTGGAACTTCTCCTCCAGGAAGCTGCGGAAGCGCTTGAGCTCCTCGTACCACAGCTCGCGCTCCATGGGGTTCTCGCGCGAGTTGGGCAGGTGCAGGATGTAGGTGTCCTTGAGGTCGCCGAGCAACTCGTACATCTTCTTCTTGCCGTCGCAGGTGGTCTCGCCCACCACGAGGTCGGCGAAGTAGGTGAAGGGGCACTTCTGCGTGAGGGCAAATCCGTAGGTGCTCTTGATGAGGGGGCACAGGTTCTTGGGCAGCACCGTCTCGGCGGCGGGGATGGTCTCGTCGCTCATGCCGCACAGGCCCACGGCCGCCACGCCCGCGGCGTCGAGCAGCTCCATGGGGCTGTAGGAGCACAGCACGCCGGCGAGCTTGCCGCCCTGGTCCTTGTACTGCTTGACGCGCATGAAGCTCGCCTTGCGCTGCTCGTTGAACTCCTCGAAGTTGGTGGGCAGCGGCTCGTCCTGCACCGGGATCGCCTGGGTGCCGTTCTCGTTTGCGCTCATGTCAGTCTCCCTCTCCTAAAGCTCCCGTAGTATGAATATGCATACGTATGCGTATGTGTATATGCTCTTTTGTGCCTCAGCAAGAAGCACCTGGTCGCCGCACGTGCGGGCGCGCAAGCCCCGCTCTTACAGCCTGCTTGCCGAGATGGCCGCGCCGATGGCGCCGGCGAAGCGCGCCTGCGGGCAGCTCAGCACCTCCACGCCCATGGCGGCCCCCAGGCACTCGGCGAAGTAGGGGTTGTCGCACAGGCCGCCGGTGAGGTAGCGCGGCGTGCCGGCAGGCACGGGCACCTGCGCGGCCAGCGAGGCCACGCGCTTCACCACCGAGTCGAACACCCCGCGGGCTATGTTGTCGCGCGGCTCGCCCTTGCCCACCAGCGAGATGACCTCGCTCTCGGCGAAGACCGTGCACATGTTGGAGATGACGGTGGGCTCGCCGCGCCGCGCCATTTGCGCCAGCTCGGTCTGCGACACGCCGAGCCTGTCGGCCATCACCTCAAGGAAGCGCCCCGTGCCCGCCGAGCACTTGTCGTTCATGACGAAGCGCTTCACCGCGCCGCCCACAAGCTCCATGACCTTGGTGTCCTGGCCGCCCACGTCCACCACGAGGCCCTCCGGCCCGAAGAGGTGCGCCGCGCCCCGGCCATGGCAGGTTATCTCGGTCACGGCCTTGTCGGCGTAGGGCACCGAGATGCGCCCGTAGCCGGTGGCCACGCACGTGAAGCCCTCACGCTCATAGCCCGCGCCCTGCAGCAGCTCAAGGGCGCGTGCCGCGGCGTCCACGCTGCTGTAGCCCGTGGGGATGAGGAACGTCTGCGCCAGCTCGAGGGGGCCGTCGTCCCCCGCGCGGCCCATGACGGCCACCTTCGTCGCCGTCGAGCCGATGTCGATGCCCACGTAGTCCATGCATGCCTCCCTTATGCCGAGATTCCGGCCACGGCGACGCTCAGGCGCTCGAGCGTCTCGGTGAGCACGCTGGCCGGGCAGGCGATGTTCACGCGCACATACCCCGAGCCGCCCGTGCCGAACATCGTGCCCGCGTCGCCGAAGAGCAGCGCCTTCTTCACCATGAGCTCGTCGAGCGCCGCGTCGTCCAGGCCCAGCGCCGAGCAGTCGAGCCACATGAGGTAGGTGCCCTCGAGCGGGGCGGCGTGGATCTGGGGCAGGTGCTGGGCCAGGTAACCCTCCACCAGGCGGCGGTTGTCGTCGAGCACGCGGCACAGCTCGTCGAGCCAGCCGGCGCACTCGGTATAGACGCAGGTGGCCAGGGGGTAGGCGAAGGCGTTAAGCCCGAAGGGGCCGCCCTGGGAGAAGGCCGCGCGCACGAACTTCGTGCGGCGCCCCTCGTCGGCGATGAAGATGTTGGAGCACTGCACGCCCGCCAGGTTGAAGGTCTTGGAGGGGGCCGTGCACACGGCGACGCCCTCCATCTCCTGGGCGCTGAGCACCTGGCCCATCGAGGTGAACTCGTGCCCGGGCAGGATGAGGTCGTTGTGGATCTCGTCGCACACCACGTACACGCCGTGCTCCCTGCAGATGTCGGCCACGCGGCGCAGCTCCTGGGCGCTCCAGACGCGCCCCACGGGGTTGTGCGGGCTGCACAGCAGAAGCAGCGTGTTGGCGGGGTCGGCCGCCTTGCGCTCAAGGTCGTCGAAGCCGATGGAGTATGTGCCGTCCTCGGCGCGTACCAGGGGGTTCTCCACCATCGTGCGGCCCTCGCTTGAGGCCGCCGTCTTGAAGGGGAAATACACCGGCGGCTGGATGATCACGCCCTGCCCGGGCTGGGTGAAGAGCCGCACCGCGCGGTAGAGCGCCGGCACCACGCCCGGGCACGGGGCGACCCACTCGCGGCGGGGCTCCCAGCCGTGGCGGGTGCGCTGCCAGCCGAGCACGGCGTCGAAGTAGGCGTCGGTGGGGCCGGTGTAGCCCAGGATGGCCTCGTCGGCCAGGCGGTGCAGGCACGCGCAGACCTCGGGGGGCTTCACGAACTCCATGTCGGCCGTGGAGAGCGGCACCACGCCCTCGGGGACCTCGGGGTTTGCGCGCAGCATCCCGTCCCACTTGGACGAGCCCGTGTGGGCGCGCGTCACGCGCGTGGTGAAATCGTAGTTGAAAGGGGCCCGGGCGCCAGATGCGGCGTCGAGCGAGGTGTTCTGCAGGTCAGCTCCTTGCGGCACAGGAGTCCTCCTTCTTGCATTCGCTTGCTGTGCGATATGGCTCACGCCCCGACCAGGCGAGTTCGGGTGCGGCTCATACGCCACCGTGAATGCGGGCGCGCTTCTCCTGTGCGACCATCCAGAACACCTCCTTCCCTTAGCACGTCGTTGGGACCGTCAAACGCCCGGGCGCGGCACATGCCCGCCCGGGCGCACACATTGCGGCGAATCATGGGCGCACACCCGGCGAATGTCAACCGACCCAATCCGGGCAAGTCCTGTCAGAAGCACCCAAAACGGAGGCACACCCACAAGGAGCAAGTCGCCCCGATTCGGCTCCGTGCCTGGTAGATGCCTCACAGACATCTGGTTAGACGCCCGATGTGTGCGGCCTGTGCGGTTTTCCGCGTGCGCGTCTCTACCAGATGATGGGCTTCTTCTTAGGCCCCAGGGCCGAGACGGCCACGCCTGCAACGACCTCGCTGAGCTGGGCGTCGCCCAGCGCATGGGCGGCGTCGGGCAGACCGCTCCCCTTGCGCTCGCAATCGCGAGCGTCGACCTGGGCGTCCCCCGGCGTCATCTGACCCTGCTGGGATGCGAGCTTTGTCGCGTCCATGTCCTCCTCCTTGCCGTCATGCGCGCCGCCTCATCGGCCGGCACGCCGCTTGCCAAACGACACTGCAATACAACCACGGTCGAGGCGTCACCGCAAGCTCGACGCGGGAATTCATCGGGCCTGCCTGACACTCGTCGCACGGGCGGCGCCTCTCGGCCCCCGCCTACGCCTGCTGCCGCTCCACCAGCTCCGCGAAGATGCCGCCCTTGGCGATCAGCTCGTCGTAGGTGCCGTCCTCGGCGATCTTGCCCTGGTCGATCACCACGATGCGGTTGCAGGTGCGGATGGTCGAGAGCCTGTGCGCGATGACGACGCGCGTGCACTTGAGCTTCTCCAAGCTCTCGCACACGATGCGCTGCGTCACGTTGTCCAGGGCGCTCGTGGCCTCGTCGAACATGAGGATCTTGGGCTTGGGCGCGATGGCGCGCGCGATCATGAGGCGCTGGCGCTGGCCGCCCGAAAGGCCCGTGCCGCCCTCGCCCACCATGGTCTGCATCCCCATGGGCATGGCGCGGATGTCGTCGGCGATGCCGGCCATCTCCGCGGCCTCCCAGGCCTCGTCGAGCGTGAGCCACGGGGCCGAGATGACGATGTTGGAGTAGATGTCGCCCTGGAAGAGCTTGCCGTCCTGCAAGACCACACCGATGTTGTGGCGCAGGCTGGCGGCGTCGAGCGTGGCGAGGTCGCGCCCGTCGTAGTAGACGGCGCCGCGCTGGGGCTGCTCGAAGCCCAGAAGCAGGCGCATGATGGTCGACTTGCCGCAGCCCGTGCGCCCCACGACGGCCACGTACTGGCCCGGGCGCACCTTCAGCGACAGGTCCTCCAAGATGGGCTTCTGGCCCTGCTCATAGGCGAAGGTCACGTTGTCGAGCTCGAAGGCGCCGGTGACGCGCATGAGCACCTCGCGGTTCTCGCTCACCTCGGGCGTCGTCTTGAGGATGGGCTCGGCCATCTCCAGGTAGGGGCGCACGAGGGCGATCTGGGTCGCGGCGCCGGTAAGCGAGCCGAACGCGCCCGACACCATGCCGAATGCCGAGGTGAACGCCATGTACTGGGCCACGGTCACCTCGCCTGCGATCGCGCACGCGTAGATGGCGGCTGTGCCCGCCGCGCTCACGAGCGTCTGCACCGTGCTCGAGAGGCGCAGCATCAGCGGACCGTTGTAGGTGAGTCGCACGAGCTTCTGGTACCGCGCGGCCCACGTGGCCAGGGCGCGGCGCTCGGCCCCGGCGAGCTTGATCTTCTGGATGCCGCTGATGAGGGCGAGCTGCCAGCCGGAGAGCTCCGCCCGGATGTCGAGCGACTGGCGCGAGACGTTCACCTGCAAAAGCGCCGTCACGACGCCTATGACGCAGTTCGCCAGGATCACCAGGAAGGCCGGCAGCGCCAGGCTTGGCGTGATGCTGAAGATCTGCAAGATATAGATGAGCGAGAACACCGAGGTCAGCGCCGTGGACAGCGCGATGGACTGCACCATGGACGCGATGGAGCTCACGCTTCCCAGGCGCGAGGAAAGCTCGCCTGCCGTGTATTTCTTGAAGAACGACGCCGGCATCGACAGCAGGCGCATCATGGCCGCGGCCTGCACCGACACCGACAGCTTGGTGTTGATGCGGTTCAGGACCATCGTTTTGGCGCCGCCGATGAGCAGCTGCGAGAAGGTCACGCCCACGAGCAGGCAGGCCACCGGCAGCACCAGGCCGACCTCGCCCGACTCTATGACCGGCCCGAACACGATCTGGTTCACGCGGGGCACGAACATGCCCAGCAGCGTGACGGCGAGCGTGGCCGCGAGGATGTAGATGTAGTCGACGGGGTCCAGGCACCTCACCATATACAGGAAGATGTCCTTGACGCCGATCTGGCGCAGGGGAAACGGCCGGTAGAAGCACCACGCCTCGCTGGAGAGGGTCTTGGCGACGGCCGCGTCCACGTGCACATGGTTGCCCTGCGCATCGACGTAGGCGTAACCGCCGCGCGCCTGGGGCAGCAGCGCCACGGGGTTGCCCTGCCCGTCGAGGGCCAGCAGCGCCCCCACCGAGTCCTTATACCAGCCCTCGGGCAGCTTGACCGTGCGGAAGCGGATGCCCGCGGGCCGCAGCTGGTACTCCAGCACGTCGCGCAGCTCGGTGACGTTGCGGGGGACCTGCACGGTGCGCGCCCCGTAATAGGCCAGTATCGCGGCGATCGCGCCCTGGGCCTTGTCGGACGCGCCGGCCGCGGGGTCCTTGCCGGTGACCGCGCAGGAGAGCTCGCGCATCGCGCGGTCGAACATCTCGAGCTCGCTGTCGCGGCGCTCGTTGATCTGAGACTCGAACCATCCCATACGGCGGCCTCCTATTCCTGCGCCACAAGGCGCGCGTAGGTGCCGCCCGCCGCATAGAGCTGCTCATGCGTGCCGCGCTCCACGACGTGGCCTTTGTCCAAGACGACGATCTGGTCGCAGTCGCGGATCGCCGAGAGGCGGTGCGCCACGATGATGCAGGTCACGCCGCGCTTGCGGATGGCACGCATCACCTCTCCCTCGGTCTTGGCGTCCAGGGCGCTCGTGGCCTCGTCGAGGATGAGCACCGTGGGGTCCTGCGCCAGGGCGCGCGCGATCTCGAGGCGCTGGCGCTGGCCGCCCGAAAGGTCGCGGCCGCCCTCGAGCAGCTTGTGCTCGTAGCCGCCCTCGCGCAAGACGATGACGTCGTGGATGCCGGCGTCGCGGGCCGCCAAGACCACCTCGTAGTCCTCGATGGAGGTGTCCCACAGGCGGATGTTGTTGGACACCGTGTCGTTGAACAGCACGACGTCCTGGTCCACAACGGCCACCGACCCCGTGAGGACCTCGCGCGGTATCTGGAGCAACGGCTTGCCGTCGAACTTGACCTCGCCTGCCCAGGGCTGATACAGGCCCGCGATGAGCTTGGCGAGCGTCGACTTGCCGCAGCCCGACCCTCCCACGAGGGCGATGCTGTGGCCCGGCTCCACGTGGATGGAGAAATCCTCGATGAGTGGGGCCGCCAGCGGCGAGTAGCCGAAGGTGACGTGGTCCATCACGAGCTCGCCGCGCAGCTTCTCGCCCTGCCCCTCCTTGAGCTCGGGGGCGCCCAGGGCCGGGTCGTCGTCGTAGTCCATGACGTCTTGGATGCGCTCCATGTCGGTGCGCATCTCCTGGAACGACTGCATCGTGCCGATGAGGCTCTGAGCAGGGGCGCTGAACTGCGAGAGGAACCCCTGGAAGGCCAGGACCATGCCGGCGGTGAACTCGCCGCGCACCACGAGCAGCACGCCCACCATGAGCACGGCGATATTGGCCAGCGACGAGACGAACGAGGGCACGATGCCGAGGTATTGGTTGAGCCGGGCGAACTTGACCGACTGGGCGTTGGCCGCGGCCTGATATCCGCTCCAGCGGCTGAAGAACCCGCTCTCCGCGCCCGAGGCCTTGAGCGTCTCGACCATGCTGATGCCCGCCATGGTGGAGCTGGCGAGGTTGGCCTGGTCGCGCATCTGCACGCGCGTGATGTTGACGCGCTTCTTGGAGATGACGCGCGCCATCACGATGTTGATGGCGCAGGAGCCCACGCCGATGGCCGCGAGCAGGGGCGAGTAGCTCACCATCACCACGAGGTAGACGATGAGCATGGCGAAGTTGATGGCCAGGGGCGCGAGCATGCCCACGATGCTCTGGGCCACCTGGGCGTTGGACGAGGCGCGCGTCACGATGTCGCCGGCCATGCGCTGCGAGAAGAACTCCATCGGCATGCGCAGGATCTTCCAGACGAACGAGGTGCTCGACACCGCGTCCATCTTGGCCTCGACCTTGAGCAGGAAGATCGCGTTGAAGGCCGAGATGGTGGCGGAGATGAGGGCGGCGCCGATGAAGAGCGCCATGAACGGCACGAACCACTCGGGGCTCTCGTGCGTGAGGAGCCGGTCGGTGAAGACCTGCGACAGCACCGGGCTCACCATGCCCATGACCGAGCCGATGGTCGCGGTGATCGCGACGAACAGCAGCGCGGTCTTCGAGCCCTTCAGGCGGCCCTTGGCGAAGGCGGCGATGGAGGCGGGCGCCCCTCCCGGCTGGAACCCCTCGGTCGGCTCGAAGCACAGGCAGATGCCCGTGAAGGCGTTGTCGAACTCCTCCATCGACACCACCACCTCGCCCTTGGCGGGGTCGTTGAGGTAGGCCTTGCCCTTCTTGAAGCCGCGGCACACGACGAAGTGGTTGAAGTTCCAGTGCACGATGCAGGGGAACGTCCCCATCTCGACGAGCTGCTCGGTCTCGTAGCGGTAGCCCCTGGCGTCGAGGCCGTAGCTGCGCGCCGCCTTCACCACGTTGAGCGCGTTGGAGCCGTCGCGGCTCACGCCGCAGTCGCGGCGCACCTCCTCCAAGGGCTTCCACAGCCCGTAGTAGGCGCACACCATCGCCAGGCTCGCCGCGCCGCACTCAAGCGCCTCCATCTGCATGACCTGGGGCACCTTGCCGGCCATCTGCCCGGGGGACGACGCATGGGTGGCCGCGGCCCCGCGCCGGCCACGCGGACCCAGGGCGCACATCTAGGCATCACCCAAAAGCAGGGCGAACGGGTGGTACGAGGCGGTGACGACGTCCGCGGAGTACACGCCGTCGGGGATGTCGCCCGACACCGCGTACTCGGCCGCCCAGGCGGCGGTGCCGAAGACGTCCTCGCCCAGGGCGTCGCCCACGGCCCCGGCCAGCACGGAGGTGGAGACGGGCTGGTCGGCCACCTGGGTCACGATGCCCGAGGCCGCCTCTTGGCCGGCGGACGTCTTCACGCGCACGGCGTCGCCCGGGGCGACGTCGCCGGAGCGGTCCTGCGCCACATAGCACGTCGCCACGCCGTCGCGCACCACGAGCGCCCCGGGGGACTTCTCCTCGATGATGCCCACGCCGGCCCACACGAGCACGCCGACGATCAGCGCCACGATGGCGCCCAGGATCATCCAGACGCTGGGGTTGGAGACGTGGATGTAGTCGTTGAGCTGCTCGGGCGACTGGATGCGCTCAAGGCTCTTCTCCCTGAATATCGACGCCATGGGCCACTCCTATCCGTTCGCGGCTCGCAGCCGCTTGGTCAACAGCACCACGTTGCGCCCGTCGAGGCGCCTGTAGGACATCTCGTCCATGCGCTCGCGCACGAGCAGGATGCCCAGGCCGCCCACCTCGTTGTCCTCGCCCAGGCCGGCCTCGACCTTCTGCCAGCGGTAGTCCAGGGGGTCGTAGGGCATGCCGGGGTCGCTCAAGGCGATGCGCAGGGCGGCCGGGGCGGCCTGCCGCGGGGAGCTCGCCTGCGGGGTGGCCTGCCACGGGGCGTTCGCCTGCGGGGCGGCCTGCCCGGGAGCGTCCGTCCCCGAGGGATCCGCGCCCGT
>CAVEWV010000037.1:0-12580 GCA_963619535.1 Acutalibacteraceae bacterium | reverse complement strand
CCCTCTTGAGGCGGGGCCGCGCGCCCCTCGGGCGCCTAGCCCGTGCGGCGCACGACGAGCAGCGTGATGTCGTCGGCCTGCTCGGCCTGTCCCGCAAAGGCGGCGATGTCGGCGCGCACCGCCCCTTCGACCTGCCTGGGCCCCAGGTCCGGGCCGATTGAGCGCAGGAGCGCCTCAAGGCGCTCTTCACCATAGAGCTCGCTGCGTTCGTTCATGGCCTCCGTCACGCCGTCGGTGTAGAGCACGAGCGTGTCGCCCACGGCCATGGAAACGCTGCGGGCACGGTAGGGCACGCCGGCAAAGCCGCCCATGAGCAGGCCGGACCTCGCGCGCAGCCACTCGACGTCGCCTGAGGCGCGCATCATGACGGGAGGGTTGTGGCCGCCGTTGGAGAAGGCCAGCTCGCCCGTGCGCGCGTCGAGCACGCCGAGCCACACGGTGACGAACATGTTCTCGTCGTTGTCTGTCGCCAAGCTGTCGTTCGCCCTGCTCATAGCCACCTCCGGCGACAGGCCCTCGGCCAGGAGCTGGCGGATGAGCGCCTTGGCGCGCATCATGAAGAGCGCGGCGGGCACGCCCTTGCCCGAGACGTCCGCCACGACCACGGCCAGGCGGTCGGCGTCCACCATGAAGAAGTCGTAGAAGTCGCCCCCGACCTCCTTGGCCGGCGACATGGACGCAAAGAGCGAGAAGCGCCCGTCACCGCCCGAGAACACCGGCGTCACCGCAGGCAGGGCACCGAGCTGGATGCGGCTCGCCACCGCGAGCTCGGAGCGGACCCGCTCGTTTTCGGCGCTGACGCGCGCGACCTCCTCCACGTGGCGGTGGATCTCGTCCATCATGTCGGCCACGTCTTTGGCCAGCATGCCCACCTCGTCGGAGGGGAGCTTCTCGGCGCGCACGGCCTGGCCGGCCTTGGGGTCCTTGTCGATGGAGAAGGCGCGCACGTGACGCGACAGGGAGGTGATGGGGCGCACGATGAGCTGCCGCAAGAAGAACAGGATGCCCGCCAGGCACAGGGCGATGACGAGGCACGACAGCACGACCGTCCTCATCATCTGGCGCAGGACCGCGCTCTCGAACTCCTCGGTGTCGAGCGAGACCTCGACGACCCAGCGCTCGTCGCCCGCCGGCAGGGCCACGTAGGCGAGAAAACACGTGTCGACGTAGGAGTACGACGACATGTAGCCAAGCGCGTCGTTCGACGCGAAGACCCACAGGTCGTCGTATCCCTCGGCGCGGCTTTCCGTGCGGCCGTACACGCTCGTGGAGCCGCCGTCCTGCACGTCCGTCCCGACGGCGGCGATATACCTCACCGTCTTCGCGTCCGGGTCGGCGTCGAGGATGGCGACGCCGTCCACCCGGAATATCGAGCGGGTGCGCTCGAGCATCGCGCACAGCGAGTAGTAGACGAGCACGTCGTAGCGCTCCTTGTACTCGTCATAGGCGGTGGTGAGGGCCTTCGTCTCCTCGTCGGTGTAGGCGGCGTCCTTGCCGCCGTATTTCTCTTGCAGCTGGTCGTAGATCTCGTAGTAGGCGTCGTAGGCCTCGTCGCAGGCGGCGCTTGCCTCGTCGTAGCTCGCGTAGTCGTCGAGCCGCTCGCTCACAGACGACCAGGAGTCGTCGCTCGCCTCGAGGTCGACGCCCGCGGCGGCCGAGCTCGCCACATAATCCCCCACCTCATGGAGGCGCTCGGACTGGGCGTCGAAATAGGTCTGGCGCGTGTTGAAGTAGCCCACGGCGCAGTTGAGCGCGACGCCCGCGACCGCGAAGACCAGAAACACCACGCCCAGGCGCACGATGAGCTTGGCGGGGCGGTGAGCGCCCTGGCGAGCCTGGCCGCCCGCCGCCCGGGAGGCGTCCTGTGCGCTGTGCTGCAAGGCGTTCATCGACCCTCCTGCCGGGCGTCGTCGTCCCCGCGCCACCTCGTGGCGATGGGAGCATCCTAGCACCGCGACGCGCGACCGCCGCGCCGCGCACACAAAAAGGGGGCGCGCCCGCACCGGACGCGCCCCCATCGGCTCGTTTCGCCAGCCTCTCCCGGCCCTTATGCCTCGAAGACGCCGTCGGCCAGGTCGTGGCCGAGCAGGTAGCCGTAGGTGATGCAATTGATGCCGTAGCAGTTGCCCGGCACCGCGAAGTTGTAGTTGTTGGCGTACATGTTACCCGTCATGTGGCCCACGTTGAACAGGCCCGGCAGCGGCACGTCGTTCTCGTCGCACACCTGCATGTTGCAGTTGGTGTTGAGGCCGCCCATGACGGTCATCACCATGGCGTAGTTCTGCGCGGCGTAGAAGGGGCCCTGATCCTGCACGGGGATCATGAACTGGTCGGCCTTGTGGAAGTCGTCGTCGACGCCCTTCACGCACAGCTCGTTGTAGCGCCCCACCACGGCCTGGAGCTTCTCGGGGTCAAGGCCGCACTGCTGCGCCAGCTCCTCCAGGGTGTCGGCCTTGTAGTACGAGCCCGTCTCCACGCCGGCGTCCCACTTGGCCACCATCTCCTCGGCCGTTGCGGCCGGGGTCTCGTAGCGGTTGCCGAAGGTGCGCCACTCATAGCCCGCGTCGATGATGGCCTGGGCGAAGTTGGCCGTCCAGATGCCGAAGGCGACGTGGCCGGGCTGGGTGATGAGGTGGTTCGCCGCATAGGGGGCGGAGATGTCCTCGCGCTGGTAGCGCTCGGTGTTCATGTTCACGTTGAGGCCCTGGTGGAAGCCCAGCGGCTCGAAGGAGCCGCCCCAGGCGCCCTGCATCATGGGCGCCACGGAGGTGTGCTGCCAGGCAGCGCCCGCCCACAGGCCCATCTTCTGGCCGTCGCCGGGGTACAGGCCGGTGAGGGCGAAGCCGCGGTTGTAGTCGGTCTCGGCGTCCTCGGTGCCCACGAGCGGGAGCACCTGCGGGCAGTACTTGGCGATCATCTCCTTGTTGGCCGAGAAGTCGCCGGTGGCCAGCACGACGCCCTTGGTGCCGACGAACTTCACGTAGCTGCCGTCGGCCTTCTGGGCCACGACGCCCACCACGCGGCCCAAGTCGTCCTTCACGAGCTGCTTGGCCACGGTGTCGTAGATCATCGTGGCGCCCTGCTCCTTGGCGTAGGCCTCCATGGCCTCCACGGCGTTCTGCTGGCCGGTGGAGGCGCTTGCGGTGTCGTCGCCCTTGGCGCCGAAGCCGATGGCGTAGTCCGGGCCGTTGTCCAGGCGGTTGTCCGACTCCAGGAAGACCTCGACGTCCTTGCTGCGCACGATGTCGATGCACCAGTTCATGGCCTCTTCGGAGTTGTTGTAGCCGCGCATCCACATCTGCTGGTCGATGGTGAAGCTCGCCGCGCGCTCCTCATGGTAGAAGTAGTCCACCGGGTCGAGGCGCTCGATGCCGTACTCCTCGATGACCTTGTTGTAGGCCGAGAAGTTGGAGCCGCCGCGCGAGATAGGGGTCGAGGAGGCCGAGAAGAGCGTGACGTGCGCCCCGCGCTCGGCGGCTGCGGCCGCGGTGCAGATGCCGGCCATGCCCGCGCCCACCACGATGACCTCGTCTTCCACCGTCTCGGCGATGTCCTCGTCGGCGATGGGGTCGGGGGCGATCTCGAAGCTCCACTTGGGGAGGCCCTTGGCCAGGCTGATCACGTAGGAGTCGTCCACCCCGGCGCCTGCCTGGGCGCCGCCCTCGGCCTTCTCCTTGGCCTCGTCCATGGCGCCGGAGGTGTCGGCCGAGGAGGCGGCCAGGGCCGTGCCCGCGCCCATGGCGGCCAGGGCGGCCGCGCCTGAGGCGGTCAGGAAGTTGCGGCGAGACATCTTGGACATGCTGGTTCCCCTTTTCTCACAGGGCGCCCCTTTGCGCCCGTTGGTTGGTGCCCGCATGCGGCACCGGGCGGGTTCTTGCAGCAGCAAGCGGTGCAAGACCATGCCGCGCCTGCGTCCCCTGCCCGCCCAACGCCCCATGCACCGGGCGATTGTAGGCCCTGGCACACGCGCCCGCGAGCAGCTAAACTGGACGACGGCGCAAGCGGGGATTGCGCCTGGCGGCTTCGGGGGAACGGAACGACATATGGAAATGCGCGACATCAGATACGCGCTCGCGGCGTTGGACACCGGCAGCTTCGCGCGCGCCGCCGAGGCGCTCTTCGTCTCGCGCCAGGCGCTCAGCCAGGCGGTGCACCGGCTCGAGGACGAGATAGACGTGCCGCTCTTCGAGGTGGCCGACGGCAACCGCCTCGTCTGCACGCCCGAGGGCGCCATCTTCCTGGCCCAGGCGCGCCCCGTGGCCGAGGCCTTCGCCGAGCTGGCCCGCGCCTACCCCAGTGCCCGCGACGCGCACGCCTCCACCCTGGCGCTCTCCCTGGCCACGGGCGTGGCCCTGTCGCTGCCCGAGGGGTTCTTCTCGCGCTTCTCCGAGCGCGAGAGCCAGCTTGTGCTCGAATTCGAGGAGGGCAACACCGACAGCGCCATCGACCTGCTCGAGAGCGGCAGGGCCGACATCGCCCTCGTGGGTTCGTGCCCCTCGATGCTCGACGCCCAGCGCTTCGAGCGGGCGCTGCTCGTGGCGACGGGCCTGTGGGTCGCGGTGCCCCTGGGCAACCCGCTCGCCGCCAAGGAGCGCCTGACGCCCGCCGACCTCGACGGGCAGCGCCTCGTGACCGCCGGCAGGCTCAACCACCTGCACCGCTACATCGTGGGCCTGTGCGAGGCGGCCGGCGTGCACGTCGAGATTCCCGCGACCTCCTCGAACCCCGACATGCTCGTGAGCCTCGCGGTCAAGCACGACGCGCTGTGCTTCGCCTTCCCCGACCGCATCCAAGACAACGGGGCCCACCACTCCCAGTCGCGCGTCCTTGCGCTCGAGACGCCCGAGTCCCGCACGTTCGGCACCTACGCCGTGCGCCGGCGCGACTCGCGCCGAACCCCCGCCGCACGCCGCTTCTGGGCTTACGCCTGCGAGCAGGCAGAATCGGGGGAGTAGGCGCCCGCATCCTGCGGCGTGCGCCACTCGCAGGGGTCGGGGGCGGCCAGGGCGCGCACGCCGGCCACGATGATGTCGATGCCCGACTCGAACGTCTCTTCCGTGTAGGCCGACTCGGCCGTCTGCATCCAGCTGCGCCCCTGCGGGTCCGGATGCTCGTGCTGGCCGTTGAGCTCCTCCAGCTCGGCGGCCACAAAGCCCCCCAGGAAGGCGTCGACCACGCACCATGTGCGGCGCAGGATGGCGGCCGGGATACCCTGGGCCTCGTGCAGCGCGTAGATGCGCGCGGTGTGCTCGGCCAGGGCGCTGGAGTAGCCGCCCATCTCCACCTTGTAGAGGTCGGCTCGGCTGTGGCGCAGGTACATCTGCCTGATGGAGCGCATCGTGCGGCGCAGCGTGTCGTCCCAGCGCTCGCCGGGCACGGGGTCGGCGTCCACCTCGCGAAACGCCAGGGCCACCACGCCGGCGCGGATGTGCTGGACGCTGTCGAAGTAGGTGTAGAGCGACATGGGGGCGCAGCCCACCTGCGCCGCGAGCTTGCGGGCGCTCACCGACTCGATGCCGCCCTCGTCGGCCATGCGCAGCGCACAGGCGAGGATCTCCTCGCGGGTGAACCCGGGGGCGACGCCCGGCTTGTTTGCTTTGCTCGCCATAGGCGACATCCTCCTTGCACAAGGGCGGGTTGCAGTCACGGGCGCCCTCCACGGCCGTGCCGCAAGGAAACGCCCTGGTACAGGACGGGCGGCCCCGACTCGGTGCAGGCGCCCCGGAAAGGCCGTGGACCTGCGTCAAGGCGCGCCGTGGGCGAACACCTTAGCGCAAACAGCGCAGGACTGCTGCGGCGTCGCGGCCATTCCCATCATCCCGATACTCTCGCCAAATCGGCGCGGGCGACCCTTGAATCTCAATATTGTACGCTGTACAGTATGGCACGTCTGTACGCTGTACAGGCTTAACCAAACGCAAGGGAAAAGGGAAGCACATGAGCAACGTCACGCGTCGCACGTTCGTTCAGGCCGCCGGCATCGCCGGCGCGGCCATCGCCGGCACCGCCGCAGGCTCCATCGCCATGGCGCAGACCGCAGACACCCAGACCGCCGAGGGTACCGAGGCCAGCACCACGACGGCCAACTACCTCAACATCTACCAGGGCGGCGTCACCGCCCAGCCCGCACGCGCCGCGGCCTGCCCCGGCCCGCGCGGCCCCATCGCCTACGAGTCGCGCCAGATCGGGGCGGACGAGATCGTACGCACCGAGGAGTTCGACGTCGTGGTCGTGGGCGCCGGCATCGGCGGCCTCATCGCCACCCTCAAGGCCGCCGACCTGGGCGCCAACGTGCTGCTGCTCGAGAAGATGACGAAGGGCCGCGGCTGCTTCGAGTGCTTCGGCGCGGCCGGCGCCAAGTGCCAGGAGGGCACCGAGATCGACAAGACGGCCCTCTTCGACGAGATCCAGCGCTCCGCCTACTGGCGCTGCCGCCCCGAGCCGGCGCACACCTACTGCGACCGCTCCGGCGAGGCCACCGACTTCTGGCAGGACATGCTCGACAAGGGCCAGAACGGCTTCGTGATCACCAAGGTCGAGCAGGGTCCCTCCACGTGCGGCATGCCCGCCCTCACCTCCCTCATCGACACCGAGCTGGGCTTCTACTCCTCCCCGGCCCTGCCCGAGGACGCCGGCGTGCGCTCGGGCCTCTCGGGCATCTACGTGTGCCTTGAGATGCAGCAGGTCGCCAAGAGCGCCTACAGCAACGTCGACATGCGCTTCTCCACACCCGCCGTGCAGCTCGTGCAGGACGAGTCGGGCCGCGTGACCGGCGTCATCGCCAAGGACGCCGAGGGCTACTTCCAGGCCAACGCCTCCAAGGGCGTCATCCTGGCCACCGGCGGCTACGACTGCAACCCCGAGATGATGCAGGCCTGGACGCGCCCGGAGGACTACGCCAACTCCTCCTGGTGGAACCCGGGCTGGGGCACCACCGGCGACGGCCACATGATGGGCCTGGCTGCGGGCGCCCAGATGGACCCCATCCCCCAGCCCGTCATGAACTTCCGCTGGGGCAACCCCGACTCCTTCTACGACTCGCGCACCTGGAACGCCATCTACTTCGGCATCCTGGTCAACGGCCGCGGCGCGCGCTTCGTGCGTGAGGACCTGCCCTTCCAGTGCGTCTCCAACGCCCAGAACGCCCAGCCCGCCTATGGCAAGAACTGCTGGTACGTCTTCGACGAGACCATGGCCGACGGCATGCTCGACGACGCCACGCTCGAGGAGTTCAAGTCCAAGAGCTGGCTCTTCGAGGCCGCCAGCATCGAGGAGCTGGCCGGCGCCTGCGGCATCGACGCCGAGGGCCTGGCCGCCACGGTGCAGGAGTACAACTCCGGCTTCGACGCGGGCAAGGACGAGCGCTTCGGCCGCGACCTGAGCGCCACCCTGCCCTTCAGCGGCACGCGCTACTTCGCCCTCACCACCAACAGCAACGTGCTGGCCACGGTGGGCGGTCTGACCATCGACGGCAACTGCTCGGTGCTCGACTGCGACGACAAGCCCATCGCGGGCCTGTTTGCCTGCGGCAACGTCTCGGGCAACTTCTTCGCGGGCAACTACCCCCGCCACATCCCCGGCACCTCCATCGGCCGCGCGGTGACGTTCGGCTACGTGGCCGCCGAGAGCGCCGTCAACGGCACCATCGACGCCGGCCCCATCGTCGAGGGCAGCGCACCCGCCCTCACCGCCTACACCACGGGCAACGCCGTGAGCGACGAGACCCTCGAGTCGGCCAAGGAGCTCGGCAGCTGGAACCCCTACGACTCCGTCCACGGCGGCAGCACGCTCTACAGCGCCGAGCAGCTCGGCGGCAACATCGCCGCGTGCGACAACTGCCACACCTACCGCGCCGGCGGCGAAACCGTCGCCGACAGCATGGTGATGGAGTAGGCTTAAACGGGCAACCGTCCCATCGGCTTTACTGCGAAGCGGGCCCCGGCGCGTCCACATGGAGCACCGGGGCCCGCTTTTTGCCTGCCTGCCTGGGCCGACGCGGTTACCCCGGCACGGCTACCCCAGCGCCAGCTGCACGGCGACCAAGCCCACGCCCGCCACCATGACGAGCACGTCGGGCGGCCCCATGCGCAGCCGTGTCACGCAGGTATGGGGCCCGGGGTTGTCGGCCCCCTTCGTGAGGCACGCGCACGACAGGTCCTCCGCCGTGGAGCACGCACGTGCCAGCAGTGGCACAAGCAGGCGCTCGGCGCTTGTGCGCGGATGCCTCACGGCGTCGAGCGGGCTGAGCGCGATGCCGCGCAGGCGCATCGCGTCGTGGATCTCCCTGCACTGCTCGCCCAGGGTGGGGAAATAGCGCATCACCACGAGCAGCGGGACGAGCGCCCGCTCGGGCACATGCATGCGGCGCAGCGCCGCCACAAACTCGCTGGGGGAGGTGGTGGTGAACGCGTAGGCACCCGTGATAAGGCACGGCACCATGATTCGCAGCCCGCTCGACAGCACCGACACCACGCCGAACAGCACGTTTGCCTGCATATGCGGCGTGACGAGCTGGTCGGCCGCAAACATCCCCAGGTACACGGCGCACCACGCAAGCGCCGCCCGAAGATGCCCGGACAGCAGGTACGGGACGAGCACGAGCGCCACCAGGCACAGCTCCAGCGCCGGGGCGCAGTGCAGGAACAGCAGCACGTTGGACATCAGCAGCAAGAACAGCTTCGTGCGCGCGTCAAGGCGAAGCCGCGGGCGCACGCCTGGGGCTGCCGGCATCGCGTTGCCGTCCATTACGCCAGGTTCGCCTTCTTGAGGTGCTTCTCCATGACGTAGCGTCCAAAGAGCCCGCCCAACACGGCGCACACGAGCGTAGCCACGACGCACACCACGGCCGTCGTGGCGTTGATGCCCGCAAAGAAGGTGTCGATGTAGGCCGCATCCTTGCCGCGCGCCACCAGGTTCGCGACATAGGCGTCCTTCATGAGCCACATGGGCAGGATGGGGCCGGTAAGGCCGAACGAGAACACGACGTAGCTCACCAGGCTGAGCATCCGGTTGCGATACGCGCCTGCCTTGGCCACGAGGTCGGCCACCAGGCCGCAGACCATGTTTGCCGCAAACGACAGCACGAAGTGGCCCGAGGCAAAGAAGAAGAGCCCCATGACCAGCCCCATCGCCGTGATGCCGCCGAACTTGGGCACCTTAGCCATGAGCAGGAAGTAGATGGAACCGGCGACGAGCGCCGTCGCGGCGGGCGGCAGCACCATGCCCACCACCGGGACAAGCGCGCCCACGGTAAACGTCATGATGGCCGTCACCAAGAAGTACAGCGCCGTGAAGATGCCCACCGTCACCAGGTTGGGCACCGACAGGCCCGCCCCGCGCTGCGCGCCCGAAACGGTGACTTTGACAGGACCCGCCGCGCCCTCAGGCACCTGGGGGTTCGACTCCTCGCGCTGACGCTCCATTACAGCCCTTCCTTTCCATCCAGACCGGCCTTTTCGAAGGCCGTCCTTGCCTGTGCGACCTGCTTTTCGTACCAACCCTGCGAGAACTCACGCGCCGGCGCCTCAGGCAGGCTCAGCGGGAACTCCACGTCAAGGCAACCGCGCGCGATGATGCGCAGCGCGCAGGCCTGCCCTGCCTCCCAGCCCGAGAACGCCTCGTAGCGAGCGCCCGCCCCCGCAAACAAAACACCCAGCTCAAGGTGGGCATCGGGGTTGTGGCAGATCCAATCGGGCCACGTGAGCCCCAGCGCGGGGCCGTCGGCGCGCTCCAGCTCGATGGCGTAGACGTCCCCTCCGTAGAACGCGCGGAAATCCTCGAACGTCTCCACCCCGGTGCCGGGGACCGGCTCGACAAAGCACGCGTAGGCGTACGAGACGAACTTCGAGAACTCGCGGCCCAGCACCAGCTTGCCCGCCATGTCGCGCATCGTGCGGGCATTGGCCGGGTGCAGAAGCACGCGCCGCCCAAAACTCCCGTCGGCCGCAAGCCGCTTGACCTTGTAGCAGCCAAGCCCGGCAAGCGCCTCGGGCGTCTCCACACGGCAGACGTCGCGCACGGCCGCCCAGCGTGCCACGGCCGCAGGCGAGGCCGCCTCGCCTTCCACAAGGCTCGCGCTTGCAACGGCGGGCACGTCGTGTATGACGAACTCCCTGGCCCCGGCCTGCCCGGCAAGCTCCAGGGCGTCGCAGACCGGCGCGAAACGCGGCACGGTGAGCTCCCAAAGCTCAGGCAGCTCGTAGGCACCCGCATCCAGATTCGGCGCAAGCGCCTGATAGAACTCATGTGCCGGCATATCCGTGACCCCCACAAGCAGGGGATATGTCAACCCTGTCTCTTCGTGCATCTCGGCTCCAACCATCATCGGCTCCTTCTTATTCAGCCTGTTCAGACGGCGACACGTCCAAACTCCCACAGGACTCACGCAACGTCCCCGACGGCGTCTTGCCGTCCTGCGCCGCACTGCCACCCGATCCGCCGCTGTCACCCCAAAAGAACTCGCGCAGGCGCGCCTGGCCCTGCTCGTCGGCAAGCGAATACGCCTCGGCGACGCGCCCGTCCTCCAAGCGCACGACATAGCCGCAACAGGCGCAGATGAACTCGTAGTCGTGCGTGACCACCATCACGAGGCGTTCCTCGCCGGCCTGCCCCGCCCCTGCCGCAACATCGCCCAGCAGGGCCGCAACCTCGCGCATGTGCCCCGCATCCAGGCCGCTCGTCGGCTCGTCGAACAGCACGATGCGCCGCCCCGCCGCGCACGCGCACGCCACCGAGACACGCTGCTGCTGGCCACCGGAGAGCGCGAGCGGGTGCGCCTGGGCATACGGTGCCAGGTCGAGACCTTCCAACACCTCGCACGCCCGCGCCTCATGGCAAGCGGCTACCTGCCGCGCCGAAGTGCCGGCGCGCTCAGCGCCACCTCCTGCAACACACTTGCGCAAAACAGCTGCGAGGTGACGTCTTGCATCACCAGGTAGCTGTCGCGCAGTCGCGCCCTGGCATCCAAACACGGTGCCCCAGGCAGTGAGCACGAGCCTGTCGCCTGCTTTGCCAGCCCGCACAGCGTGCGCATGAACGTCGATTTGCCTGCGCCGTTGCGCCCAATGAGGGCGATAGGCACCCCTAAAGGCAGCTCAAGCGACTCCACATCCAAGCACCTGCGCGCCGCCTTGCCCTTGCCGTACGTGCACGTGAGCCCCTTCAGATAGGCATGCCCCCCGCGAGGGCCCGGCTCTCGGGAAGTGCTCCCTTGCGGCGAGGCCGACTCGGGTTCTTGCTCCGAGTGGCGCACGGAGCGGCCCGCCACGGTGCGCCTTTGCGTCAAATCCGACTCGCCGTGCGGCCAAGACCGGGAGCGTGCCGCAGCCGGCATGCAATCCTGCGGCCGCAGGCAGCGCAAGCCCAGCGCCGACACGGAAGATGCGTCGAGCGCGCGAAACTCGTCGCCCGTCCAAGCATGCGCGACACGGCCGTTTTCGATGTGCAGCACCTTGTCTACAAGCTCAAGCAGGTAGTACAGCCTGTGCTCGGCGACAAGCACAGCCTTGCCCTGCGACTTCCACGCACGCACGATCTGGGAGAGCTCCGCAATCGCACGCACGTCAAGGTTGGAGGACGGCTCGTCAAGAACGACCGCTTTGACGTCGAGCACCGAGGCGCACATGCACGCGACCTTCTGTCGCTCGCCACCCGACAGCTCAAAGACCGTGCGCTCAAGCAGGTGCTCGGCATGAAACTCATGCGAGACGCGCTCAATGGCCGCTTCTATACGCTGTGGATCGATGCCCAAGTTCTCAGCAGCAAAGGCAAGCTCCGCGCGAACCTGCACGTTGAACATCTGCGTGCGCGGGTTCTGGAACACGCTCCCCACACGCCTTGCGACATCATGCAGGTGCATCGCGCCAATAGGCACGCCTTCCAGAAGCACCTGCCCATACTGATATCCCGTCACATAGTGCGGGATGAGGCCGTTTGCCATCTTAAGCAGGGTTGACTTGCCGCAACCGCTTGCGCCCACCAACAGCACGACCTCGCCGGGATGGACGCCCAGCGAGACTCCCGACACCACAGGCCTCGTGCCAGCCTCACCTTGCACGCTGGGGTAGGCAAAGCCCGCATCGCAGAATTCCAGCACAGCCGACCCCACAGCTCACCCCAATCTCACTTTGCTCCATACCTGCAGATTGCAGCATGAGTTACACATTTGATACTTTGCATAGTATGCTTGGCAAGCCGCAACTGAACCAGTAGGTTCTTTTGGGTAGTAGCCAGGTAAGAGAAAGCGAACATAAATCATGCGCGAACCCACCACGTCCTGCCCATACGAACGCGCACAACAAGCCATTTCAGGCAAATGGAGCCTCATAATCGTCCTGCGCCTCATGAATGGGCCCATGCGGTTCAACGAACTGCAGCGTGATTTGGGCAGTGTGACCCCCGGAACGCTCACAAAGCAGCTCAAAGGCCTTGAGGACTCCGGGATCGTCAACCGGCAGGAATTCGACGAGATACCGCCGCGCGTAGAATATTCGCTGACCGAGGTGGGGCAGGCCCTGCGCCCCCTCGTGCACGAGTTTGCGACCTGGGCAAAACTCTACGCCGCAGCAACGGCCGAGAAACC
>CAVEWV010000036.1:5476-24432 GCA_963619535.1 Acutalibacteraceae bacterium | reverse complement strand
CGCGCCCTACCGCGCCACGCGCTCGCGCACGTCGCGGATGGAGGCGTCGAACACGAGGTGCCCGATGCGCGCCTTGGAGATGCCGCCCGGGTCGCGCAGCCACTGCGACACCATGAAGAGCACGCCCGTGAGGGTGCATTCCAGGATGAGGTCGATCTCAGCCTCGCTGTGGCCGCCCAAGGCCTCGTCGTCCACCACGTAGCGGCGCCACAGCGGTTTGAGGGCGTTCTTCAGGCGCAGGATGAAGGCTGGGTCGGCCCGGGTGCCGAGCAGCACCTCGATGGCGAAGCGGTTGGCCTCGTAGTAGGCGATGACGTTTTTGAGGGCCGAGAGGCGCGTCAGCTTGCGCGCGTCTTTGGCAAGGGCCGCCAGGCACGACTCCACGCAGGCCGCCATCCCGGCGAGCTGCTTGTCCTCCACGGCATGCAGCAGCGCGTAGATGTCCTGGTAGTGCAGGTAGAAGGTGCCGCGGTTGTAGCCGGCCTTCTCGCAGAGGGCCCCTATCGTGATGGCGTCCACGGGCCTCTCTGCATAGAGGCGCATGAAGGCCTCCTCGAAGTCGGCCTCCGTGGCGTCGCCGCGCTTGTCGCGATTCTCCCGCTTGCCTGTCATCGCCGCCGCCTAATCCCGCGCCGCGGCCCGGCGCCAGCGCGTCAGGGCACGCTCGCAGATGTCGAACAGGATGTACACGCCGCAGCCCAGGCCCGCCAGGCCGATGATGCCGGCGAACATGCGCGGGTAGTTCACCATGGCCCAGGAGTTCATGATGAAGTACCCCAGGCCCGTGGAGCCGGCGATGGACTCGGAGAAGAAGAGCACGGCGATGGCCACCGAGGTGCTCACGCGCAGCGTGGTGAAGAGCTCGGGCAGCGTGGCGGGGATGACGACATGGCGCCACAGCGCCAGCCTGCCCGCGCCCAGGGAGCGCACGGAGAGCAGCGTCGCCGGCTCGATGGCCGCAGCCGCGTCGCGCATCACGACCACTACCTGGAAGAACACCGTGATGGTGACGAGCGCTATCTTGGGCGCGCCGCCCAGGCCGAACAGCACGAGCAGGATGGGCAGGATGACGATCTTGGGCAGGGGGTAGAGGATGTAGAGCACGGGGGAGAAGAGCTGTCCCGCCACACGCGACCGCCCCAGGAAAAGGCCCACCGGCGCACCCAGCGCCACGCCGATGGCAAGCGAGGCGGCCAGGCGTCCCAGGCTCGTGAGGAAGTCGGGCAGCAAGGCGGGCGCGAACTTGGCGAACACGCTGATGGTCTGGGCGGGTGTGGGAAGGGCCGGCGTTGCGAGCAGAAGCGCGGTGATGTGCCAGCCTGCCAGCACGAACGCCACGGCGAACACGTAGCACAGCGCGGTCTTGACGGTGCCTCTCATCGTGTGCCTCCTTGTGCGAGCGCCTCGCGCACCTCGCAGCAGCGCTCGAAGAACGCCTGCGTGCGGCGGTACTCGGGCGAGCCCATGCCGGGGTTGTCCACCGTGGCAACCACGCGGCCCGGGCGGGGCGCCATCACCACGACGCGCTGGCCCAGAAGCACGGCCTCCTCGATGGAGTGCGTCACGAGGATCTGCCCGTATCCCTGCTCGCGCCACGAGCGCAGGAGCATGAGCTGCATCTCCTCGCGCAGAAGGGCGTCCAGGGCCGAGAGCGGCTCGTCCATGAGCAGCAGGTCGGCCCGCATGGCCACGGCGCGGGCGAGCGCCAGGCGCTGCTGCATGCCGCCGGAGAGCTGCGAGGGCCAGGCGTGCTCGAAGCCCGTAAGGCCCACGCTCGCAAGGGCCGCCATGGTGCGCTCGCGACGCTCGGCCCGGGGCACCTTGCGCACCACAAGGCCCAGCTCGGCGTTCTTGTAGACGCTCTTCCAGGGCAGCAGCCCGAAGTCCTGCAGGATGAGCGCGCAGTCGGTGCGCGGGGCCGCAAGCGGGGCGCCCCCGGCCAGGACCGCGCCTTCGGTGGGGCGCGCAAGGCCTGCCGCCAGGCGCAGCGTGGTGGACTTGCCGCAGCCCGACGGGCCGATGATGCAGACGGACTCGCCCTGGTCAAGCGCCAGGTTGAGCCCGTCTAGGGCACGCAGGGGCCCTGAGCCCGCCGCGCCCGCGGGGTATTCCACGACGATGTCTTTGAGCTCCAAAAGCATGGCGGCCAGGCGGTCCTATTCCTTGGTGAACATGCCGCTCTGGGCGTCGTAGGTCAGGGCCTCGGCAAGGTAGCCCTTCTCCTGCATCCAGGCGAGCACGTCGTCGATTGACTCTTGAGCGGGAAGCTGCACGCTAGGATAGGTGCTCACGGGGTAGGTTTGCGCCACGGCGTCGGCAAGCGAGGCCTTCTCCACCAGAAGAGCCCGATAGTCGTCGGGGTCGGCGTTGATGAGCGCCACGGCGTCGTCCCAGGCACCGGCCAGGGCGTCGAGGGCCTGGCCCCCGGTCTCCTCGCCCGCGAAGGCGCCGCGCGCCACCATCACCGACTGCGAGATGTTGTCGCCCTGCGTGTCGTCGGCCACACAACGGTAGCCGTTGGCCTCGCCCAAGGCCAGAAGCGAGGCGGGCAGGGCCGCAGCCGCCACCTGGCCCGACGCCATGGCCTCGTAGCGCACGGGGAGCTTCTGCAGCTCGGCCTTCACGATGTCCTCGGGCGCCACGCCGGCCTGCTCCATGAGCTTGTCCATCACGTACTCCAGGATGGTGTTGGAGCCCACGCCGATCTCTTTGCCGGCAAGGTCGGTGAGGTCAGTGATGTCCTCGTCGGCCGTCATGATGCCAAAACGGCCCTGGCTGGCGTCGGCGCCCAGCGTGATCCAGCAGATGCGCACGTCGGTGCCCGAGGCGCACAGGCTGGCGCTCACCATGGGGTCGGTCATGGCCACGTCCACCTCGCCGGCGGACACGGCGGCGATGAGCTCGGTGGCCGACTGGAAGGTGCTGATGGAGCACTCCACGCCGTGCTCGGCGAAGAGCCCCTTGGCCTCGGCCACCCACATGGGCAGGATGTCCTCGGTGGGCAGGGTGCCCAGGCGCACGGAGAGGGCCTGGGTCTCGTCGGTGGCATCCGTGCTGGTAGCGGCGGTGGTTGAGCTTGCGGACTCCTGCTCGCCGCAGCCAGCGAGCGTGAGGGGCAGGGCGGCGCAGAGGGCCAGGAAGGCGGCGCGGGAGAGCTTCATGCGTGTGTCCAATCGTGTGTGTCGGCCGGGCGCGCGCATGCGCCCCGCAAGGCTGGGTATCCAACGGACTACCTTAGGCGAGCGGACGGGCGCGTTCAATGAACAATCGTGCCCCGCGTGTTGAGTGCGGCGTGCGCCGAGGGCGTCGGGCGGGCGCACGGGTGTGCACGCGGTGCGGGCCATGCGGGATATTGCCGTGCGTACGGCCGATGTCGCCCTACGCGCGCCAAAGTCGCCGCACGGCCCGTGAACGGCGGGCTCGTCAGATGCGGCCCCGTACACGCCAAAGCCGCCGCGTTCTGCTATCGTTGCAGGCAAAACATGCCGCCGCGCCTGCGTGCGCGGTCAAGGAGAGGAGCGTTTCCCATGCTGGAAGTCATCGACGTCGTGGTGGGCCCCATCAAGACGAACTGCTGGGTCGTCTGCGACCCCGAATCGCAAACGTGCCTGGTCATCGACCCGGGCGACCGCCCCGAGCGCATCTTGGAGGCGGTGGGCGAGCGCAAGGTCGCGGCCATCGTGCTGACGCACGGCCACGACGACCACCGCGGCGCCCTGGCCGACGTGGTGGCCGCCACGGCCGCCCCCGTCATGGCCCACGAGCTCGATGCCCCCTGGGTGTACACGCCCGTGCGCCGTGGCTATGCGTCTCCTGCCGCCGTCGTCTCCATGACGGAGGCCGTCAACGCCGGCAAGCAGGTCGATCGCCTGCTCAAGGGCGGCGACGAGGTTGCCCTGGGCGCCCATACCTTCCGCGTCATCCACACGCCCGGCCACAGCCGCGGCTCCATCTGCCTGTACTGCGCCGAGGACGGCCTGCTCTTCACGGGCGACACGCTCTTTGCCGAGGGCAGCTACGGCCGCACCGACTTCGAGGGCGGCAGCTGGTCCGACATGACCGACACGCTCGCCACCAAGTTCGCCGACATCCCCTCCGAGGTCGCGGTCTTTCCCGGCCACGGCGCCACGAGCACCCTGGGGGCCGAGCGCATGGCCAACCCCTTCCTCAAGTAGGGACGGCAATGGGCGAGAACGGGCAGGTCACAGCCGTGCAGGACTGGGCAAGCGCATATGTGAGCACGGGCGGAGACTGGGCGGCGTTCGGAAACGCGTGCGCCGGCGACCCTTGGGAGGCGCTCCCGCGCTACGAGCACGGCTGCCCGCAGGAGGGTTTGAAGCGCTCCGTCAGGCCCTCGGTGCGCGCGGTGGTGTTCAACGCCGACGGGACGCTGCTGCTCACCACAACCGACGAGTACCACGAGTACGTCTTTCCCGGCGGCGGCGTGGATGCGGGGGAGTCCGACGTCGCGGCCCTGGCCCGCGAGCTTGAGGAGGAGACGGGCTGGCTGCTCGAGGCCGGCTCGGCACGCGCGCTCCTCTCCATCGACGACTACCACAACCGCCGCGACCTCGGCCTGAGCCTGTGCCAGCGCAACCGCTACTTCGTGTGCCGCGCCCACAGCGGGGGTTCCATGCACCTCGACGCGTTCGAGGCGCGCACCGGCCTGCGACCCGAACGCGTCTCGCTCGACGCCGCCATCGCCCGCAACGAGGAGCTCCTGGCCAAAAAGCGACTCTTCTGGGTCGAGCGCGACACCTTCGTCATGCGCCTGCTGCGCCAGCACGGCCTGGGGTAGGCACACTACCCATCGCCTTGTCATATCGCAGGCAGAAGGCGCATTTCATCGGGGCGGCCGCCCCCATCAGCCCTTCCTAGCGCGCTTCTTCCAGCATGCCGAGAAGCTCCTCGCGGCCCGAGGCCCCCGTCTTCTGGTAGATGTGGTTGAGGTGAGCCTTCACGGTGCTGCGCGAGATGTGCAGCGTCTCCTCGATGTAGGCCGCGTTGTGGCCGGCGAGCCACACGAGCAGGACCTCCGTCTCGCGCGGGGTGAGGCCGCAGCGTTCGGCCAGCTCCAGGCCGCGGCGCTCCTGCGGGGTCTGCGCCGGCGCCTCGAAGGCCTCCTCGACCACCCTCACCTTGCCGTTGAAGCTTGCGAACAGCAGTATGGCCGTCCCGAGCACCAGAAGCCCGAAGGTCGCGAGCCATGCCGCGTCGGGCCGCCACAGGGCGATGACGGTGTGCCCGAGGAAGACGCCCAGGTAAACCGTGGCGCTCAGCGAGGCGATGAGGCCCAGGCACGGCAGGCGCATACCGCGCGACACGCTCACCATGAGCGCCCAGCACAGGCTGTACGCAAGCGCCAGCCCCGCGAGGCCGACGGGCATCCCCAGGGCATGCCCCAGCGGCGTGTTCGCGTGGATGAAGCACGAGCTCACCATGAGCAGGGGAAACGCCAGGTAGAAGAGGCGCATCATATGGCGCGGCTGAACGAACGCCACCGCGCCGCCAGCAAGCGACATCGCGACTCGCAGGCCCACGGCCAGCAGCACGGCCAGGGCGCCGCCGCCGACCAGCGTCTCGGGAACGGCGGCAAAGCAGCCGCCCCCGAAGGCGCATCCCATGAGCGCGCACATGAGGAAGAACCGGGGGGAGTAGTCGTGCGAGATGTTGGTGAGCAGCTGTCCGGTACGCAGGTCCTCCCCGTTGCCGGCGAAGAAGCGCGTGCCTGCCTGGGGGCGCATCGAGAGCTGCGAGGCAAGCGGGAGCAGGCAGGCGAGGATGGCCGAGACGGGCGCGGGCAGCGCAAGCTCGATGAGCGCGAAGAGGGCGGCCCCCGCAAGGGAGGCGGCGGCCATGCCTGTCAGGGCCGTGCGTATCCCCTGGGTGGCAAAGTACTCCTGCCAGGCAAGGCTGACCCAGCTTGCCCCCGCCCCTGCCACCACGGCGCCCACGTAGTAGACCTGCGGCGCGAGCACCCCGAACGCGGAGAGCGCCATCCCGGCGCTTCCCAGGCAGGTGAGGAGGGCGGCCGACACACATAGGGAGCGCCTGCGCGCCAACGGCCGGATGCGGGTGGTGAGCGCCAGCAAGGCGAACGACCCTAGTGCCACACCCAAGGCGACGTACATGAGCGCGTGTACCGCGGCCCCGTTGAGCAACTTGCCCCCACACAGGGCACTGCCTGCGCAAGCGCAGATGAGCCAGCATTGGATGAGGCCGTACCCGACAAACCGAGCGAACGGCCGCGGCAACCAGGGTGCCGTCGCGTCGCCGGTCTGCTCCAAAGCGGCGCCCTCCACCCCCGACACCTCCTGGGTGGTCATCTTCTGCCGTACCGTATCCTGCGATCTACCCCTCATGCGCCTGCCATCCCCCTGGGTACACATCCCGGGAATGGTAACACGTCCACGCGCACCAAAAACGTCGGGGCGCCCGCACCCACGGACACCCCGACGCATGAACCCTCTATGAAGCCGCCCGGGCGGCGTCTGCCCCCTCAAAAACAGAAACCGCTAGGGCAAGGCGCGCGAGGGTGAGGTGTACTGGAGTACTCGAACCCTCGCGCAACGCCGCCCGAGCGGTTTCTGAACTTTCTAAAACAGAATGCGCCAGGGCAAGGCGCGCAAGGGCGATGTGTACTGGGCGTACATGAGCCTTTGCGGAACGCAGCCCTGGCGCATCCTAAACTTGCTTAAGCGATGGAGCCGTCGGCGAGGCCCTCGGCAAGCAGCCTCCCCTCAGTCAGGCAGTAGCCCAGGCTCATGCCCGACAGCGGCGTGGAGTACTGCACGCAGAAGCGGTTGCCGGCGTTGTTGCCCGCGGCGAAGAGGCCGGGGATGGGCTTGAGGTCGAAATCGAGCACGTGGTGGTCGGCGTCGATGTCCAGGCCGCAGGTCTGGCACAGGCCGGGGGTCATGGCCGTGGTGGCGCCCACGACGGCGTAGAAGGGCGGCGTGTCGAGCTTGGTGACGGCCAGGATGCGCGGGTCCTTGGCGAAGTCGTCGTCCTGGCCGGCGGCAGCCATCTCCTGGTAGCGCTTGAGCTCGGCCAGAGCGGCGGCCTGCTGGTCCTCGTCCCAGCAGCCCACGATGCGCACGAGGTCCTCGAGCGTCTCGGCGCAGTACACGTCGGGCTGGCTGGAGTAGGCGATGGCCGTCGTGGGCTCCTCGCCGGGCTGCACGGCCTCCATGCTCTCGACGGTGGCAGGCCAACCCTTGGAGCGGGCGTAGTCCACGGCCTCATGGCAGGGGGGCATGGAGTACACGAGGTCCTGCCAGTTGGCGTCGGCGATGGCCACGACCGAGCCCTTGGGCTGGCGGGGCACCATGTAGGCCGAGCCCTCGGCGCCGCCGGCGCACTCGTCGCAGAAGCGCAGGCCGTCCTGGTTCAGCATGACGTAGCCCGGGCCCCAGGGAGCCTCGGGGCCGGCCTGGCCGGTGTTCATGCCGGCATGGGGGCCGACCTCGATGTGGCCGCCGGCCCACACGCCCATGGCGATGGCCGAGCCGTCGCGCTCAAGGAACATGGGGGCCACGGTGGCAAGCTCCACGTCGCCCAGGCTCTCGGCCAGGTGGCGGTACTCGTCGTTGATGTCGCGCAGCATGTCGGCGTTGCCGGCGAAGTCGCCGCCGGTGAGGATGACGCCCTTCGTGGCGGTGAGGCGAGCGTAGGTGTTGTCGGTGCGGTTCAGCACCACGACGGCGTTCACGCGGCCGTCGGCGTCCTTCTCCAGGTACTCGGCGTGGGTGGCGAAGAGCCAGGTGGCGCCGTCGCTCTGGGAGTCGGTCTTCATGGTGGTCATGAGTTCGTTCCAACGCCACTCAGACAGCGCCATGTCGGGGTCGCGGAAGATGATGGTGCCCAGGTAGTACTTGTAGCCGGAGGGGTCCATGATGATGCGCTCGTCGGGCGGGCAGCAGGCCACGTGCACCTCGTGCTCGTCCATCCAGTCCTCGCCCATCTCGTCGATGGCGTCCTGCAGGAACTGGCCGGAGTTCTCGACGTAGGCCTTGATGAGGCGCTGGTTGGAGCGGCCCTGGTTGCGGCGGTAGACCTCGCGCAGGAAGTCCTGGGTGTCGATTTCGGTGGCGCCGTGGGCGAGGGCCCAGGGGTTGTTGATGGTGCCCACCTCGCCGCCGATGTACATGTGGGAGTCCTCTTCCTGGGACTCGATCACGGCCACGGACAGGCCGTTCTTGGCGGCGTACTTGGCCGTCCAGGTGCCGGCCTGTCCGCCGCCGACGATGACGACGTCGAAGGTGCCGCCGTCAGAGATCTGGTCCTCGGCCACGGCCTCGGGAGCGGTCTGCCAGGCCGCGGCGGCCTCGGACTGCCAACGGTTGGCCGGCGTGGCGGAAGCCTCCTCGGCGGCCTCCTCGGTGGCGGCGGAGTCGGCCAGGGCGACGCTTGCGGTGCTCGCAAGGGCGGCGGCGGCGCTGCCAGCGGCGACGAAGTTGCGGCGGGTCATCTGAGTGGTGTTGCTCATTGCGTTTCCCCTTCTTGTCTCAATGGCTGGCCGGGCGGATGCGTTGTGCGCACGGCATGTCGCGGTGCGCCATTGTTGCCCGGCCCGTGCCGGTGAACGATTGGGACTATGCCGCGCCCCGCTCGCCCATCCATCAAACCGAAGGGATAAAACGCCTGCTAAAAGGCATATTGAACCTGAGGGTTGATGTGCGTTTTGCCGCCTTGTGCCCTAAGCCGGGCCATCTCGGCGTCGATTTCGCGTCAAGTGCCGCACGAAAAAAGCCGCCACGCAAGGTGACGGCTTTCAAGATGGGGACGCGTGTTGTGTGCGCGGCGCGCTCGCGCTTTCGGTATCGTGCGGTAAACGGCCGCCCTTACGGGGCGGCGTCTGCGTCCGGCCCTAACGCCCGCGCAGGCGCTCGACGAGGCGCGTGAAGTCCTCGGGGGGCTCGCACACAAGCTCGATGCGCTCGTGGGTGACGGGTTGTGTCACGGCGAGCCTCCAGGAATGCAGGGCGGGGCGGGCGAGCAGGCCCGCGTCGCCGCCGTAGAGCGCGTCTCCCACGAGGGGGTGGCCGATGTGGGCCATGTGCACGCGAATCTGGTGCGTGCGGCCCGTCTCCAGCAGCAGGCGCACGAGCGCGGCCTCGCAAGGGCTCGCTCCGCCGGATGTCGCGCCTATGCCCGCGCCCCGACTCGCACTCGTCTCGCCGGTCGCCGCGCCTGCGCCGTGGCTCGCGGTCGTCCCATCGGACGCCGCGCCCTCGCCGCAGCTCGCAGTCGCTTCCTCGCCGCACGCCACCCCTTCGCCGTCCGCCTTCGCCGCCTGGCCCAGTCGCTCCACCACCTCGTAGTGCGTGAGCGCCTGCTTGCCGTCCTCCATCACGGCAAACGAGCTCTGCGGGGCCGCGGTCGCCCGGCCGATGGGCGCGTCCACCAGGCCGCAGGCGGGTTGGGGCAGGCCATGGCACACGGCCAGGTACTCGCGTTCGAAGTCGCCCGTGTGCATCTGGCCCTTCAGCAGCTCCTGCACGTGGCCGTTCTTGGCGAACACCACAAGGCCGCTCGTGCCTATGTCCAGGCGGTTCACGGCATGCAGGTCGATGGCCTGCCGTTTGCCGTAAAGGTATCCCACCACGTAGTTGCCCAGCGTGTGCTCCCAGTGCCCGGGGCAGGGGTGCACCACCGACCCCGCCGGCTTGTTCACCACGAGCAGGTCGGCGTCCTCGTAGGCGATGTCGAGCGGGCCCTGCTCGGGGGCCACGCTGGGCTCGTGGGGCTCGAGCCAGTCGTCCACCACGATGGACACCGTCTGCCCGGGCGTCACGTGCGCGTCGCAACGAGAAAGGGCGCCGTCCACACGAACGGCGCCCTCGAGGTATTTGGCATGCTTGATGTAGCGCTCGCTCACTCCCAGGCGCGCGTGGAGCAGGTAGCCCACGGTGCGCCCGGTGTCGCGCAGGCTCGCGACGTACTCAACCTGCCGCAAGCCCTACTGCTCCTTGGAAGCGGTGCGGGACAGGATGTTGGCGTACACGGCGCCGGAGATGTTGTGCCACACGCTGAACACGGCGCCGGGCACGGCGGCCAGCGGGTAGTTGGCGAAGTGCACGGTGGCAAGCGAGGTGGCCAGGCCGGAGTTCTGCATGCCGACCTCGATGGACAGGGTGCGCATCTGGGCGTGGGACAGGCCCAGGGCCTTGCCCACGAGGTAGCCCAGGGCATAGCCGCACACGTTGTGCAGCATGACGACGACCACGATGAGCCAGCCCACGGTCATGAGCTTCGCGGCGTTGGCGGCCACGACGGCCATGATGATGAGGCAGATGGCGATGACGGAGATGAGGGGAAGCACCTTGGCGAAGGCCTGGGCGAACTTCTCGAAGAAGTAGTTGATGACGAAGCCCAGGATGATGGGCACGAGCACGACCTGGACGATGGAAATCAGCATGCTCACGTAGCTCACGTCCACGGTCTCACCGGCCAGCAGCAGCACCAGGGCCGGGGTCACGAGGGGGGCGAGGATGGTGGTGCAGGCGGTCATGCCCACGGACAGGGCCACGTCGCCCTTGGCCAGGTAGGTCATGACGTTGGAGCTGGTGCCGCCGGGGCAGGAGCCCACGAGGATGACGCCCACGGCCAGCTCGGGGTCGAGCTGGAACACGGTCACCAGCAGGAAGGCCAGCAGGGGCATGATGACGAACTGGGCGAGGATGCCGGTGATGACGGCCTTGGGCTTGGTGAAGACCACCTTGAAGTCAGAGATCTTCAGCGTCATGCCCATGCCGAACATGACGATGCCCAGGAGCGTGTTGACCCAGCTCGTGGGAATGGCCGCATGCACGGGGTCGGGGAAGACCAGGGCGATGACCGCGACGAGGAGCGCGATGATCGCCATGTACTTGCCTGCCCAACCGCTGATCTTTTCGAGCGTTTTCATTTGGAACCCCTATCGAACCTTACGTTGCCGGACTCCCGCAACCCCTCTGAGCTGCGGTTGGCGGCAAAGTATAGGCATTTGGAATTCTTTAAGAAACACAGCGCGGAATGTTTGGGACTTTTCCGATTCGTTAACACGATAGCGACACATTGCGACACTTTGGGTAGTAACGGGGGTCCGGTCTGTGCCGTTCCTGGGAGCTCGGCGCGGCCTTATGGCGTAACACTTGACCTGAAAAACGTAACACCATATGCTCTACCTGTCGAATTTCACGGCCTGCGTTGGAGCATGGCGAATGGGAGGGGTGGGCATGGCACGCTACATCGGCAAGCGCCTGTTGCAGCTCATTCCCATCGTCATCGGCATCACGTTTCTCTCGTTCGCCCTCATGCAGCTTGCGGGGGGCGACTACGTCTCGGCCATGGCCGAGAACACCGGCATCGCCACCTCGCAGGACGTGCTCGACGCCCGCCGCGCCGCCCTGGGGCTCGACCGGCCCTTCTGGGAGCAGTACCTCTCGTGGCTGGGCGGGCTTCTGCAGGGCGACATGGGCACGAGCTACGTGAGCGGCAAGGACGTCTTCGCCACCTTCACCTCCCACCTGCCGGCCACGCTCGCCCTTGCCGCAAGCGCCGTGGCGGTGACGCTGCTCATCTCGGTGCCGCTCGGTGTGTTCTGCGCCGTGCGCCACAACCGCGCCTCCGACTGCCTCGTGCGCCTGCTGTGCTTCGTGGGCAACTCGCTTCCGAACTTCTTCGTGGCACTGCTTCTTATATATATGTTCGCGCTCACGCTCGGCTGGCTGCCCGTGTTCTCCACGGGCCTCACCGCCTCGGGCGCCTTCGACTGGGCGGGCCTGGTGCTTCCCTGCGCCACGCTCGTCATCGCCATGGTGGCCAAGTACACCCGCCAGATCCGCGCCGCCGTGCTCGAGGAGCTGGGCAAGCCCTATGTGGCCGCGGCCCGCACGCGCGGGGTGGTGCCGCGCCGCATCCTCTTCAGAAGCGTGCTCAAGAGCTGCATGCTGCTTATCGTGACCCTTGTGGGCCTGTCGGTGGGAGACCTGCTCGGCGGCACGGCCATCGTGGAGTCCATCTTCATGTGGGACGGTGTGGGCAAGCTCGCGGTTGACTCCATCACCATGCGCGACTACCCCATGGTGCAGGCCTACGTGGTGTGGATGGCGCTCATCTACGTGGGCGTGAACCTTCTGTGCGACATCGCCTACCGGGCGCTCGACCCCCGCGTGGCCGGGCAGGAGGTGCGCTGATGGCGCGCATCGTGCGTGAGGAGGGGCCGTGCGAGCAGGCGGCAGGGGAGACGCCGGCCGTGCAGGCCGGGGGTGCCAAACCTGGCCGTGGGTGCCAGGGATGCCGGGACCGCCGCTCGCGCACGGCCCTCAAGCTGGGCGTCCTTGTGGCGCTCGCCCTTGTGCTCGTGCTCGTGTCCCTTTTCGCCGAGAACCTGTGCCCCTACGACCCCTATGTGCAGAACCTGCGCGAGTCGCTCCAGGCCCCCAGCGCCGAGCACCTCCTGGGATGTGACCGCTACGGGCGCGACATGCTCTCGCGCGTGCTCGTGGGCGGGCGCGCCTCCATCCTCTCTACCCTTGCGTGCGTGACCGTGGTGGCCCTGGTGGGCACGGCGGTGGGCGTGGTGGCGGGCTGGCGCGGCGGTGTGCTCGACACGCTGCTCATGCGCATCTCCGACGTGTTCCTGGCGTTTCCGGGCCTCGTGTTCGCCCTGGCCGTGGCTGGCGTTTTGGGCGGCGGCCTGCACAACGCGGTCATCGCCTTGGCGGCCATCGGCTGGCCCAAGTTCGCCCGCATCGCCCGCTCCCAGACGCTCGCGCAGCGCTCCTCCACCTACCTGCAGGCGTGCCGGATGCAGGGATGCGGCGAGTTCTCGCTGGTCGTGCGCCATGTGCTGCCCAATATCCTGGGGCCCGTGGCGGTGTGCGCGGTGCTCGACGTGGGCACGGTGCTCATGGAGCTGGCGGGTCTTTCGTACCTAGGCCTGGGCGCGCAGCCCCCCACGGCCGAGTGGGGCTCCATGATGAGCGACGGGCGCAGCATGCTGCAGACGGCCCCCTGGTGCGTGTTCGCGCCGGGCCTGGCGATTTTCACGACCGTGCTCGTGTTCAACCTTCTGGGCGACACGCTGCGCGACTATCTCGACCCCAAGCAGAAAGGCGGCAGGGCATGACGGCTGGCATCCAAGCGACGAGGCAGCAGGATATGACGGGCGGCACGGGGTCGAGGGCGCATGGGGCGCAGACTCCCTCGCAAAGTGCGACATTGTCGCGACGAGGTCTTTTGGGCCTTGCCGCCGGGATGGCCGGCATGCTCGCGCTCGGCCAGAAGGGCCTGCCTTGCGCCTTCAGCCCGTGCCAGGCCCTGGCCGACGGGGCCATGTTCGTCTACGGCACCACGGGCTACGGCCCCGAGATGGACGACGCCGGCCTCAACCCGCACGCCAACTACTCGGGTTGGAGCTGCCTGCGTTACGGCGTGGGCGAGACGCTCTTCAAGCTCTCCGATGCCATGGAGCCTGGGGCCTGGCTCGCCGAGTCGTGGGAGTTCACCGACGAGACGCACCTGCGCATCGAGCTGCGCTCGGGCGTGCGCTTCTCCTCGGGCCGTGAGCTTGACGCCCAGGCGGTGAAGGAGTGCCTGGAGGACCTCATGGCCTCGCATGACCGCGCCCCCGGCGACCTCCAGATCGCATCCATCGAGGCGCAGGACTTGGAGCTCACCATCGCCACATCGCAGCCCAAGCCCTCGCTTGTCAACTTCCTGTGCGAGCCCTACGCCGCCATCATCGACATGCAGGCAGGCGTGACGCCCGAGGGCAACGTCGCAGGTACGGGCCCCTACGTGACCACCTCGGTGAGCGACTCCGAGATTGTGCTTGCCGCGAACGCCGACTACTGGGGCGGTGCGGTGCCCTGCCCCAACGTGGACGTGCGCGCCATCACCGACGGCGACACCCTAACCATGGCGCTGCAGGCGGGCACCGTGCACGCCTCCTACGGCCTGCCCTACGCGAGCTACGCGCTTTTCGAGGGCGCGGGCTACACCGTGGCGAGCTGCGAGACGAGCCGCGTGTTCTTCGCCCAGGCCAACTACGCCTCTCCCGTGATGGCCGACGCAGCCGTGCGCCAGGCCCTCGCCATGGGCATCGACAAGCAGGGCTTCGTGGACGTGCTCCTGGGAGGCCGGGGCGCCGTGGCGTCGGGTGCGTTCCCGGCGAGCTTCTTCTTCGGCGGCGATGCCGTGGCCGCCCCCGCCTACGACCCCGAGGCCGCCAAGCAGCTGCTTGAGCAGGCCGGCTGGGTGGACTCCGACGGCGACGGCGTGCGCGAGAAAGACGGCCAGCGCCTGCACATCGTGTGGCTCACCTACCCCGGGCGCGTGGAGCTGCCCCTGCTTGCCGAGTCCGCCCAGTTCTCCTTGGGCGAGATAGGCTTCGAGGTCGAGGTGCAGTGCACGGCCAACCACACCTCGCTGCGCACCGACGCCTCGGCCTGGGACGTGTACGCGAGCGCCCTCGTGACGGCCCCCGTGGGCGACCCCGAGTCGTTCTTCGCCGCCACCTGCCTCACAGGCGCGCCCAAGAACTTCGGCGGCTACACGAACCCCGAGCTCGACGCCCTTGCCGCCGAGCTGGCCTGCGAGTTCGACGTGCAGCGCCGCGCCGAGCTTGCCGTGCAGATGCAGCAGACGATCGTGGACGACGGGGGCTTCGTGTTCGCCTCGCACCTCACCATGGGCATCGTGAGCCGCCCCGGCGTGTCCGGCATGGCCGCCCACCCCTGCGACTATTACGAGGTCACCTCCGACCTCACGGTGGCCTAGGGGAGCGCGGGGGCATGGCCGTGGCTGTCGCGTGCGGGCAGAGACCGGCTGGGGAGCCGGGGGACTTGACGGGGCGTGAAGGGTCGCCGACGGCGGCCGGCGTGCTTGCCGCCGAGCTGGGACGACTGCCAGGCGAGGCGGGCGCGCATGCCGCCGGCGAGGCGGGCGCGCATGCCGCCGGCGAGCAGGGGCGCCTGCTGGGCGAGGCGGGTGTGCGGCGCGGGTTCAAACCGCCGTGTGCACCTGGCGTTTTCGGCGTGCCTGCAGGCCCCGAGGTTGATGTCGGTGCCGCGGGTGGTGCCTGCGACCAGCCCATTCTCCAATTCGACGGCGTGAGCCTGGCCTATGGGCAAGACGTCGTGATCCGCGACGTGAGCTTCTCGGTGGGCCAAGGCCGCATGGTCGGCGTGGTGGGCGAGTCGGGCTCGGGCAAGACGACACTGCTCCAAGGCGCGTTCGGCCCGCAGGGCGACGGCCTTCGCCTTGCGGGTGGACGTGTGCTCTACGCAGGGAAAAGCGTGTGGGAGATGGGCACGCGCGGTCTTCGCGACCTGCGCGGGCCCGGCCTGTCATGCGTCTTCCAAGACAGCGCGTCGTCGTTTTGCCCCGTGCGCCGCATCGGGGCGCAGGTGTGGGAGGCCGTGTGCGGTCACGAACGTATCTCGCGCCGTGTTTGCGACGAACGCTTGCGCGGGCTGCTCGGCAGCCTGGGACTGCCTGACCCCGACGCCATCATGCGCGCCTACCCCCACGAGCTTTCCGGCGGCATGGCCCAGCGCGTGGGCATCGCCTGCGCCCTCATGCTGCACCCTCGTGTGCTCCTGGCAGACGAGCCCACAAGCGCCCTCGACGCCTCCTGCCAGGCTCAGGTGATAGACGCCCTGCGCCAGGCCCGCGACGAGCACGGCTGTGCCATCGTCCTGGTGACGCACAACTTCGCCCTGGTGGAGGCCCTGTGCGACGAGGCCATCGTGCTGCACGGGGGACGCGTCGTGGAACATGGCCCGGCCCACGAGCTGCTCGCCCATCCCCAGGATGCCTACACCCGAACGCTCGTGGCGGCAGTGCGGGATCTGGGAGGCGGCGAGGGATCCGCGTCCTCTGGTTACCCAACTAAAACTCACGTTATCGAGATGCCTGTCGATTCGCAGGCTGTCGCCGGCCAGCGCTGCCGCTGTGCCCGTCCCGGGCCGGAGTGCCGATGCGGATGGCACGCCCATCGACCCGCTTGCCGGCGTCGCCACTGCGCCCGCCTCAGGCCAGTGTGCCGGTGCTGACGGGCTACACGTCGACCTGCAGACCGGCGCTGCCGCTACGCCCGCCCTGAGCCGGAATGTTCGCGCACGCACCATCCCTCCAGCGCAACCTCAAGTCCGCGATACCACCTTGTCTGCGCTTGTAGACGTCTCCCACGTGAGCTTCTCCTATGGCCGGGGAAAGTCTGCCAAACAGGTCCTGCGCGACGTCTCCCTGCAGATTGCCCCCGGCGAGATGGTGTCCCTCGTGGGCGAGTCGGGCTGCGGCAAGTCGACGCTTGCCCGCCTCATCGCCGGTCTCGCGGGTCCAACTGCGGGCACCATCACGTTCGCGCCTCAGGCGCAGCCCCCCGCGCGCGGCCCCCACAAGGTGCAGCTGGTGTTCCAAGACCCGCGCGGCTCCTTCGACCCCCGATGTACGCTCGGCTTCAGCGCGGCCGAGGGGCTTCGCCGCGCGGGGCTTCCCGCCGAGCAGGCCCGCGAGCGCGTCACGAAGCTCTTCGAACGTTGCGGTCTGGCCCCCGAGCTTGCCGAGCGTCTCCCGCACGAGGTGAGCGGCGGCCAGTGCCAGCGCGCCGCCATCGCCCGGGCCCTCGCCGCCGAGCCGGCCCTTCTCATCGCCGACGAGGCCACGAGTGCCCTCGACGTCACCGTGCAATCCCAGGTGGTGGAGCTTCTTGCCTCCCTCAACGCCGACCTCGGCATGGCCGTGCTCTTCATCACCCATGACCTACCCCTGGCCCGCAAAATGACGAAAAGGGACGTAGCCTTTTCGTCATTGACCTGCTAGATGCCCAAATGACGAAAAGGGACGTAGCCTTTTCGTCATCGGCGAAGTGCGGCACCCTGGGCACGGCGCCTGGGCTGCCGGGTGGTTTTTGGTTGGGAAACGAGTTTCGGAGTAGCTTTGGAGGCCCTGCTGGCCACAAAACGAGTTTCGGAGTAGAGAAAGACGAGTATGAGGGTATTGCAGCCTGAATTTGAGGGGCTGTTGATGCCTCAAAGCATAAAATCACGTCAAATCTGTTGGAAATACAACAGATTTCGGTGCCTGACTAAACGATTGGCTGCGTCGGAGTCAATCGAGCTACTCCGAAACTGCTTTTACGACCATTGAGTGCCTCGATACTACTCCGAAACTGTATTTGCAGCCATTGGCGAGCCCAATCGCGTCAGTCTGCCGTCCTGTCGCCTTCCGCGCACCCAATCCTGCTGCTCGCCCGCGGCTTCCCATTGGCCTTCCACACGCCCAGTCGCGCCCGCCCATAATCTTCCCATGCCCCTGTGCGCCTCCTGCACCCGCCCGCCACCCTCCGGCCTCCGCGCGCCCAAGCCTGCCTGACGCCCTTCTTTCCTCCCTCCGCTCTATGCGCCCCTCGGCCGCTTCCTCGTCCGCCCGCCTCCGTATCTCGCCTGCGCACCAAAAAAAGGGCGCCTCCTCTCGGAGACGCCCCCAACCTGCGAGTCTGTATCGCGCGAGCCTTACGCGGCCTTGGCGGCCTTGCGCTGCTCCTTGACCTCTTCCAGGTGGTTGACTACCACGGCGGCGCTGTTGTCGCCGGTGATGTTGACGGTGGTGCGGCCCATGTCGAAGATGCGGTCCACGCCGGCCACCAGGGCGATGCCGTCAACGGGCAGGCCCACGGAGGCGAGCACCATGGCGAGCATAATCATGCCCGCGCCAGGCACGCCGGCGGTGCCGATGGAGGCAAGGGTGGCGGTGAGCACGACGGTGCACATCTGGCCGAAGTCCAGGTCGATGCCGTAGCAGCAGGCGATGAAGATGGTGCAGACGCCCTGGTAGATGGCGGTGCCGTCCATGTTGATGGTGGCGCCCAGCGGCAGCACGAAGGAGTAGATCTCCTCCTTGACACCCATCTTCTTGGAGCACTCCATGTTGATGGGCAGCGTGCCCACGGAGCTGGCGCTGGAGAAGGCGAAGGCGATGGCGGGCATCATGGCGCGGAAGAAGGCGATGGGGCTCATCTTGCCCAGCAGCTTAACGGTGAGCGAGTAGGTCACCACCATGTGCACGATGTAGCACAGGTAGGCGGCGAGAAGCACCAGGCCCAGCGACCCCAGGACCTTGGCGCCGTTGGTGGCGACGACGGGGGTGAGCAGGCAGAACACGCCGATGGGGGAGAGCTTCAGGATGCACTCCATGACCTTCATGAACACGAGGTTCAGGCGCTGCACGCCGTCGGCCACGGGCTCGGCCTCCTTGCCCACCAGGATGATGCCGAAGCCGATGAGCAGGGCCATCACGATGATCTGCAGCATCGAGGAGCTCGACATCGGGGTGATGAAGTTGGAGGGGAAGATGTTCACCACCACGTCCATGAGGGGCGTGGGGTCGGTGGCCTCGTAGCTCAGCTCGGTGGTGTCGAGCTGGGGGAAGATGCCCTTGAACAGCGTGCCCGTGATGAGGCCCAGCGTGATGGCGACGGCCGTGGTGAGCGTATAGTACACGATGGTCTTGATGCCGATGGAGCCGACCTTCTTGATGTCGCGCATCGAGATGATGCCGCTCATGATGGAGAACAGCACGATCGGCACGACGATGAACTTCACCAGGTTGAGGAAGATGGTGCCGAAGGGCTTGATGTAGGAGTCGGCCACGTCGGCGTAGTCCTGCATGAGCAGGCCTGCGATGATGGCCAGCACCAAGGCGATGAGAATCTGCATCGCCAGGGGCATCTTCTTGCGATCTGACATCGGGGGCTTTCCTTTCACTATACAAGGGCGCGTGGGGCGCCCGCAGGTCGTAACCAGTCGAAGTATAGTGAAGCCTGAACTTGCTCTAAAAAGCGACGCCCTCAATTTGTAACCGCGTCGAAACGATTTCGCCCAACGGCGCGCACATGGCTCCGAATGGTGTATTGAGAGCGTCTCAAATGGGTAGCATCCAATAGCTTATGGACAAACTGTGCCTGC
>CAVEWV010000036.1:0-5217 GCA_963619535.1 Acutalibacteraceae bacterium | reverse complement strand
GTGTGGCCGAGGCGGGCAGGTAGATGAGCCCGTACTGCGTGCGCACGTCGGCGTCGAAGGGCACGGGGATGAGCGACTCGTAGCGCCCGGCCAGCTGCTCGGGCAGCAGGTGGACGCTGCGCGCCGGGTCGAGCGTGCGCAGGGCCGCGTCGAAGCTCGCGCCCGGCAGCTCGTGCAGCTCCACCTGCGGGCACACCGCGTCGAGGTAGCGGCGCAGCCCCTCGCTCCAGCGCAGGCTGAACACGTACACGTCCATGCCCACCAAATCGGCGGGCTCCACCACCTCGCGCGAGGCCAGGGGGTTGCCAGGCCGCACCATGCACACGCGCCTCGTGGCCACGAGCGGCTCAAACCCGAAGGCCCGCTCGCCGGGCTCCACGCCCTCGAGCACGTCGTACTCGCCTGTGAGCAGGCCCTCCAGCGGGTGTTCGTCCACGTCAACGTACTCAACGCGCGTCTGGGGGTTGCGGCGCACGAAGGTGGGCACGCAGCGCGAGAAGAGCGCGAGCGAGTAGGTGGGGGAGGAGCCGAGCCGGATGGTGGCCCGGGCGCTGCCTGCGGCCTCGCGGCAGCGCACGAGCAGGCGCTCCAGCTGGTCGTCGAGCTGCTTGCACCCCTCGTAGAACAGGCATCCCGCCTCGGTGGGGCACACGCCCTGGGCCGTGCGCACGAGCAGGTCGAAACCCAGCTCGGCCTCGAGCCTGCGCATGTGCTGCGACACCGACTGCGGGGTCACGAAATGCCGCGCCGCCGCCTTCGAGAGGCTTCCCGAGTCCACCACGTCCACATAGAGCCTGCGCTGGGCGTCGTCCATGCGTCCCCCTTGGTCTGTCAGTGCCGTTTCGCGGCATGCCGAGCGGGCGCGACCCCTTATCGCGCCTGGTCAAGCCGGTTTCAATATATCGCTTGAACCCCCTTCAAACAAGCCGCACTTCTCCTGCGCGCCCCGAGGGCCTACAGTGCATTCAAGGCAGGCCAGCGCCTTGGGGAAGGCGCGCGGGGATTGGGCCCGGCCTGCATGTGTCATGCGAAAGGGGTTTTGTATGAGCACAACCGTTTCACGTCGCAACCTGCTGAAGGGCGCCGCTCTGGGTGCCGCCGCCATGGGCGTTGCCGCCGGCGCCATTCCTGCCCTTGCCGACTATCCCGGCGAAGACGGCGTCGTGTGGGATGCCGAGTACGACGTCGTGGTCCTGGGCCTGGGCGGCGCCGGCGCCAACGCGGCAGTCGCGGCCTACGAGCAGGGCGCGACCGTCCTCGTCTGCGAGAAGGCCCCCGAGGGCCAGGAGCCCTGCAACACCAAGGCGTCGGGTCAGTTCGTCATGGCCACCGACGACGCAGAGGGCCTCTACACCTACCTCTCCCAGCTCATGGGCAAGTTCACCAACTGGGACGAGGACGCCCTCAAGGGCTATTGCGAGGGCTGCGCCGAGAACTTCGACTGGATGTGCGGCCCCATGGGCGGCGACCCCGAGGTCGTGTGCCCGGTCGAGGATAACAGCCCGGCCGCCAACGACGCTTGGCCTTTCGAGAAGGACAACCCCGCCTGGTCGCTGGCCGAGAACCCCTGGAACCTGGGCCGCAAGGGCTGGATCTACACCTGGGACGAGTTCCCCGAGATTCCCGAGTCCAAGCACTGCATGTGTCTGACGGCCACCGGCACGCGTTTCGACGCGGGTTACTACAACCTGTGCATGGCCGCCGTCAACGCCCGCAAGGACGACGACAAGCTCACTGTGTGGACGGGCTGCCCCGGCAAGCGCCTCATTACCAACGACGACGGCTCCGTGGCCGGCGTTCAGGTGGAGAAGGACGGCGAGCTGCTCAACATCAAGGCCCTGGGCGGCGTGTGCCTGTGCACCGGCGGCTTCGAGGCCAGTTCCGACATGATGGCCAGCTACACCCAGCTGCCCTACTGCAACCTGCAGGCCGGCACCATGAACACTGGCGACGGCATCAAGATGGCCCTGGGCGTGGGCGCCGACCTGTGGCACATGTCCAACGTCTCGGGCTTCATGTGGTCCTACCAGAGCCCCTACCTCACCACCTGCCAGTCGCTGGCCTTCGGCTTCAACCCACTGGGCGTCTACGCAGGCCCCACCGGCAAGCGCTTCCAGAACGAGACGGCCACGAACCGCCACGGTCGCATCGACATCGGCGGCCGCTGGATCTCCACCCCCATGCCGCTGCCCACGTACTACATCGTCGACGCCAACCAGATCGGCACCGCAATGATGCCCAAGTTCTCCGAGGGCAACGTCGATGAGCTGGCCGACGGTCAGATCATCCAGGGTGCGACCATCGAGGAGCTCTCGCAGGCCATCCGCGACCTGGGTGAGGCGCCCGACTTCAACAGTAACGGCGAGCTTGACACCGCGCTTGAGAAGTACAACCGCCACTGCCATGCCAACGACGGCGCCGGCGAGGAGGACGACTGGGGCCGCATGTGCACCGTGCCCGTGGAGACCGGCCCCTTCTACGCCGTGAAGATCGGCCCCACCATGTACAACACCCAGGGTGGCACGCGCCGCAACCAGTACGCCCAGGTCATCAACGTTGAGGGCTATCCCATCGACGGCCTGTTCGTGGGCGGCGAGATGGGCTCCGTGTTCGCCGACATGTACAACGGCTCGGGCAACCTGGGCGAGACCATGGTGTTCGGCCGCCTGGCCGGCAGGAACGCCGCACTGCGTGCCCAGGGTGAGTTCCAGGGTGCCACCGAGCAGGCTATGACCCACTACGAGAAGCTGGCGGCGCAGGCCGAGGAGGACGCTTCCTCCGCAGGCGAGCTCACCGGCGACTACGCCGACGGCACCTACGAGGGCTCCGGCCAGGGCTACGGCGGCAAGATCACCGTCTCCGTGACCGTCGAGGGCGGCAAGATCGCGAGCTGCGAGGTCGTTGAGTCCTCCGAGACGGCCACCATCGGCGAGCTTGCGCTTCCCACCTACTGCGAGCAGGTCGCAAGCGTCGACAACCTCGACGACATCGACATCGCCTCCGGCGCCTCCAACACCCTCAAGGGCTTCAAGGCCGCTGTCGAGGACGCGCTGGCGCAGGCGAAGTAAGGCTGCTGAGCTCTGCGAATCGAGAGCGCACACTTTTGAGGGGCGTTCGGCTCTATGCCGGGCGCCCCTTTTGCGTGAGCGTGACGCGGTGAGCTTGCGCGACGCGCCCGCCCGTGGCGCCCCTTTCGCGCGAAAGTCGCGCTGTGGGCAACGTGACCACCTGGGGTGCGTGGGCGTGGTCGCCGGCCTCGGGCCGCATGGGCAACCCTTTCGCATACGTAGATTGCGCCGAGTGCGTCCGAGCCGCCCGGGCACACTCGGCGCTCGCGCTACAATAAACCGCTTGTATACACCCGCAACATCCTCCCGGCGGCCCGGTGCCGCCGATGCGCGAAAGGACTCACATGCCGAGCCTGGCAGACGAAATCTCCTCGCGTCGCACGTTTGCGATCATCTCGCACCCCGACGCCGGCAAGACCACCCTCACCGAGAAGCTCCTGCTGTACACGGGCAGCATCCAGACGGCGGGCTCGGTCAAGGGCAAGAGCTCGGCCAAGCACGCGGTGTCGGATTGGATGGACATCGAGAAGGCGCGCGGCATCTCCGTCACCTCGTCGGTGCTGCAGCTCAACTACAACGGCGTGTGCGTCAACATCCTCGACACCCCCGGCCACCAGGACTTTTCCGAGGATACCTACCGCACGCTCATGGCCGCCGACGCCGCGGTCATGGTCATCGACGGCGCGAAGGGCGTCGAGCCGCAGACCAGAAAGCTCTTCAAGGTGTGCACGCTGCGCCACATCCCCATCTTCACCTTCGTCAACAAGCTCGACCACGAGAGCCGCGACCCCTTCGACCTCATGGAGGAGATCGAGACGGTCCTGGGCATCGGCACCTACCCCATGAACTGGCCCATCGGCAACGGCCGCAACTTCCGCGGCGTGTTCGACCGCCAGAGCCGCCACGTGCTCGCCTTCGAGGGCGCGGGCAACGCCAACGCCACCAAGAAGGTGGCCGAGGTGGAGGCCGACCTGGGCGACGCCCGCCTGGACGACCTCATCGGCGCCGAGAACCACCGCAACCTCATGGACGACATCGAGCTGCTCGACGGCGCCGGCGACGAGCTCGACCTGGACCAGGTGGCCCACGGCAAGCTGTCGCCCGTGTTCTTCGGCAGCGCGCTCACCAACTTCGGCGTGGAGCCCTTCCTGCGCGAGTTCCTGCGCCTGGCCCCCAGCCCCCAGCCCTACACCGACCACCTCACCGGCGAGCCCGTGGAGCCCACGACCGACGCCTTCTCGGGCTTCGTGTTCAAGATCCAGGCCAACATGGACAAGAACCACCGCGACCGAATCGCGTTCATGCGCATCTGCACGGGGCGCTTCGAGCGCGGCATGGACGCCTGGCACATGCAGGGCGGCCGCAAGCTCAAGCTCGCCAGCGGCACCGCCCTCATGGCAGACGACCGCGCCACGGTGGACGAGGCCTTCGCCGGCGACGTGGTGGGCCTGTTCGACCCGGGCATCTTCTCCATCGGCGACACCCTGTGCGAGGGCAAGCTGCGCGTGGAGTATCCCGAGATGCCCACGTTCGCCCCCGAGCACTTCGCGCGCATCTCGCAGGTGGACACCCTCAAGCGCAAGCAGTTCGTCAAGGGCATGGAGGAGCTTGCCCAGGAGGGCGCCGTGCAGATCTTCCGCGAGGTGGGCGCTGGCATGGAGAGCGTCATCGTGGGCGTGGTGGGCGTGCTGCAGTTCGAGGTGCTCGAGCAGCGCCTCGAGACGGAGTACCACGTGCGGGTGCGCCGCGAGGGCCTGCCCTATACCGAGATCCGCTGGATCCTCAACAAGCCCGACGAGATCGACCTGGCGACCCTCAACCTCACGCGCGGCACGTGCCGGGTGGAGGACATGCGCGGCAACAAGCTGCTGCTGTTCACCACGCCCTGGAACGTGGACTACATCGCCGAGCACAACCCCAAGCTCAAGATGAGCGAGTTCGGCAACGTGACGTTCTAAGCACGCCGCCGCCCCGGAAGCAGTACGTCCTGCTTCCGGGGCGGTTTTTCTGTTCGCACGACGCCTACGCGATCCCCAGCTCGTCCATGAGGCGCTTGCGTGCCGCGGGGTCGTTGGCAGCCAGCGCCACGTCGTCGGTGCGCCCGGCCTCAAGCAGCGCCGCGACGAGCGCGCCCATGCGGTCCTCGCCG
>CAVEWV010000035.1:0-25205 GCA_963619535.1 Acutalibacteraceae bacterium | reverse complement strand
TCCTCCACGGGGCGCCCGGCCACGCCCGAACACCCGGCCGGCTTTTGCTAGTTCGTTAGACGAATGGGGCGCGGCGTCATGGCCGCGCCCCTTTTCGCGTATAGTTGCCCTGTTGCCGCCGGGTCACGGCGGGCCTGGCATTCACGGAAGAGAGCACAATGATTCAGATCGAGCATCTCAACAAGGTCTTTGGGGAGGGCACCGACAACCCCCATCATGTGTTGCATGACATCGACCTCACCATCGCCGACGGCGACGTCTTCGGCATCATCGGCTCGTCGGGTGCGGGCAAGTCCACGCTGGTGCGCTGCATCAACCTGCTCGAGCGCCCCACGTCGGGCCGCATCCTCATCGACGGGCAGGACGTGACGGGCTACAGTGGCAAGAAGCTGCTCGAGCTGCGCTCCTCCATCGGCATGATCTTCCAGAATTTCAGCCTCTTCCAGCAGCGCAACGTCCTGGGCAATGTCATGTTCCCCCTGGAGCTGCGCGGCGGCATGGCCAAGGGCGACCGTGAGAAGCGCGCCCGCGAGCTGCTCGAGCTGGTGGGCCTGGCCGACAAGGAGAAGCACTATCCCAGCCAGCTCTCCGGCGGCCAGCAGCAGCGCGTCGCCATCGCGCGCGCCTTGGCCAACAACCCCAAGATCATGCTGTGCGACGAGGCCACGAGCGCCCTGGACACGCGCACCACGGTGGGCGTGCTGGAGCTTCTCGGCAACATCAACAAGGAGCTGGGCGTCACCATGGTGATGATCACGCACTCCCTGGCCGTGGCGCAGAAGGCCTGCAACCGCATCGCCGTGCTCGACGCGGGCCGCATCGTGGAGGAGGGCGCCACGAAGGACGTCTTCACCAACCCGCGCAGCTCGGTGACAAAGGCCCTGCTTGCCTACGACTCCATCGTGGCCGGCAACGACTCCGCCCTCGACGGCGCTAAGGAGGCATAACGCATGGACGCTATCTCCACCACCGTCCAGACCTTCCTGGACACCTACGGCAGCCTCATGGCGAAGGGCGTGTGCGACTCCATCGTCATGACCGGCGTGTCGGTGCTGCTGGCCTACGTCGTGGGCATCCCGCTGGGCGTCATCCTCGTCATCACCGCCAAGAACGGCCTGCACCCCAAGCCCGTCCTCAACGCCGTGCTCGGCTGGATCGTCAACGTCGTGCGCTCGGTGCCCTTCATCATCCTGCTCGTGTGCATCATCCCGTTCACGCGCATGATCGCAGGCACCTCGCTGGGCGTGCCGGGCGCCATCGTGCCGCTCACCGTGTGCGCCATCCCCTTCGTCGCGCGCATGGTGGAGCAGAGCCTGGCCGACATCGACGCGGGGCTGGTGGAGGCCGGCCAGTCGTTCGGCGCCAACACCTGGCAGCTCGTGTGCAAGGTCTACCTCAAGGAGAGCCTGCCGTCGCTTGTGCGCGGCGCGGCCATCACCTTCATCACGCTCTTCGGCTACGCCGCCATGGCGGGCTGCGTGGGCGCCGGCGGCTTGGGCGACATCGCCATCCGCTACGGCTACCAGCGCTACAAGGTGGACGTGATGGTCGTGTCGGTTGTGCTGTGCGTGGTGCTCGTGCAGGTCATCCAGTCGCTGGGCGACGTGCTCGCCCGCAGGATGGACAAGCGCACGAGGTAGTTCGCCGCCGTTAGGGGGAGCAGCATGGAGTCTCTGTACCGCAAATACCGCCCGCAGACGTTCGAGAGCATGGTGGGGCAGAAGCACATCGTCTCGACCCTGCAGAGCGCCCTGACCGACGGGCGCCTGGCCCATGCCTACCTGTTCACGGGCCCGCGCGGCACGGGCAAGACCACCACGGCGCGCCTTCTGGCCAAGGCCCTCATGTGCGAGGCGGGCGCGGGCCAGGCCACGCCGCACCCCGACGGCACCTGCGAGCAGTGCCAGGCTATCGCCCGCGGCACCCACCCCGACGTCTACGAGCTCGACGCCGCCTCGCGCACCGGCGTGGACAACGTCCGCGACGAGATCATCAACCGCGTGGCCTTCGCCCCCACCATGGGCCGCTACAAGGTCTACGTGATCGACGAGGTCCACATGTTCTCGACCTCGGCCTTCAACGCGCTGCTCAAGACGCTTGAGGAACCGCCGAGCCACGTGGTGTTCATCCTGTGCACCACCGACCCGCAGAAGATTCCCGAGACGGTGCTGTCGCGCTGCCAGCGCCTGGAGTTCCACCGCATCTCCGACTCCGACATCGCCGAGCGCCTTGAGTTCGTGTGCAAGTCGGAGGGCTTCGAGTACGACGAGGAGGCGCTGGCCCTCGTGGCCCGCCATGCCCGCGGCGGCCTGCGCGACGCCCTCTCCACCTTAGAGACGCTCTCGGTGCACGGCCGCGGCACGGTGCGCACCCAGGACGCCTGCGAGGTGCTCGGCGAGGTGGCCGACGACACGCTCAGCGGCATGACCGAGCTGGTGGCCGCCCGCGACGTGGTGGGGTGCTTCGCGCGCGTGGACGAGATGAGCGCGCGCGGCACCGACTTCAAGCAGTATGTGTGCGACTTCACGCGGCACATGCGCAACGTCTACGTGGCCGCCGTGGCCGGCAAGGGCGCGTTCAAGGACGAGCACGCCGCGCAGGAGTACATCGCGCAGGCCGCCACGTTCGGCGGCACCGACCGCCTGGCGAACATCCTCGACGTGCTTGCCCAGCTTGAGGACACGCTGCGTTACTCGGCCGACGAGCGGCTCGATTTCGAGGTGGCGCTCACGCGCATGGCGCGCCCCCGGGCCGACCAGTCGCTCGAGGCGCTCGCGGCCCGCGTCGAGGCGCTTGAGGCCGAGCTTGCGGCGCTCAAGGCGGGCGGCGTGACGGTGGCGGCGCCTGCGGGTGCGCAGGCGCCCGTCGCGGCTCCCGTGCAGGGAGGCGCCCCCGCGGCTGCCCCGGCCAGGGGTGCGGGTGCTACGGGCGCGCCTGCGTATCCCCAGGCCAGCCAACCCGCGCGGGCGAGCGTGGCCGCTGGCGTGCCTGCGCCGACCGGGCTTCCCAAGTTCCTGCAGAACCAGGCCGGGGCGGGAGCGCCCGCCGCAAGCGGCCTCGCCATGGGTGCCGCGCCCCAAGCTGCCGCGCCTCAGCAGCCTGTGCCGGCCGCGCCCGCCGCACCTCGCGCCGGCGCCCCTCAGTCGCCGCTGCCCGCGGCCGATCCCGCCTGGGCGCAGATCTGCCAGCAGGCGGCCGCCATCTTCATGCCCGTCGCGGCCCTCTTCAAGCAGACGGTGGGCTATTTCGACGCCGCGGGCAACCTTGTGGTCGAGACGCGCGGGTCGGACTTCATCGTGAAGCAGCTCCAGCGCCCCAACTCCCTGGGCGCCCTCAAGCAGGCGGCCGAGGCGGTCATGGGCAGGCCGGTGAGCGTGCAGGTCGTGGGGCCGGGCGCCCATGCCCCCGCGCCCGCCCCGCATGCCACGGGCAGCGTCGCCCCCGGGATGGTCCTGCGGCCCGCCGCCCAGGCCGCGGCCCCGCAGGCAGCGCCCGCTGCCGCGCAGGCCGTCCGGCCCATGGGCGCACGGCCCGCATCGACGGAGTCCGCGGTTGCGCGGCCTGTCGGCGCATCGCCGGCCGCTCAGCCGGGGGCGCAGCCTGCAGGCCCCGCCCGTCCGGCGCCCGCACCCCAGACTGCCCAGGTGCGGCCCGCCGCCGCGCCGGTTTCCGCCGCGCCGCAGTCCTTCGGCGCCCGGCCGGCTCAGCCTGCCGTAGCGGCGCAGTCCCCTGCTGCCCGGGTTCCTGCCGCCCAGGCCGCGCCTGCGCCCGCCGTTGAGGCGCCTGCCTTCGAGTTCGTGCCCGACGACATGTACGACGGCTATCAGGACGCCTCTGCGGACATGCCTGCCGACGGTTACGGCGAGCCTTGGGAAGGGGCGGCAACGCCGGCATCGCGTCCTGTGGCGGCGCCTGCCCCCGCAGCCTCGCGCCCGGTTCCTGCCGCTGCTCCTGCCGTGCAACGCCCGGTCTCGCAGCCCTCAGGCGCGCCCTCCCAGGCCGCCGCGCGTCCGGCGGCACCGGTCGCCCAGGCAGCCCCGCGGCCCGCTCCCGCCCCCGTGCAGCCTGCGGCCCCGCAGCCCGTCGCGGCCGGCCAGCCCGGCACGGGCGAGGATCCCTCTGCCTGGCTCTCCCAGCTCCTCGAGGCCGGCTTCGGCCAGCCGGTCAAGATAACCCGCGAGTAGCTTGGGCCCACAGCCGGCCTTGCGACGCCGCGGACGTCGCCTGTCCGGCTTTGCTCGGCAAACGCCCTAGAAACGAGAAGCGCCGCTTGTCCAAGAGATTCAGACAGGCGGCGCTTCTCGTTGTTGTGGTCCCTAGCGTTTGCCGGTTGCTTTGGCGATGTAGTAGACAATCGGCCCGACGATAATCGCCGAGGCGAGGACGGGAACCTCGGGAGGCATGCTTGGTCCCCCTTATCCGATCTCGTCGATCAGGCGGCGCAGCTCGGCGATGTCCTTGTCGGTCATCTCGCCGTGGGAGACCAAGGCGGTGACAAGCTTGGAGGCGGAGCCGTCGAACACGGTGTCTATCAGCTTCTTCGTCTCGCCCATGCGCACCTCGTCGGGGTCGATGGCGCTTCGGCAGATGAAGCCCGGCTCCTCGCGCTCGATGGCGCGCTTCTCGATGCAGCGGTGGATCAGGGCATACACGGCCCCGCGCGTATAGCCAAACGTGCCGTTCATCTCGGCGAATATCTGTTTGGCGCTGGCAGTCCCGCCGTTGCGCCAGATGATTGCCATGACCTTGAGCTCAAGGTCGGACAGCGATGGTTGCATGTTCCCCTCCTAAGCAGGCGTGCGGCGCTTGCGGCCCCTATCCTATTCGGCGCAAAAGGTCGGCACGACCGTTCGTTTCAGGAAGCCCAATGAATCCATATCCGAGCTGCCGGTTACGGCCGCCTGTATGCTGTTGACCAGCTTGTTTGATTCAGGCTGCCCTGCCTCCTGTCCCGAAGTGCCGCAAGCGTAGCCCCAGAGCGCGCAGCTGTATCCGTTATATGAGGTGACGGCCACCAGCGTGGTGGCAGAATCCGCATCGTCACCCGGGAGCTCGTCGAGAGACCCGAACCCAAGGATTGGCCGAGAAGGTTCGCCCAGAGGATACACAAACGCGACCTCGGTGCCGTTTGCCGTTCGCAGGACGCTGACCTCAACCTGTCCCCACCAGGCTTGGGGAAGCGTTATCGAGCCGAGCTCGGTCTTGACTACCCAGGGGTTGTTGTTGCTTGCGGGGCCCGTTGCGCACACAGCCAGCGCGAGGCAGGATGCCATTGCGCACACGATGAGGGAGGACATTCCCGATTCGACCATCGTCGCCTTAAGCGCTTTGAGGCGCACGGCAAGAAAGGCCGCATGCCCTGAGGAGAAATGCGACACCCATGTTTGGCACATCCCACAGCGCGTTGGCTGGGCAAACTCCAAGAGCAGCTCGGCGTATGCGCGCCTCTCGCCCTGCGAGCCGAAGCGCGTCACCTCCTCGTCGCAGGCAAGCTCGGTGTCGCGCAGCGCCAGCCTGCGGGCAATCCATGCGAGCGGGTTGAACCAAAGAAGGCAGCAGACACAGGTGAAGGCAAGTTTGAAAAATGCATCCTGCCTGCGAACATGGGTGAGCTCATGCTCGATTGCATGGCATTTTGCCTGACGGCTGCAATGCGCGATGTCGGGGGGAATCAAGACAACGGGATGCGCGCAGCCAAAGACGACAGGTGCGGTGACGCCTTCGCACCACATAAGCCGTACGCCCTGCGCGGCACCGGCGTCGGGTGCGCAAGCCTTGCGCCTTGAGCGCTTGCTCTGGGGAAGGGGGCCGGCATCTCCGCGCAACTTGCCGAGGAGCAGCTTGGTCCGGGTGGCAATCGAGTGTTTCGGGCTGTGCCAGTACGAGGCGGCGCATGCGAGAATGTCCGGGTCGTCCACCGGGCCGAGCTGGGTGTGCGAGCGTTTCCAACGGTGCAGGGACGCAGCCTGATAGACGAGCAGGGCCCCCGCGACCGCCGCCCATATGCACAGCGCGGCCCGCCCCGTATCCGTTTCAAACCAGTCGGCGCAAGCTTGGGCAAAGCTGCTTGTGGGCGTGGCCTGCGGAACATAGCTCGCCGGGGCGCTGGGATGGCAGATTGGGCCGAGGGGGTCGGGGAGCGGGAAGGGGAAGGCAAGCCGCAAGAGGACGACGTACCAAACAAGCATGATATGGCGCCAGTGGGCTACACGAGGCAGGAGGGCCCGCAATGCAAGGGCAGCCACCAGAAGCATCGTCTGCTGAATCATGAGTATCGGTATGCCCGCCATATGCCCCGCCCTCAGCCAGTGCGCAACATCTCGTCCAAGCCGAGAGTATACAACTGAATGCCTGCTATCTCACTGCCTGCTCTCCTTCGTAAAGCTGGGCGTATATGTCGGAGCTGCTTCCCTGATAGCCTTTGTCGTGTGGTCGGATGAGACGACCGTCTTTGAGGAAATAGGTGGAGTCACACATCTCGTCGAGTTCGCTAAGGATGTGGGAAGAAATCAGTATCGCGCACCCCTTCTCGGCCAAAACCTCGATGGTATGCCAAAAGCGCCTTGCATTGCTTTGGTCAAAACCATTGGTCGGCTCGTCGAAGAGGATGTAATTCGCAGCGCTCATGCAGGCGATAGCGAGACTTACCTGCTGTTTCATTCCCTGGGAGAGTTGGTCTGCGGTTTTTGATAGCATGCCCTCAAGATGGCAGGCATGGATTGTCGATTCGAGCCCGGTGTCGGAGTTCCAGAGTTTCTTGGTTGCCTGGAGGTGCTCCTGGACCGTCAGCCCGGAATGTAGAATCCTGCCTGCGTCGGGCATATAGAGGACGGTCCGCGCGTATGCGGCGGGTTGTCGCATCGAGTCGAGGCCGTCCGCTTCGCAGGTGCCTTCTGTCGGCGTAATGCGGTTTGCAACCGCCCTCATGAGGGTGGTTTTTCCGGAGCCGTTGGGTGCTACAAGGGCTGCGATTTCTCCTGGTTCGATGGTGAGATCAACGCCCTTGAGGATGGCGACGTGCTTGTAACGGTATTTCAAGCCTTTCACTTCAAGCATGGAAGCCTCCTTTGCGACGGGTTCTTACAAGATGGGACAGGGCGCAGACGGCCACCCCAAGAAGGAGCACTCCGGTAAGCCAGCCCAGGATGCAGGCGATCCCGGCTTTGAATGTGCAGCCAACACCTGCCTCTATCATCAGGGCCGATGTGCTTGGGACGCCCGTGAACCGTGCCGCCTCAAGGTACGTTGTGGGAAGGTATTTGAGCAGCCAGGCAGGTGTGGACCCCGTGAGATATCCGGGCAACATTGGGATGGCGAGCATGGTGGCGATTGTTGCCTGCGAGGCCCTTGATGCCTTGAGCGCAAGGAAAAGTGCCGCCATCAGGCTGAAGAGGGCAGATTCAGCCATGAAGCCGATCGTCCATTTGAGCATGGAAAGGCCGATGGTCGAGGTAAACAGCGTGTTGTTTGCCACAAAGGCAACGGGGTAGGCAAAATCATCTGGGCCATTCTTGAAAAGCGACATGGCACAGGCAGGCAGCCACTCCGCAAGCAGGGCCACAAAGGAGAAAGCGAGGAGCAACATGAACAAGGCGAGAATCGTGCAGGGGCGGTTCATGGGGGCGCTTGCCAGCAAAGCGTCGCCTTCGCGTTCTTTGGCACACGTCGTAATGGCGATGAGCAGCGGGATGTACCAGAGGAAATATGGCAGGTTGCCGGTTAGGTAGAGTAGATAGGTCGCTGGCGGAAGGTTTGCCGTACTTCCGTAAAGTGTCGGGTTGGGCAGATTAGCGATGCCTCGCATGATCCAAGCGGAGCCCTCCATGTACAAGACGGTACTGTAATCGCCTACCAATTGGCCGCTTTCGTAAATCTGCCACGTAAACTCGGCGTCGATATCAAGGTAGTCTGCCAGGTCAGAGATGCGCGACGGCGTATTCCAGTTCGCAATCACCTTCTCGAGCGCCGCCTCCATGTTTTGGAGCGCATCCGTCCGCGAATCCGGGTGAGCGCCGTCGAGGCTGTCTCTGATATTGGCGAGTTGGGTTTGATAGACCCCGTACCAGGTTTCATCGGAGCTAATTGTCATTGGGTAGAAGATGTAAACACAGCAAAACAAGGCAATCACGATGGTCGAAATCCATAGAGCACGGCTACGCATCAGGGCGCACCCCATTGTTCTTGCGTAGCAGAGCGGTGCAGACATTTTCAAGGGAAGTCGCCTCCGGTGTCGTACGTCATGGTTGTGCAGCGTCATGTCTCGCTGGGCGGGTCTCACGACGCGGGCATCAGTCATGATTGCCTCCTGTGCATCAACACCCTGGAAACCCTCATGAGGGCAAACAGGACGAGGGAGGCCGCGATAAGCACGAGTGACCAAGCTGTTATCGCCGTCAGGCCGGCTGTAAGCGTGCAACCAGGCCCCGACTCAATGAGATAGGCCGATATGCCCGGCACTCCCGAATACCGTGTGCCTTCGAGAAAAGTCGAAGGCAGATATTTGAGCAGCCATTCCGGGACTGAGCCTGTCAGATACCCAGGCAGGAGAGGGAGCGCCAGGACAACGGCGGCCATGGCTTGTCCAGCGCGTGATATGCCAATCGTGAGGCAGACTGCCGCAATAAGGCAGAAAAGTGCTGACTCCGCCGTGAAGCCTGTCAGCCATTTGAGCAGGGCAATTGCGATGCTTGACGTCGCAAGCGAGTCGTTGGTTACAAAAGCGATGGGGTAGTAGGGGTTGCCAATCCCATTGCAAATAGAAGTCCAGGCAACTGCTGGTAGCCAACCGATAATGAACGCCATCAGGGAGAAGGCAAAGAGGGTCCAGAACATGCCATGTGCGCTCGCGGCCTGGCTTATGGGCGCACTGGCAAGGAGGCCGTCTGCCCCACGCTCCCTTGAGCAGCCGGCAACCGCGATAAATAGTGGGATATACCAGGTGAAATACGGTAATCCCGAAAGGGTGTAGAGCAGGTAATTGAGGGTCGGGAGCGCCGTCGTGACGCTAAATATGGCGGAGTTCTCCAGCTCTGCCATGCGTGCATAAAGCCAGGCTGTGCCCTCAGAGCGAAGGACGTCGGAATAGTCGCCGACAAGCGTCTTGTTTTCGTACTGCGCCCGCTCTATCTGCGCATTGAAAGCCTCGTATTCGGCAATGCAGCGCATCCTTTGATCGGTTTCCCAATTCGCCACAACAGCATGAAGAAGATCGGTACGGTGGCTTATTTCTTGTGCGGCTTGGCTGGACATCGAACCTTGCGACTGAGACAGTGAGCGGCTGTTTTGGTATTGAGCCTGGAAGAAACCGAGCATGTCACCCGATGTCGTCAATGGATATATGAGAAATGAGCAGTTGAATAGGGCGATGGCCACCAAACAGGCCCATATGGAACGATTCCTTGCAAGAAGCTGGAGGAAGGTCTTTGCATAGGTGAGCGTGCAGGGCAGGGACATAACGGCGTCTCCTAGTACGAATATACAATCGTATATTTTTGTCGTAGCGTAGGTTCTTACTTGGTACTTGTCAACTACAGAATACAAATTTATTCTCACAAAAGGAGAAAACGCCGCCTTGTCGCAACGTTCTTCTCGTGTCTTGCCCTTTGGGGGCTGGGCAGGCAGGGGGCGAGCGGGTAGAGTGGTGAGCTTGGATTTGAAGGCTCCCGAGCGGCCGCAACGAGTCGCTTAACCACACGAGAGGAACTTGCCATGGATATGCAGAAGATGCTCAAGCAGGCCAAGAAGATGCAGGCCCAGCTCGCCGACGTGCAGGACGGCCTGAAGGACGTCATCGTGGAAGCCACCGCCGGCGGCGGCATGGTGAAGGCCACCATGACCGGCGACGGCCAGCTCACCGGCATCACCATCGACCCCGAGGCCCTGAACCCCGAGGACGTCGAGCTGCTCCAGGACATGATCGTCGCCGCCGTCAACGAGGCCTCCAACAACGCTACCCAGGTGGCCAACCAGCGCATGGGCGCCATCACCGGCGGCCTCAACATCCCCGGCCTGTTCTAATCGGCCCCCTCGCCGAGAAGCGCTTTCGTACCGAGCAGACGCGCGATGGCTGACGAGACGTTCACCAACCTCATCGACGAGCTGGGCAGGCTCCCGGGCATCGGCCCGAAGTCTGCCCAGCGCATCGCCTACCACGTGCTGCAGTCCGACGTGGCCAGCGTGCAGCGGCTTGCCGACGCCCTCATGGACGTGAAGCGCACGGTGCACTTCTGTCCGCGCTGCTTCAACTACGCCACGGGATCGGTGTGCGGCGTCTGCGCCGACGCCCGCCGCGACACCTCGAAGATCTGCGTGGTGGCCGAGCCGCGCGACGTGAGCGCCATAGAGCGCACGGGCGCCTACAAGGGCCTGTACCACGTGCTCGGCGGCGTGATCAACCCCATGGAGCGTATCGGCCCCGACCAGCTCCACATCAAGGAGCTCATGGGGCGTCTGGGCTCTGAGCAGGTGAGCGAGGTGCTCATCGCCACCAACCCTGACATCGAGGGCGAGACCACGGCCTCCTACCTGGCGCGCCTCATCAAGCCGCTGGGCGTGGAGGTGACGCGCCTCGCGAGCGGCCTTCCTGTGGGCGGCGAGCTCGAGTACGCCGACGAGGTGACGCTGGGACGCGCCATCGAGGCGCGACGCGCCCTGTAGGCGCATGCGGGCGGCATGGGCCGTCGATGCGCCGTCGAGGCCCATCGAAGCAGGCCCTGGGGCCGCTCGGCGTTTTGTGCATGCGCTTGCCGCGCGGCTCAGCGTCTGGAAACAATGCGGGTGTATACCTGCGCATATGCCTGACATGCCGGGGCTGCCTGCAAGAGGCGGCCCCTTTCTCTAGAAAGGTTCGACGCCGTGCCCCTCGACAAGCGAAACATCGTGCTCGTGGGTATGCCGAGCGTGGGCAAGTCCACCATCGGCGTGCTCATGGCCAAGCGCCTGCGCTACAACTTCACCGACACCGACATCACCATCCAGGTGGACAACGACGGCACCCTGGCTGAGCTCATCGCCGCCCAGGGCAACGACGCCATGCTCGACATGGAGGAGAAGGTGCTGCTTGCCGTGCAGCCGAGCCGCACGGTGATCGCCACGGGCGGCAGCGCCTGCTACAGCGCGCTTGCCATGACGCACCTCAAGACCACGGGGCCGGTGGTGTACCTGCGCACCTCCTACGAGGAGGTTGCGGCCCGCGTGGGCGATGTGGTGGCCCGCGGCGTGGTGATGCCCGAGGGCTTCACGTTCCGCGACCTGTACGACCAGCGCTGCTCCCTGTACAAGTGCTATGCCGACATAGAGGTGGACATCGAGGGCCTCTCGGTGCAGGAGTCGCTCGTGGCCGCAAGCGAGGCGGTGTGTGCCTGGCTGGCAGGCGAGGGCCGGTAAGGGTTGATGGCGGGGCGGCGTGCGCCTGGGGCAGGGCGTGAGCCTGGCGCGGCATGTGAATCGAGGCCGACAGGCGCGCCGCCCAAAACCACCGTCTTGTTTAAAAGAGATAGATAAAGTGGATGTCCAGGTAGTGCGGGAGCTTTGCCCCATCACAGTAAAACACCTGGTAGAAATGGCTGGGATAGAGGGAATCGAACCCCCATAGCGGGAACCAAAAACCCGAGTCCTAACCGTTGGACGATATCCCAAGGCCGTTCACCCGACACCCGCGCCGCAAGGCGGCTCCAAGTGTCGCATGGCCGAAAATTGTACCAATACGAGCCGCATCGTCAATAAGCGCCCCGTATAGTAGCCGCAATTTACACGACCTGTCGGTACACCTGGACCCATGATGCGGGAGTGAGCGTGAGCCTCGATTCTGTCCGACGCGCGCTGGGGGGCAAGGCCCGCGTGCTGTTTCCCATAGCCTCGCTGGCCTTGACGGCCCTCATCCTTACGAGCCCCCTCTTCGGCGGCGTCCTGGCCTTCCTGCACGAGGCGGCCTTCGCGCGGTTCTGCCTGTTCTGGTGCCTGGGCGCGTGCATCGTCCTTGCCGTGAGCTGGCGGCGCCTGAGGCCCTCGGTGGCGGCGAGCATCTCCGTGGCGGCCTGCATCCTGGTGAGCGCGGCGTACCATTTCGTGTGCGATTACGCGGCCGGCCTGGCCGTGGGGGCGGCGGCCTTCTTCTTCTCGTGCCTGTCGGGCGCGATCCTGGGCGCCTTGGCCGGCACGTGGCTCATCTACGTCGTCATGTATTCCGGCAACGGCAAGTGGTGATGAAAGGGGCCGCGCCCGCAAGACCGCTTAGCCCGCTTTAGCCCAGCGCCTCGCAGAGGGCGTCCACGACCTCGATGGCGGCGTTCTGCACCATGCGCGAGGTGACGGAGCCGTCGTAGCGGTTGAGCTCGGGCAGCTCCAGGCGGATGATCTGGGGCCTGGAGCCGGCCTCGTCGAGGGCGGCGCGCAGCTGGGCGCACACGGGCGTGCCCGACTGCGCCACGATGTTGAGCGTGCCCGCGGGCAGGGAGTCGCCCGCCTCGAGCGGGGCGGTTGCCAGGATGAGCGCGACGTCGGCCTTCGCGCGCTCGTGGAACTCGCCGCCCACCAGGGCGTCGGTGAGGGTGACGTGGGCGTCGCTCGTGGTGGCGTAGGCCACGTTCCAGATGCGGCTCGCCACGTTGCGGGCGATGGGGTCGGTGGCCCCGATGACGATGGCGTTGGCCTCGAGCACCTCCACGGCGCGGGCGAAGCCCATGTGGCCGTTGATGAAGTCGGGGTTCACCGTCTTGCCCTGCCACACGTGGTGGAGGCGCTCGATGGCGTCGAAGGTGTCCTGGAAGGCCATGCCGTCGGCCATGAGGCCCATGTTGGACTGGAACTCGCGCACGGCCGCCTCGGTGTGCGGACCGTAGAAGCCGTCCACCGTGCCGCACGAGAAGCCCAGCACGTTGAGCGTCATCTGCAGGTGGCTCACGTCGGCCCCGTGGAAGTAGGGAAGGCGCAGGTAGAGGGTGCGGTCGCCCATGCGGTACGTCTCGTCGACGAGCACGATCCAGGCCACCTCGTCTATCTCGTCGCCCATGGGCAGGCCGTGCTGGGCGCGGAAGGCGCGCACGGCCGCGGTGGTGGAGGCGCCGAAGGCCTGGGCGTCGAGCTCGGAGGCGTCGATGTTGGCCCCAAGGGTGCAGAGCCTGCCCTGCACGTCCTCAACCGCCGCTCCGCAGCATCCGGGCTTGATCGCTTCCATGCGTGGTGCCTCCCTGGGTTATACGATGCGCTGGACGAAGAAGTCGGCCATGGAGAAGAGCAGCCCCTTGGCGTCGGCGTCCAGTTCGATGTCTTGGATTGCCGCCTTGGCCTGGGCGGCGAGCTGAAGCGAAAGCTGGCGGGCGTGCTCGATGGAGCCGGCCTGCTCCATGAGCTCCACCGCGCGGGCCAGCTGGGCGGCGTCGGCGGTGTGGGCGTCGAGGATGCCGCGCAGCTCGTCGGCAACGGCGGGTTTCGCCAGGGCGTGCACCACCATGAGCGTGCGCTTGCCCTCGGTGATGTCGCTGCGGAAGTCCTTGGCCACGGACTCCTTGTCGCCCACGAGGTTGAGGATGTCGTCTTGCAGCTGGAACGCCAGGCCGGCGGCCATGCCGAAGGAGCGCAGGGCCTCAACCTGCTCGTCGGAGCCGCCGCCGATGATGGCGCCGCAGGCCAGCGGCACGGCCACCGAGTAGTAGGCCGTCTTGTGGCTCGCCATGGCCAGGTAGTCGTCCTCGGTGATGTCCCAGCGGTCGTCGCGCGCCCAGCCGATGTCGAGCGCCTGGCCCTCGATGGTGCGCGTGGTCATGGCCACGAGCTCGCCCAGCACGCGCACCTTGGTGGCGTCGTCGAGCGTGGGGTCCTCCAGGACGGTGCCCGTCACCTGCGACAGCGCAAGGTCGCCGGCGTTGATGGCCAGCCCCAGGCCCATGGTGAGGTGCAGGCACGGCTCGCCGCGGCGCAGCTCGCCCTCGTCGGCGATGTCGTCGTGGATGAGGGCCGCGGTGTGGAAGTGCTCCACCGAGGCCGCCGCGCTGGCGGCCCGCTGCGCCTCGCCGCCCACGGCCATGCAGCCCAGGAAGCACACCACGGGGCGATGGCGCTTGCCGCCGTTTGCCGAGTACTTGGCAAGGGGTGCGTAGAGGTAGGCATCCATGTCGGAGTGGGTGCCGTGCTGGGCGTAGTAGGACGCGATGAGCGCATCCACCTGTCCGTGGTACTCGTTGAGGAACTGCGCGAAATCCTGTGACATCAATACCGCATCTCTAAATAGTGGGGCCGAAGGCAAGCCAGGTTCGACGAACATGGTAGGAGCGGCGGGACTCGAACCCGCATGCCTTGCGGCGAGTGATTTTAAGTCACCTGCGTCTGCCATTTCGCCACGCTCCCGGACGCATGCACTTTAGCACAGCGCTGCGTCCATTTCGGGCGCGGTGCGGCTTAGCGCAGCATCTGCGCTTGCAGGCGGACGGGCAGGGGAGAGGGCCTGCCCTGCACCTGGGCGTCCAGGCATTCCACCACGCCGAAGAGCGAGTTCGACTCGCTCGTGACGAAGCCGCCCCAGCCGCCTGCGGCCACAAGCTCGTCGAGGATGAGCGCGCCGGCATGGATGACGTGGGCGCGCTTGGGCTGCAGGCCCTTGAGGCGGGCGCGCTCCTCGCAGCTCAGCGCGCACAGGCGCTCGGTGAGGGCGTGCAGCTCGTCGGCGTCGGTGCGGCGCAGGTGCACGAAGTCGCTGTCGTAGGGATCCAACTCGCAGGCGATGGAGACGAGCGTGGTGGCCGTGCCGCCCACGCAGGCCAGCGTGTCGGGCAGGGTGTCCTGGCCGCGTGCCCAGTCGTCGAAGAGGCCGCGTGCGAAGTCGCGGGCCCGCTGCACGGCCTGGGCTGCGGGCACCTCGTCGGGGGCGCAGGCGAGGAAGCGCTCGCACACCCTGCGCGCGCCGATGTTGAGCGAGACGCCCCCCAGCTGCACCAGGCCGCCCGCCTCGTCGCGATAGCCGCAGGACAGCTCCGTGGAGCCGCCCCCGATGTCGCAGGCGCACACGCGCGCCCCCGCGAAGTCGCCCGTCACGCCCAGAAGGCCCAGGGCCGCCTCGTCGGTGCCGGCGATGACCTGGGGCGCCAGGCCCATCTGCTCCAGGGGCGCGAGCAGCTCGGCGGAGTTGGCCGCGTCGCGCGCGGCGCTCGTGGCGGTGAGACAGGCGCACAGGCGCGCCCCCATGCCCTCGGCCAGCTCGCGGGCCTGTGCGAGGTAGTCGGCCACGCAGCCCACGGTGCGCCCGATGGCCTCCGGCCTCAGCACGCCGCTGGCGTCCACGCCCTGCCCCAGGTCGGTTACGCTCGCCCGGCGCAGGAGCGCCCGGGTGGCGCCGGCCTCGTCGCGGGTGGCGCACAGCATGCAGGTGGAGACGGTTCCGGCGTCCAGGGCGCAGTACAGGGTGGGGGTCATATGGCCAGCTCTCGACGAGGGCGGTTAGTGTCGGGGGTCTTACGATTCGGACTCGACCGGGGTCGCGGAGTCGACGCTCGTGGACTCGGCCTCGCTCACCGTGGCGGTCTGCTCGGCGCTCTCGGTGGCCGTGGTGGCCCCCGTCTCGCCGAAGACCTGGTCGAGGATGTCGGTGACCCAGGTGGAGGTGTTCTGGCCGCTGCCGCGGCGCACCTCGTCGGGGATGGAGGTGTCGGCGGCCTGGTAGGCGGCGTTCTCCACGCTGAGCGACACCTCGTCGGGCATGACGAGGCCCCAGGTCTTGCGGGCGGCGTCCTGCACGCCCTCGGCGGTCTGCAGGGAGCTCACGCTCTTCTCCAGGGCCTCCACGCGGGCCTGGTTCTGGGCGAGCTCGTCGATGAGGCGCTCGTTCTCGCGGTAGGCGCTGTAGAGCTGCTGGGCGGGGGCGTAGAGCGTGACCACCGTGAGGGCCACGCAGGCCACGAAGGTGGCGCCCAGCGTGAGGTGGCGCACGAGCGACTCCGACTCGCCCAGGGTGGTGGCCAGGCCGTGGAGCCTCTCGGTGAGGCTGGGCCTGGGCGCCTTCTCGCCCGCAGGGTTGGCCGGGTAGGCGCGACCCTCATAGGCCGCCTGGGCCGCCGCACGGGCCACGTCGCCGGGCTGCACCGCCGGGCCTGCCTGCGGGCGGGCGACCGGGCCGGCCGCCGAGGGCCTCTCCTGCGGGACGGGCGCGGCGGGCACCTGCGGGACGGCGCCGGCCACGGGGCCGCGCGGGATCTGGAACTCCTGTTCGGCGCGCTTCGTGCGGCCGGCCGCCCGCTGGGCGCGCTGGGCCTGCTTGGACACGCTGGGACGCGCCGCGCCGCCCTCGATGACGCGCATTTGCGCGCGGATGTCCTCCACGCTGGCGGCCTTGCGCGCAGGCGAGAACACCTCGCCCAGCTCCTCGGCGGCACGCTTGGCCGTGCGCTGCGTGGCGTAGGGGGAGGTGTCCACCTCCTGGGAGAAGCTCGACTGGTCCGTGTAGTCCACCTGCGTGCGGACCTGCGGCGCGCCCTGCATGTGCATGGGGGCGGGCACGGCGCCTGGGGCGCCTGCCATGCGCTGATCTGGCGTGGGGGACATGCTCGGCGTCTCCTTGAAGGACGTGGGCGTACTGCGCGACGGGTTTGTTCGGTAACCGTCCATGATAGCGGGGTTGCGGCGCGGCGATGGCGTGTGCCCTCAGTTTCCATCCATACTCTGCGCGCCGATGCGCTAGAGTTCTTCGCAACGCCGTTTGAAGCCGACCGGTCCGCCTCGCGCGGGCCGATGAGAGGAAGCATCGTCATGGGAGTCACCGCCATAGTCCTGGCTGCAGGCGAGGGAACGCGCATGAAGTCCGCCCGCCCCAAGGTGGTCCACGAGGTCTTGGGCAAGTCGATGGTGCGCTGGGTGGTGGACGCCGCCCGTGCCGCCGGCGTTGAGCGCACCGTGGTGGTGGTGGGCAACGGCGCCGAGCAGGTCCGCGCCCTGTTCGCCGACGATCCCGCGGTGGAGTGCGTGCCCCAGGAACAGCGCCTGGGCACGGGCCACGCCGTGCGCTGCGCCCTCGATGAGGCCCAGGTGGACGCTGGGCAGGTGCTCGTGCTGTGCGGCGACACGCCGCTGCTGCGCGCCGAGACCCTCGCCGCCCTCGTTGAGGCGGCCTCCAGCCCGGCCCACAAGGCCGGCGCCCTGCTCACCATGACCTACGACGACCCCACGGGCTACGGCCGCGTCATGGTGGGCGAGGACGGCTGCGCCACGGCCATCGTGGAGCAGAAGGACTGCACGCCCGCCCAGGCCCAGGTCAAGACCTGCAACGCCGGCGTGTACTGCTTCGACGCGGCGCTGCTTTGCGCCCACATCGGCGAGCTCACCTGCGAGAACGCCCAGAAGGAGTACTACCTCACCGACATGGTGGGCATCCTGCGCTCCCACGGCGCGGCCATGGCCGCCGTGGAGTGCCCCGACGCCGACGAGCTCATGGGCGTGAACTCCCGCATCCAGCTGGCTGACGCCACCCGCTGCATGCAGGAGCGCATCAACCGCGCCCACATGGCCGCCGGCGTCACCATGCTCGACCCCACGCAGGTCTGGATCGGCCCGGACGTGCGCATCGGCCGCGACACGCAGATCCTGCCGGGCACCATGCTGTGGGGCGACACCGTGGTGGGCGAAAACTGCGTGCTGGGTCCCCAGACCCGCCTCACCGACACGCGCGTGGGCGACGGCTGCGTGCTCGACGAGACGGTGGCCGACCAGGCCGTGCTCGACGACGACGTGACCTGCGGGCCGCGCGCCTACCTGCGCCCCGGCGCGCACCTGTGCGACGGCTCCAAGGCCGGCACCCACGTGGAGATCAAGAAGTCCACGGTGGGCAAGGGCTCGAAGGTGCCGCACCTGTCCTACATCGGCGACTGCACCATCGGGCAGGACGTCAACATCGGCGCGGGCACCATCACCTGCAACTACGACGGCAAGAACAAGCACGCCACCACCATCGGCGACGGCACCTTCATCGGCTCGGACACCATGCTCGTGGCCCCCGTCAACATCGGCGCGGGCTGCACGGTGGGCGCGGGCAGCACCATCACCCGCGACGTGCCCGACGGATCGCTTGCCCTCGAGCGCTCCGAACAAAAGATGAAGGCGGGCTGGCGTCCCAAGTGGGACCGCGCCTAAGGAGTATTGTTCGCGTTGCGCGTTTAACCCGACATCCAGGCACGAGACGGCATCTGACCGAGAGGGGCACGAGGTAGATGGATTCCATCCAGAAAAGCATGAAGATCTTCTCCGGCACTTCCAACAGGGAGTTCGCCGAGGCGGTGGCGGCCAAGCTGGGCACCCAGCTGGGCGACCTGCAGATCGAGAAGTTCGCCAACGGCGAGATTTACACGCGTTTCGTTGAGAGCGTGCGCGGCTGCGACGTCTTCCTGATCCAGTCGGTCTCCGGCGCCCACCTCAACGACATGCTCATGGAGGTCCTCATCGCCGCCGACGCCGCCAAGCGCGCCTCGGCCCGCACCATCACCGCCGTGCTCACGCACTACGCCTACGCCCGCCAGGACCGCAAGGCGGCCCCCCGCGAGCCCATCACGGCCCGCCTCGTGGCCGACCTGTACCAGGCCGCCGGCATCGACCGCATCATCACGGTCGACCTGCACCAGGGCCAGATCCAGGGCTACTTCAACGTGCCGGTGAACCACCTCACCGCCATGCCCCTCTTCGCCGAGTACTACTCGGCCAAGGGCTTCGACATGAACAACACCGTGGTCGTGTCGCCCGACGTGGGCCGCGCCAAGGCCTCCAAGCGCCTGGCCGACATGCTCGGCTGCAACATCGCCATCGCCCACAAGGGTCGCCCCGGCCACAACCAGGCCGAGGTCATGGGCATCATCGGCGAGATCGAGGGCCGCACCTGCATCATCAACGACGACATGATCGACACGGCCGGCACCCTGTGCGGCGCCGTGCGCGAGCTCAAGAAGCTCGGCGCCGGCGACATCTACGTGGGCGCCACCCACGGCCTGTTCTCCGGCCCGGCCTACGAGCGCCTGCTCGACCCGACCCTGCCCATCGTGGAGGTCGCCGTCACCGACGCCGTGCCCGTGCCCGTGGAGAAGCGCGGCGACCGCATCAAGGTGCTCTCCCTGGTGGACGAGTTCGCCAAGGCCATCCGCAACGTGTACGACGAGACGAGCGTGTCGAAGATGTTGGGGGTCAACCCCGAGTTCTAACCTCCGGGGGCGGACCAGGGCACGCCATCTGCGGCGTTGGATTGAGGCTCATGTACCTTTAGTACACTTCGCCTCAATCCGCCTTGCAGATGACGCACCCTGGCCGTTCTTGGGGCGGACCGGGCGGACCGGGGGCGAAGCGTCTTGCGGATGACGCACCCTGGCCGCCCCTTTGGGGCGAGCGGAGGAGAGCGTTCGCCACGGCATATCGGATGTCAGGCCAGGGGTTCCTGGCCTGATTTGTTTGGGAGGGGCGTATGGCTCAGGGTGGGGCGAAGGTCGTCAAAGACGTGCCGGTGGGCATCGTGTGCGGGTTGGGCAACCCGGGCAAGGAGTACGAGCGCACGAGGCACAACGCCGGCTTTCTGGCGATAGACGCGCTGGCAGAAGAGCTGGGCGCGCGCTACTGGAAGGCAAAGCCGGGCGCTGCCGTGAGCGAGGTCACGCTGGCCGGGCGCAAGGTGGTGCTCGTGAAGCCCCAATCGTACATGAACGTCTCGGGCGGCCCCCTCAAGAAGATCGCCGAGGAGTACCGCGTGCCCGCGGCCGGCATCCTTGTGATCCACGACGAGCTGGAGCTGCCCAGCGGCGCGGTGGCGCTCAAGATGGGCGGCGGCCATGCCGGGCACAACGGCCTGCGCTCCATCGGCGAGAAGCTCGGCACGTCGGACTACCCGCGCGTGCGCTGCGGCATCGGACGCCCGCCGGGAAAGATGGCCCCGGCCGACTACGTGCTGCAGCAGCTGCGCGGCCGCGATTGGGAGGAGTTCCAGGTCACCGTGGCCGACGCGGCCCTGGTGGCGCGCTTCGCCCTTGAGCAGGGCGTGCCTGCAGCGCTGGCGAAGTATCCCGCGAAGAAGTAGGGCGTCCCGCGCGGGGCGATGGCGCTCGCCGCGGGCCTCGCGGCCGGCGGCGAGAGCACCCAGGGGCGGCGGGCAGCCCGCTGGACTGCTGGCGGCCGGCCGTGCCCGCCGGGGGCCGCGCCTCTTGCGGCTGCGGCGCTCTTTGCAAGCGGCCCGCCGGGGGTTGCCCGCGCGCCCCTGGGCCCCTCGATCACACCAGGCGGGCCACGGCGCTGTCGTCCATGGTGATGCGGCAGCAGTAGTCGGGCCGGGAGGCGGCCACGGCCTGGCAGATGCGCCCGAGCAGCACGTCGCGCCCCTCTTGCAGCTGGGCGGGGCACACCACGTTGAAGAACAGCACCTCGCGGCCCTCGTGATCGCGCACGAGCGACACGTCGTCGGCCTTGAGGCCGGGGTCTATCTGGCGCAGCGTCGCGGCGAGCCAGGCGCGCAGCTCGGCGTCGTCGGAGCCGCCCGGGGCCACCGGGTCCACGTGCACGATGAGGTTGACGCCCTCCTCGGCGCGCACGGCCCGCTCGATGCGGTCGGCCGTGGCGTGCGCCTCGGTGAGGCTGCGGCGGGCGTCCATCTCCACGTGCACCGAGGCGTAGGTGCGCCCGGGGCCGTAGTCGTACACGTTGAGGTCGTGGGCGCCCAGGACGCCGGGGGTGCAGGCCACGGCCCGCTTGATGCGCCCCACAAGCTCGGGGTCGGGCGCCTCACCCAGCAGCGTGTCCACGGTGTCGCGCACGAGGCCCGCGCCCGAGACGACGATGAAGACGCCCACGCCCACGCCGGCCCAGCCGTCCAGCGAGAGCCCCGTCAGGCGCTCGAGCACGCAGGCGAGCAGGACGACCCCCGTGGTTATGGCGTCGTTGCGGCTGTCCTGCGCGGTTGCCTGGAGCGCCTTGGAGTCTATCTGGCGCGCCATGAGGGCGTTGAAGCGCATCATCCAGAGCTTGACCAGGATGGATATCGCCAGGATCGCCACGGTGAGGGCGCTCAGGCTCACAGGCTGCGGCGAGACGATCTTCTCTGCGGAGGAACGGATGAGGTCGATGCCCACCACCACGATGAGCACGGCCACGGCCAGGGCCGACAGGTACTCATAGCGGCCGTGCCCCAGGGGGTGCCCCTCGTCGGCCGGCCTGCTCGCCATCTTGAAGCCCAGAAGGCTCACGAGGCTGCTCGAGGCGTCGGAGAGGTTGTTGAGGGCGTCGGCCACGATGGCCACCGACCCGCTGAGAGCTCCTGCGGCCGCCTTGCCCAGGCACAGCGCCACGTTGCAGGCAATTCCCGTGGCCCCCGCGAGCTTTCCCAGGCGGGCGCGCTGCTGGGCTGCCGGGGCGTCCTGGCCTTTCGTGGCCCATGCGCGTATGAGTTTTTCTGTCAGCACGGCGGCCTTTCCTTTTGACATTGGGTGTGCGACGCATTATATCTGCCAGGACACTGTATGCGCACGTCGTTGTGCCGGTGACGGGGGAGAGGGAACAAGTGCATCGAATATTGAAAAAGGAGCTTCTGGCGCAGAACACCTGGCTCATGCGCCTGGAGGCGCCGGCCGTGGCCGCAAAGGCGCAGGCCGGGCAGTTCTTTTTGGTGAGGCCCCGCGAGGGGGCCGAGCGCGTGCCTTTCACGTTCTGCGACTGGAACGCCCAGGAGGGCTGGATCGAGTTCGTGTTCCTCGTGGTGGGCCGCACCACCGAGCTGCTCGCCGACTACGAGCAGGGCGACTCCCTGCTCGACGTGACGGGCCCTCTGGGCAACCCCTCCGACATGGCCGGTGTGGCGGGCCAGCGCTGGGCTGTCGCCGGCGGCGGCGTGGGCCTTGCGGCCGCATACCCCGTGGCACGCGCCCTGGCGCAGGCCGGCGCCCAGGTGAGCGCCATCGTGGCCGCCCGCAGCCGCGACCTGCTGGTGCTTGAGGACAAGTTCCGCTCCATCGAGGGCGCCCAGGTCATCGTGGTGACCGACGACGGCTCCTACGGCGAGAAGGGCTTCGCCACCGGGCCGCTCGAGCGCCTGGCGCATGCCGGCCAGCTCGATCGCGCCTTCGCGGTGGGCCCCGTCCCCATGATGGCCGCCTGCGTGAAGGCCGTCAGCGCCTACGAGGTGCCCGTCACCGTGTCGCTCAACCCGGTCATGCTCGACGGCACGGGCATGTGCGGCGGGTGCCGCGTGGTGGTGGACGGCAAGGTGCGCTTTGCCTGCATCGACGGCGTGGACTTCGACGGGTCGCTCGTGGACTGGGCCGACCTGCGCAGCCGCCTGCGCACCTTCGCCGCCCAGGAGAGGGAGTCGCTTGAGCTCTCCCATGCCTGCCGCATGCAGAAGGCCGCCGACGAGCTGGAAGGAGGCGCGCGATGAGCGAGGAGACGCAAACGGGCGCTGCTGTGACCGAGCGCTACAAGCCCAACTCCAAGGCCCCCCGCACGCCTGCCCGCGAAGTGGCTCCTGAGGTGCGCGTGGGCGGCTTCATGCCGGTTGACCTGGGCTACACCGACGACGACGCGGTGCTCGAGGCCAACCGCTGCCTGGACTGCAAGAAGCCCGCGTGCGTGCAGGGCTGCCCTGTGGGCGTGGACATCCCGCGCTTCATCGAGGCCATCCGCGCGCGCGACTGGGAAGGCGGCCTTGAGGTCGTGCGGCACGACAACCTGCTTCCCAGCGTGTGCGGCCGTGTGTGCCCGCAGGAGACGCAGTGCGAGGGGGCCTGTGTGCTCGCGCGCCGCGGCAACCCCATCGCCATCGGCCAGCTCGAGCGCTTCCTGGGCGACAAGGCCGGCGAGCTTGGGGCCGACGCCGTGCCCGACGCCCCTGCCCCCGAGACGCCCGCCGAGGGCCAGCCTGCCGCCCGCCCGCGCGTGGCCGTGGTGGGCAGCGGCCCTGCGGGCATCACGTGCGCCTTCGAGCTTGCGCGCGCAGGCGTCGAGGTCACCGTGTTCGAGTCGCTCTTCCGCCTGGGCGGCGTACTCGTGTACGGCATCCCGGAGTTCCGCCTGCCCAAGGCCGTGGTGGCCCGCGAGCTTGAGGCCCTCGAGGCCCTGGGCGTGCGCGTCGAGCCCAACATGGTGGCCGGCCGCACCCTCACGGTGGACGAGCTGCTGGGCCAGCACGGCTTCGACGCCGTCTTCATCGGCGTGGGCGCGGGCCTCCCCAAGATGCTGGGCGTGCCGGGCGAGAACGCCTGCGGCGTGATGTGCGCCAACGAGTACCTCACCCGCGTCAACCTCATGAACGCCTACGACTTCCCCCACACCGACACCCCCGTGCGCCCCGGAAAGAACGTGGTGGTGTTCGGCGGCGGCAACGTGGCCATGGACGCGGCGCGCACCGCGCTTCGCCTGGGCGCCGAGACGGTCACGCTGTGCTACCGGCGCACGGAGGCCGAGATGCCGGCCCGTCTGGCCGAGGTGGAGCACGCCAAGGCCGAGGGCGTGCGCCTCTTCGAGCTCGCCGCGCCCCTGGGCTTCGAGGCCGACGAGGCGGGCAACGTGTGCACGGCGCGCCTGCAGCGCATGGAGCTGGGCGAGCCCGGCCCCGACGGCCGCCGCCGCCCCGTGCCCCTCGAGGGGCCCGACGCCGTGGCCGAGATTCCCTGCGACCTGGCCGTCACCGCCATCGGCACCAACGCCTGCCCGCTCGTGGGGGCCATGGCGCCCAACGTGGCCCTCAACCGCTGGGGCTACATCGAGGCCGACGAGCAGGGCCGCACGAGCCAGCCGGGCGTGTGGGCCGGTGGCGACATCGTGACGGGCGCGGCCACGGTCATCCTTGCCATGGGCGCGGGCAAGACGGCCGCCCACAGCATTCTCGACGCCCTGGGACGTGCGTAATCGAATTGCAAAACACCTGGTAAAGTGCGGTCGCGTCGCGGTTAAGCAATTTCACTTCGAAGGGAGTGGCACACCGGGGCGTGACCGCTTTTCTGTGTTGCGGCCACGCCTGCGCGACGCCTGCGCTTCACGCGCGGGCCGTCCGCGTCGTACAATGGCGCGCGACTGCACCTTACGCTTTGGAAAGGCAGATCATCGTGAATCGCACCACTGTCGCTGGCATCTTCGCCAACTCCCAGGCCCTGGGCGGCGCCACGCTCACCGTGGCCGGCTGGGCCCGCTCCATCCGCGACTCCAAGGCCGTGGGTTTCGTGGCCCTCAACGACGGCAGCTGCTTCAACAACCTGCAGGTCGTGCTCAGCCGTGAGACCCTGCCAAACTACGACGAGATAGCCTCCCAGAACGTGGGCGCGGCCCTCATCGTGACGGGCGAGCTGGTCTTGACGCCCGGCGCGCAGCAGCCCTTCGAGCTCAAGGCCGCGAGCATCGAGGTGGAGGGCCCCTCCGCGCCCGACTACCCCCTGCAGAAGAAGCGCCACACGGTGGAGTACCTGCGCACCATCCAGCACCTGCGCCCGCGCACGAACCTCTTCAGCGCGGTGTTCCGCGTGAGGTCGCAGGCCGCCTTCGCCATCCACCAGTTCTTCCAGGAGCGCGGCTTCGTCTACGTGAACACGCCCATCATCACCGCCAGCGACTGCGAGGGCGCCGGCGAGATGTTCCGCGTCACCACGCTCGACCCGGCCAACCCGCCTCTTACCGACACGGGCGAGGTGGACTTCTCGCAGGACTTCTTCGGCAAGCCCGCCAACCTCACCGTCTCGGGCCAGCTCCAGGGCGAGAACTTCGCCATGGCGTTCGGCAGCATCTACACCTTCGGCCCCACCTTCCGCGCCGAGAACTCCAACACCCAGCGCCATGCCGCCGAGTTCTGGATGATCGAGCCGGAGATGGCGTTCTGCGACCTCGACGGCGACCTTGAGGTGATGGAGGCGATGGTCAAATACATCATCACCAGGGTCATGGAGCGCTGCCCCGACGACCTCGCGTTCTTCAACAGCTTCGTCGATAAGGGCCTTATCGAGCGCCTCAAGCACGTTGCCACCAGCGACTTCGGCCGCATCAGCTACACCGACGCCGTCGAGCTGCTCAAGCAGCATAACGACCAGTTCGACTACAAGGTCGACTGGGGCACCGACCTCCAGACCGAGCACGAGCGCTACCTCACCGAGCAGATCTTCAAGCGCCCCGTGTTCGTCACCGACTATCCCAAGGAGATCAAGGCGTTCTATATGCGCCTGAACGACGACGGCAAGACCGTCGCCGCAGCGGACTGCCTTGTGCCGGGCATCGGCGAGATC
>CAVEWV010000034.1:0-25619 GCA_963619535.1 Acutalibacteraceae bacterium | reverse complement strand
TGTGCGCCGGGCAGTTCCCCCACACGGTGGGCAGCGCCATCATCTTCGGCGCCTACCAGGGCTTCTTCATCCTGCTCTTCGCCGTGTGCATCGATATCTCCAACTATTTCGACGTGCGCGCCACGCGCGCCTTCGGCATGGCGGTGGCCAGCCTCTACCTGGGTGAGTTCCTGGGGGACGCCGCGGCCTTCGCGGTGACGTTCTTCGTCCAGGCCGACGACCTGAGCCTTGGCGCCGTCTCCATCGCGCTCACCGTGGTGGTGGTGTTCGCGGTGCTCTTCCTCTTCACCGAGAAGGACCTCGTGGAGACCTCCATCGGCGAGATGCTCGACGAGGAAGACTCCGTCGCGCCCGTGGGCGCGGGCGACGCGGCCCCGGCGCCTGCGGGCAGCGCCCAGTCCTACGAGGAGCGCATCGCGGCGGTGACCGCCTACCTCGCGCGCACCTGTCAGCTCACCCCGCGCGAGAGCGAGGTGCTGCCGCTCGTCATCAAGGGCCGCACCATCGCACGCATCCAGGAGGAGCTGCACATCTCCCAGGGCACCGTGAGCACCCACACGCGCCACATCTACCAAAAGACCCAGGTAGACAACCGCCAGGGCCTGCTCGACCTCATCGACTCCATCCCCGACGAGGTGCTAGCATAGGCCCGGAAAGCCAAGAAAACACAGGGAAGGAGCCCAGATGACCTCGTTTATGCGCGAAGACGCCACGTTGGAAGAGGTGCAGGAGAGGTTTGCGCTCGACCGCTTCGCCACGCAGGCGTGCGGCTGCCGCGTGGTGGAGTTCGCGCGCGGGCACGCGGTGTGCGAGTTCGACATCGCGCCGGGCCATCTCAACGGGATGGGCTCGGTCATGGGCGGGGCCATCTTCACGCTGGCCGACTTCGCGCTCGCCGTGGCCTGCAACGTGGGCGAGGAGCCCACCGTCTCCGTGTCGAACACCATCGAGTTTCTGAGCGCCCCGAAGGGCACGCGCCTCACGGCCGTGTGCGACGCCGACAAGTCGGGCGCCTCGCTTGGCTTCTACACGGTAGACGTCCGCGACGACCTGGGGCGACACGTGGCCCGCATGAGCGCCACGTGCTTCCGCCGGCAGCCCTAGCGGGCGAGCCACCCCTGCGCGCTGGCCTCGTCGTAGGCCTGCTGGATCGCCTTGGCAGAGCCGGTGACGCAGCTCAGGGCGTTGAAGGCCCCCATGCGCGCGTACGACTCGGCCGAACAGTCGATGCGCCGCTCACTGGAGCCGTCGTTGAACAGGCGGTTGCCGTGCTTGCCCTGGTGGTAGCGGTGCTGCATGCCCTCGTTGCACACGAGGATGTTGAACGTGCAGCTCCAGGGGTCGGGGTGCTCGAACTCCCCCTCCTCGATGCCGGCCTCCACGAGGTCGCGCACGATGGCGGCCAGGCTGTGGTAGTTCTCGAAGAAGCTCTCGAAGCGCGAGCGGTCCTTGTTGGCCGCGGTCTCAAGCTCGTAGAAGTCAACGGGCAAAAGGCACAGGTTGAGCACGTCGTGGTACACGAGCGCGTACAGGCGCGCCGAGCACGAGCCGTCCATGCCGCTCACGAGCTGGGCGTATTCCACCGTCTTGCCATGCAGGCTCACGATCTCGTCGAGCAGGTGCTCCTTGCTCTTGAACCAGTAGTACATGGTGGACTGGTCGATGCCCACGGCACGCGCCACCGCGCTCATGCTCGTGGCCGCGTAGCCCTTCTGCGAGAAGAGCCGCATGGCGACCTCGAGGATGTGCTCGCGGCGGGCGTCGGTGTCGGTGATCTGCTGGGCGGTGAGGCCCTGGGGGGTGTCTGAAGTAGTCATGCGGGCCACTCTAGCACAGGCCCACGAAACACGCAGGCAACAATTCCCCCGCCTGTCGCCCTTCACGGGGCGAGCGGCACGGCAAAGGGAGGACCGCCCGCGGCTCCGGGCGCCCGCACGCACGCTCTCCGCGTCGCACGCGCCCTCGCGCGCCCGCTCCCGACCCGCACGCTCCCCTGCCCCGCTCGCCTACCCCAGCGCGCGCTGCAGGCGCTCGAAATGCAGGAAGTGCCCCTGGCGGCCCAGTTCGCACACCTCGTCCCAGGTGGCCAGCTTGAAGTCCACGGCCTCGCACGCGCGCAGGCGCACGTCGCCGGCGTCAAAGTCCAAAGTCGCGCGGTAGATGTCGGCGAAGTAGTTGTCCTTGTACGCGGGGTCGTCGTTGCGGTAGCCGCCGAGCAGCTCCACCGTGCCGCCCGACACGTCGAGCCCCACCTCCTCCATCACCTCGCGCGCCGCGGCCTGCCGGGTGGTCTCGCCGGCGCACACGCCGCCGCCGGGAACCTCCCACCAGCCGGCGGCCCAGGCCTTGTCCTGCGCGCGCCGCGTGATGAGGAGGCGCCCCTCCCGGTCGCACACCATCACGATGGCGTACAGCATGTACTGCCCCTGGCCCAGGCTCTGCGAACGGCGGTCGATGACAAGTCCGAGCGGGGCGCGCTCGGCGTCGTAGACGTCGATGGGCTCGGGCGGTTTCGCACCGATTGCCGATACCCGGTTGTTCTCGCGTGCTTGAGGGGCCATTTGCTATCCTTTGCAGGTATGATGTTGCGTGTGTGACTCTGCCCCATGGTAGGGTCTCGCGCACGCGTTATGCATGAGGCATCCAACTTTTCTCTTCTCGCACGTCGGGAGCACACATTGCGCAACGTCCAGCACGACTCCAAAGGTTCCGTCCACCGCCTCGACATGCCCGGGGCCGACTTCGCCGCCGCCTTCCCCACCGACGGCGGCCGCGGCTCGTCCCGCCCCCGCTCGCGCGGCAGCTTCGCGCGCCTCGTGAGCTGCCATGTTGCCAACTTCGGCAAGCTCCACAACCAGGACTTCGAGTTCGACGCGGGCCTCAACGTCATCGAGGCGGCCAACGGCGTGGGCAAGACCACCCTGGCCAACTTCGTGCGCGCCATGTTCTACGGCTTCGACGACCAGGCCGCCGCCATGGGACGCGAGGACCTGCGCGAGCGCTATCGTCCCTGGCAGGGCGGCACCTACGGCGGCGAGATGGTCTTTGCGGGCCGCCACGGCAACTTCAAGGTCGAGCGCACGTTCGGCGCCAACCGCCGCGAGGACTTCCTGGCCGTGTACGACCTCACGAGCGGCGAGCGCATCCGCGAGCTCGAGGGCGGCCTGGGCGAGGAGGTCTTCGGCATGGACGCCGACTCCTTCGAGCGCTCCACCTACGTGGCGCGCCTGTCGGGCCCGCACACCCGCCCCACGCAGCGCATGATCTCCAAGCTCTCGGGCGCGGCGGCCGCCGCGGCTCAGGCCGGCCCCAACTCCGGCTCCTACGACCAGGTGGCCGCCCGCCACGCCGAGCTGTGCCGCCGCAGCAAGGAGTACTCCGACGAGCTCGCGCGCATCGAGGCGCTCTTCGGCGGCGAGAAGCCCAGCAACGTGCCGGTGGACGAGCTGCGCCGCGCGCTCGACGACATCGAGCAGGCCACCACGCTCACCCAGGCCCAGACCGAGGAGATGCAGGCGGTGCGCGACTTCGTGGCCCGCAGCGCCCAGCGCTTCTCGCGCGGCCTGCCCTCCTCAAGCGAGATAGCCACCTACCAGGACATCCAGACCAACCTCGTGGCGGCCCGCGCCCAGCAGGACTCCGTCGGCCTCACGGCCCAGGAGCAAGAGCAGCTCGCCTCCATCGAGCAGGCCTTCGCCGCGGGCGTCCCCACCGAGGAGGACCTGGCCGCCTGCCAGGAGAACATCTCGAAGATCTCCCAGCTCCAGGGCGCCCTGGCGAGCCTGCAGCCCAACGAGCAGGACACCCAGCGCCTCCAGGTGCTCGAGGGCTACTTCCAGGCCGGGGTTCCCAGCGACGACGACATCCAGCGTTGCCGCGCCCTGCTCACGAGCGCCAAGACCGTGCGCGAGCTCGACTCGGTGGAGTTGGGCGGCCAGGACACGCGCGAGGCGCTCGCGGCCAAGGTCCTGGGCGGGGTGGGCGGCATCGCGATAGCGCTGGGCCTGGTGGTGGCCGTGGTGCTCTACCTGCCCGTCGCGGGCGCCGTCATCGCCATCGCCGGCATATGCGCCCTGATCATCGCAGGGTTCCTGGCGCTTCTGGGCAAGAGGAGCGCCCACAACGACCCCGAGGAGCACACCGACGACAACGAGCTGAAGGCCCAGGCCCTCGAGGCGCAGGCGCGCGCCTTCACCGAGCAGTACGCCCACGGGGTGGAACCCGAGAAGGCCGTCGCCACCATCACCCAGCTGCGCGCCGAGCGCCGCACCCTGCAAGACCGCCTCGACCACGCCCAGGAGCAGGCGCGCGACATCTCCTCGCAGCTCGAGCCCCTGCGCAAGCAGGTGGCCGACTTCCTGGGCGCGTACGTGGCCGAGCCGGGCGACCCCCAGCAAGACCTCATGAGCCTGCGCGCCATGATGGAGACGCGCCGCCGCCTCATGGCCGCCCGCGACGAGGCCGCCGGGCGCGCCGTGGCCAAGGCCGCCTACGCCGACCAGCTCGAGGGCCGGCTCGTCAAGTTCCTGAGCGCCTACTACCCCGACGTCAACCCCGCCAACGCCTCGGCCATGCTGGCCAACCTGGCCGGCACCGTCTCGGCCTACCAGGAGGCCCAGCGCATCCTGGCCGCCGGCATCACCGGACAGGACGAGCGCGCCGCGCGTCGCGACGCGGCCGAGCGTCGCCTGCACGCCCTGTGCGCGCGCTACGGCTGGGACCCCGCCCAGGCCACCCCGCAGTTCGCCGAGAAGCTCGCGGCAGGCGCCTCGCGCCACCAGGTGACGCAGGCCAAGCTCGACGCCGTGCACGCCCAGCTGCGCGAGCTCGTGGCCACCTACGGCCCGCCGCCCTACGACGCCCCCACCCAGGAGGGCTCGCAGGCCGTGGAGGAGGGCTTCGCCTCCTACATCGAGCGCTTCAGCGGCATCGCCGCCAGCGGCGTGGGAGTCGACGAGACGGGCGCCATCATCCGCCAACAGGGCCGCACCCACCAGATTGCCGAGCTGAGCCAGGGCTACTCCGACGTGATCGCCTTCTGCATGCGCATGGCCCTGGGCGACGCGCTCTTCGAGGGGGCCAAGCCCTTCATCATCCTGGACGACCCTTTCGTCAACCTCGACGACCGCCACCTGGGCGAGGCGCTCGCCTTCGTGAGCGACCTGGCGCGCGACCGTCAGATCGTCTACCTCACGTGCCACACGAGCCGCAGCCTTTAGCACACAACCGTTACAACTGGGCTGTTTTTCTTCTAAAGATTCTCGAAAAGCGCCGGCTGGCCTTTAGATAGCCCGGAGTCGTTGTTATCGTGGTAATGACTGTACATGTGGGAGGGACACTTCGAATCCCCCCCCCGCTCCTGTAAAGGCGCGAAACGACTCGGAACGACTAGGGTGTGACGATGACTCTACTTGAGCTCTTGGGGCTGCTGAAACGGAATCTGAAGCTGGTGATCCTGCTCCCCATCCTCTTTGCGGGCGCGGCCTACGGCTACGCCTACGGGCTTCTCGCCGACACGTACACCACGCGCACCACGCTCTACGTGCTGACCGATACCGGCAACTCGGACAACTCCTCGCTCTCCTCCACGCTCAACGGTAGCCAGCTCGTTAGCAACGACATCGCCGCCCTCATCACCTCCTCGCGCGTCATGGACGGCGCGGCGCAGGACCTGGGCATGGCAAGCCTCGCCGGCTACTCCGTCTCGGTGTCGAGCCAGACCAACAACCGCGTCATCACGCTCTCCGTCAGCGGCGCCAACGCCGAGGGGGTTGCCGCGGTTGCCAACGCCATGGCGGTTGAGGTCTCCGCGCTTGCCCAGGACGTCATGGACGTCAAGGCCGTCAACGTCGTCGACGAGGCCCGGACCCCGGGTGCCCCCAGCGGCCCCAACCGCCCGATGTACATCGCGGTCGGCTTCTTGGCGGGCCTGTTCTTCGCAGTTGCCTTCGTGGTGCTCAAAGACATGCTCAACACCAAGATCTCGAGCGCCGAGGAGGCCGAGAAGCTCCTCGGCCTGCCCGTCATCGGCCAGTTCCCCGTCGTGAAGAAGGCTTAAGTCCATGGCAAAGAAGAACAAGCGCAAGGCCAGCAGCGACCATGAGGTCATGACCATCCAGAACGCCGCTACGACCCTTCTCGCCAACATCCGCTTCGCCGACATGGACAACCCCATCAAAACGGTGGTCATCACGTCGTCGATTCCTGGCGAAGGCAAGTCCACCATCTCGGCCAACCTTGCCCAGACCATGGCCGCAGGCGGCAAGAAGACCCTCCTCATCGACGCCGACTCCCGCAATCGCTCGGTCGCCCTCACGTTTGGCGTCAAGCCCGCTCATGGCCTTTTCTCCGTGCTCTCCAAGCAGGTGAGCCTTGCCGAGGCGGTCTGCGCGGTGGAGCCCCAGGGGCTGTACATCCTCGACATCGAGCCAAGCATCCCCAATCCCGCCGACGTCTTCGCCTCCAAGCGCTTCGCTAGCTTCCTTGAGGAGGCACGTGAGACGTTTGACTACGTGGTCGTCGACACCCCGCCTGTAACCGCGTACATCGACGCTGCCGTCATCGCCAGCCATGCCGACGCATGCGTGCTCGTGGTGGGCCAGGACCACACGCGCCGCGAGTTCGTGACGTACGCCTGCGAGCAGCTGCGCAAGGCCGACGCGAACATCATCGGCATCTGCATGAACTACTGCGACGGCAGCACCAGCTATGGGCACAGCGGCTATGGATACGGGTACGGCTCTATGGACACGCCGCCCAGCTATGACGTTAGTCCCTACTCCCACCGCGGCCCCGGCTCCGGAGCCGGCAAGAGGTTCAAGGCCTAGCCAGCCCGCTCAATGCGCGACATTCACTGCCATATACTCCCCGCCGTAGACGACGGCGCACGCGACCTGTCCGAGAGCCTGTGCATGCTCCAGGCGGCACGGCGTGCAGGCGTAACATCGCTCACCTGCACGCCCCACTGCCGTCAGCCCTACTTTGACTTTGACCGCATGCGGGGCGCCTACAAGCTGCTGCGGCAGCACGCCCCCGACATGTCGCTACAGATGGGCTTCGAAGTCAACGTGTCCATGCTCATGCATCTTGGCATGGATTGGGCCGACCGCCTTCATTTCGAGGGCAGCAGCGAGTTCTTGCTTGAGCTTGAAGACAACGCCAACGAGATAGACTTCCGCCAGTACCGACGCGTCATATACGAGCTGCAATGCAAGGGTTACGACGTGATCGTCGCCCATCCCGAGCGCTACCAGGCCATACAGAGAAGGCCCGAGCTGGCTCATGAGCTGGTGAGGATGGGCTGCAAGTTCCAAGCCTCGGGCGACTTCCTCTACGGCGGCCGCATGCCCGACCCGCACACACAAGGCGGCTTGAGCCTCGCCCTTGCCAGCAGGCTCTCCGCCCGTTCGCGGCATGTGCGCGCCTGTGCCCGCAAGCTCTTCCAGGAAGGTTGGTACGCCTACATCGCCAGCGACGCGCACTGTGCCTGGCACTACGAGGTGTTCCGCCGCGCGTACGACACATACGCAGGCTCGTTGGCAAAGTAGGGCCGCGACGCCCGCAACGCGGCTACCCCAGCACCGCCATACCGGAGAGGTAGCTGTCAGGCATGGCGAGCAGCGCGTCTATCTCGCCCTGCTCCACCACCTTGCCTGCGCTGAGCACCACGGCACGGTCGGCCATGCGCACGGTGGCCAGGCTGTGGGCGATGAGCACCACGGCCGACTCCTCCCCCAAGGTCTCAATCACATGATGGAAGGCGGTCTCGCTCTCGTAGTCCAGGGCGCTCGTGGCCTCGTCGAGCACGATGAGGCTGGGGTTTCCCAGCAGCACGCGGGCCAGCACGATGCGCTGGCGCTCGCCGCCGGAGAGACGTATGCCGCGGTCGCCCAGCACGGTGTCGAGCCCTGCCTCCATCTTGCTCACAAATCCCCAGGCATAGGCCTTTTTGAGCGCCTCGATAAGCTCCTCGTCGGTGGCGTCGGGATGGAAGCGCGTGAGGTTCTCGCGCACCGAGGCGTTGAGGATGAGCGGGTCCTGCGGCACGTAACCCACCTGCCTGCGCCACGAGGCGATGTTGGCGCGGCTCAGGGCTTGTCCGTCCACCTCCACGGCACCGCCGCTCGGCAGCAGAAAGCCCATGAGCAGGTTGACCGTGGTGGTCTTGCCGGCACCGTTGCGGCCCAGAAGAGCGAGCTTCTCGCCACGCTTAAGGCCGAAGCTCATGCCATCCAACGTGGACTCGTCAGAGTCGCGGTAGGCGAAGCGCACGTCGTCGAAGCGAAGCTCGCGCCAGCCCGAGTAGTCCACGTCCTGCACGGCCACGTCGTCGTCGCGACCCATGGCGGCCTTGGCCTCCATGAGCTTCTGGTAGGCAGGCACGCAGCTGTCGATGTTCTGGATCTGCCCCTGGAAGCCGGAGAACACCGGCCACAGGCGCGTGAACACGTACACGAGCACCACCAGGCGGTCGGTGGGGATCTGCATGCCGAGCGTGCACACCAGGTACACCAGGCAGATCATCACGGCGGCGGTGAGGGAGTACACCATGCTGGGCACCGAGCTCTGGCGGGTGTACTTCATGCGCGCCGTGTAGAAGGACTCGCTGATCTGCCCGAAAAGCTTGGCGTGCTCGGCCTCCACGCTGTAGGCGCGAACCTCCTTCACGCTTGCCAGCTGGTTGTGCAGCTCGCCGTAGAAGTCACGGTTGATGGCGATCATCTCTTCGCCGTACTCGTGCGACTTCTTGCGCAGCGGGCGGAAGACGCCCAGCATGATGACGCCCATCACGCACACGAGCATCGTCACCGGCACGCTCATATACAGGGCGATCGCCAGCTGCACCGCGGCCGACACCATGGACGAGATGAGGTTGATGACCGCCGAGATGCCGTAGCTCACCTGGTAGCACTGATTGGTGAAGAGGCTGATGAGCTCGGCGTCCTTCTGCGCGGTGAGGCTCTCCCAGCTCGCGGCCGACACGGCCTCGTAGAGCCCCTGGCGCAGGTTCATCCCCGTGGTCTCGGTGAAGGCCGTCCGGCGGATGGTGAGCTGGCGGGAGAACACGGCCTTCACCGCCACGAGCACGATGTAACTCACGAGCAGCGTCCCCACCTGCGCGGCATAGGGCATGGCGCTGAACCAGCCCGGCAACTGGCTGTTGCCGATCTGCAGCATGTTGAGCAACGGGATGAGCATCACGGTGCTCACGCCCGAAAGCGCGGACACCCCGACGCTCCATGCCAAGATGGTGAGAAACGAGCGCCTGTCGCTTTGCCAGATGGCCTTGAGCAGGGTCTTCATGTGGGCGGCGGGCTTCCCTTAGTCCTGGATCATCCCCAGCTCGCGGAACTGGGCAAGCAGGCCGTCGAGGTCCTTGGCGGCCGTGGCCTCGTCCACCTCGTACTCGGCCAGGATGGCGGCCAGGATGTCCTCGCGCGAGACGGGCTTCTTGAGCTGCTCGAACACGAAGGCCGAGACGTCGTTGAGCACGACCGTGCCGTCGAACTTGCCGATGTTCTCGCCGCAGGGCATGACCATATGCTCGTCGAGCACGTTGCGCAGGGTGAAGCCTTCCTTGATCTGCATGAGTTCCTCTTCCTCTTGAGCCGGCTCGATGAGCTCGGGGTGGTTGACCAGGATATCGTAGATGACCTGGGCGTCTTCGGCGCCCATTCCGCAGAACACGCGCAATACAGGCACAGACTTCACGAGACGGCGGACGTTTGCCAGGGCAAGCACGGCGGCGTCGGTGTCCCACATGGGGATGAAGGCCTGCTGGGCAAGGAGCTGCTGGGCCTGGCTGGCAGTGAGCCTGCGCACGTAGTTCGCGGGCGAGCGGCGCACGTCGAGGATGCACTTGAGGGGCACCTCGATGTCGCAGAAGACCTGCTCCTTGCCGTCCCAAGGCACGCCGCAGGCCGTGGCGCCACCAGACTCCAGGCGCACCGCCGGGCGGTCGCCCGAGACGAGCTGCGCACCCAGCCCCTCGACCCAAGCCTGCGCGCGCGTGGACTTGCCCGCACCGCTGTGCCCGGTGAACACCACCGCAAACCCGTCCTTCTGCACACAGGCCCCGTGCAGGGAGACGATGCCCTCATGGGTGAAGCGGCACTCGAAAGCCGTGCGCAAAAGGAACCGCGAACGGTCGATGCCGCCCGCACACTCCCCGCCGGGGATGGCCTGCATGCTGGCATAGTCGCCGCTCACCAGCAACCCCGCCGGCGGCTCGGTGCGCTTGAGCCTGTAGAGCCAGCCGCCCTCGGCAGTGCGAAAGACGAGGACCTCGGCCGTGTCTGCCGCGAGGGCGAGTTGCTCGTCGGCCGGCTGCTCGACACAGACGGGCGTGGCGTCTATCTGCTGCTGGAGTTGCGAGAAGAGGGTCATAAGGGTGCTTCGTTTCTTAAAAAATGAGCCCCCACTGAAGACAATAGGTCAGCGGGGGCTCTGCCTGGAAGTCATATTCTAAACCCGCAATCGAGAGTTGCCCCAAACGGGAGGCAATTCGGCAACGATCGCACGGCCGGTGCAATGAGACCTAGCCACGACCACCGGTTTGACCAGGCTGCGGGTCGGTCTGGCAGTAGCCAACCGTGGGGCTACCCACATTCACCCAAGTCGAGCTGCTCGCCGCCACGACCTGATCCTTGTACTCAAACGTAACCCTCTCGGCAACCGGAGCCTCATACGCCTTTTTCATAGAAACTAGCCCTTCCTTTAAAATCAAGCTTAAGAGATTCGAATCATAGAACGGGTGCTAGTTCTGCCTGCACGTGGTCGAGGCATAGCCGCCGGTCTGATCGCCTTCGCACGTCGTCTGTCCGTTGAAGTAATAAACGTAATCGCAGATGCCGCTGGCGGCGACAACCTGGTCCTTGTACTCGAACTTGACAACCTCAGTTGAGGGGGGGACATAACTCTTCTTCATAATGCGCTCCCTTCCGATGGGCCTCTCATATGCGACATGATACGCTGAAATTCAGAAACGCGCTACAATTTGACGAGGCCTTCCGCGACCATACGCTTTCCCCATTTGCAGATAGCAGGGTTTGCATGGCCGCAAGGGGCGCCCGACGCATGGTCCGAGACACAGCTCTTGCAGGCATGCTGATAGGAACAGCCTTCGCACTCTACGGGAAGTGGGAAGTCGATGGCGGTCTGGTTGGTAATCCGCCAACTCTGGGCGAACCCGAGCTCAAGCACGTCGATCGGATCGCTGGGGAACGTGTTGCACGGGCGCCTGCGCCCCCTCCAGTCGATGGAGCAGGCACTTCTTCCCGCGCCACAACGCACGCCTCGCGGTGCCTCGCTGGGTGTGGCCTTGGAGTCAGCGGTGCTCGGCAGCGTGTCAGGCTCGCACTCAGGCTCCACGGCGCTACCAGTAAGCTCCTTCTTGAGCTTGAACATGGCGACATAGGCGTCGAGACCGGAGTCGGCCAGGTCGCGGCCCGTTTCGTCGCGTGGAGAAACGATACCCGAGTTGATGACGAAGGGGAAGCCCTCCTCATGGAGCAGGCGCACGACCTCAGGGCCATCGGTCATAAAGGCGTTGGGCGTAACGGCCACCGAGAGCGGCATACCAGCCTCGCGCAGGCGTCGGATGTTGCCCATAACGCGGGCGAACGTTCGGTGACCCGTAACGCGTTCATAGGCATCCTCGCTCGCGCCGTAGAGCGTGACCTGAATGAGCGACGGCGGGTTGGCCACGAGGAAATCAACCATGCCCTCGTCCATAAGGAGGCCGTTGGACAGGATGTGGGTCTCAAGGCCGAGGCTCCGCAGGTAGAGGTAGAACTCCTTGAAGCCCGGGTAGGTAAGGCACTCGCCGCCGGTGATGCTGGCATACATCGTGCCGGCATCGAACGCCTGACGCGCGATGTCCTTCCAGGTTTCCACAGGCAGCAGCTTGGCGCCGTGGAGCTGACTCGCGTTGAGATGGACGTAGCACATCTTGCAGTCGAGGTTGCACAGCGGCGTGAGCTCGAAGGTGCAAGAGATGGGCACGCCCTTCTCGCGAGCCTTGAAGTCCAGGTACCTATGGACCTCGCGATAGCGGCGGTAATCGGTGACGCCCTCAGCGTCAAGCTGGGCAAGAACCTCGCGGAGGGAACCAGGGAGTTTTGGGGGCTCAGGAGTTTGGGTCTCAGCAATCGCCTGCTGATCGGTTTGGGCGTCGAGCTGGTGGTTCTCTGCCATGAGCTATCTCCTGAGTCCGAGTTTGCGAAGAACGCGACCGCCTAGCGAGCGAAACTTGCGCCAGGTTATACGCACGGGGTGTATGGCCATCCAGGCACGGCCAAGTGCACGGGAACGATCGGTGTCGAGCAGTATGGTGCGCGAGCCGCGCTCGACGCTGACTGCCAGGCCGAGGACCTGCGAGCGATGCATCCAGGCGTCGGGATACCAGCAGTTGTCACCGAAGGTCTGGACGCGCCCGCCCTTGATTTGGCGCACCCGATGGCACACAAAGCGGCCCGCTGGCTGTTCAAAGAGCACGACATCGCCAGGAAGCGGCTCACGGGCGAGCGGGATGATGGTTACGAGGTCTCGATTGCGGCGAATGAGCGGCTGCATGCTCACGCCGTCGAGCGGAATGGTCACGGGGATGGGGGTGCCACCCTGCGCGAGCTCGCGCCACTGGGCAATCGAGAGCCCCCTCACCTTTGCCTCGGCCAATCAACGCCCCCCGTAAAGTCAAATAAGCATTCGGAATGATGATAGACGTGCGAGAACAGCGCCGAGCACGACCAGCATGGGTGCGACAAAGTACCCATATGAAGCAGTGAAACGTGGCATACTCAAATGCAAAAACCCGCCACAACCAACTAAGGTGTAACGGGTTTAGTACGTGCTATTGGACGCAGGGCAAACGCGAAATTACGCCTGGTTTGCTGCGGGAATCCATTCATGGCAGGTGTTTCCACCAGTGTTGGTTGCATAGCAAGGCTCAGCACCCGAGGCAACGACAACCTGATCCTTATACTCAAACTTGACAATCTCCATAGTGGGGACTTCGTAGGTCTTCTTCACGATAAGCCTCCTTAGCGGATATTAAGCGGATAAACCTCGACGGGCTCCGTGCAGCCAGTGGCAGGGGCGTTTATATACTTCGAGTGGCAGGAACCGCTGGCGGCGACCACCTGATCCTTGTACTCGAACTTGACCGCCTCTGCGGTGGGGGTCTCGTACTTCTTCTTCATGATGCAGCTCCTCCCAGCTCGTCTTGCAGAGCGCAAACCCAACGAGATATAGTTGCTTATAGTTTGTCATGTTCAGAGTCATGAATATCCCCCCTCGCAAAAATTACGAAATTTCCATGTAGATAGAACAGAGGGGTTTCGGGAGCTTGATGATTAGGCCATGTACCGCCGACAGGCGCGTGGAACCCGCCAGCACACAGCCCCGCGGACCATGTGTTATGATTAAGAGTTGGATTCAGCTCACAACTCGCCATCGCCAGGCCCCTGCCAGCAAGGGTCACGGAAGGAACTAAATGCCCGGCTCGCTCACCGCAGACGAACTCTACCTCGTGCACCTCATGTCCTGCGCCCTGCGCGGGGTCCAAGCCGTGCCCCTGCCCGAAGGCGCAAGCTGGGAAGGCGTGTATCACCTGGCCCTGGCCAACTCCGTCACCACCACGTACGCCCTGGCCGTGTCGCAAGCCTGCGGGGCCGATGAGGCGCAGCGCAAGCGCTGGCGCGACGAGGTATACAAGAACGGCATGCGCCTGGCGCTTTTCGCCGACGAACGCCAGGCAATCTTCGCCCAGATGGACAAGGCGGGACTTGCTCACCTGCCTGTGAAGGGCGTGGTGACATCGAGCCTGTACCCCCGCCCCGAGATGCGCTGGATGTGCGACAACGACTTCCTCTTCGGGCGCGACTTGGGCGCGGCCGCGGTGCGCGTGGCCGACGACGAGGACGCCTGGGCGCTACGCCGCATCATGGAGGCCCGGGGCTACGAGGTGGAGGAGTTCGGCCATTCCAACCACGACGCCTATGAGAAGCTCCCCTTCTTCAACTTTGAGCCGCACCGGCTTCTTGCCGACAAGGATAACAAGTGGCGCGGTTACTACGCCGACCCCTGGGCGCGGGCGCGGCGAAGCGAGGGAACCCAGGGCCTGGCCTACGAGTTCTCCCGCGAAGACCACTACGTGTTCCACATCGCGCACATGTTCAAGCATTTCGGGCGCGGCGGCCACGGCGTGCGCGGCATCGCCGACGAGTGGGCGCTGCTGCAGGCCTGGGGCGCAAGCATGGACCGCGGCTATATCGACGCCGAGCTGGGCAAGCTCGGCATGCTGGAGTTCGAGCAGGGCATTCGCGAGGTGTGCGCAGCCGTGATAGACGGCGACGCCTGCGGCGTGGCGTTGCGCGGCAACCCCGACGCGCTGGCGGCACAGGACGCCGAGGTGCTGACCTACATGCTGGAGAGCGGCACCTATGGCCAGCGCGAGAAGGCCCTCAAAAGGCAGATCCGCGTCAACACCGCCGAGCAAGGGGCCGTGAGGGCACGCCTGGGTTACGTGCTGCGCAGGCTCTTCCCCCCTCTCTCGGCCCTCAAGCCATACTACCCGGTGCTGCAGCGCGCCCCTTGGCTGCTGCCTCTCGTGCACCTCTACCGCTTCACCGTGCGGCCCATCATGCACCGCAAGCAGATCGGCACCGAGCTGTCGGCCCTGACGGCCAAAGACGACGACCGCGACCAGATCCCGATAATCGAGAAGAAGCGGTAGGGGCCCGTTTCGCTGGCAAGCCCCCGGGGCGCTCAGAGGCCGCGTCGACCCGCCTGCCTACACGGGGTCGCTGCCAAGCCCGCGGCAATAAGCCGCGCACCAGTTCCAAAACGCCTGCTCGGCCTCGCCTAAGGCATGCGTGGCGAGCCTCTCAATGCCGAAGCCCCAGCTCAGCTCGGGGAGAGGCAGTGCCACCACGCGGTCGTCGTGGGCAAAGACCGGCAGGTTCACATGGTGGCGCGCGGTAAACCCCACGCCCCGGCCCGCGGCGGCGAACTCGTAGAGCTGGAATATCTCGCTCATCTCAAAGACGCGCCCCAGACCCAGGCGCCGCTGGGCGTCGAGGCGGTGCAACTCGTCGAAGCACTTGAAGCCCTCGCCGGGCAGCGCCACGTCGTAGCCGCGCAGGTCCTCAAGCACAAGACTTTGCTTGCAGGCCAGGGCGTCGGCGGCGCTCACCCAGAAATAGACCGGGCAGCGGTAGAGGGGCGTGGACACAAAACGCGCGTCGCACGGCAGCACGGCAAGCGCCAGGTCGTAATCGCCCTGCTCAAGGCCCTTGTCGCACAGCGCGTCGGTGGTCTCCCAGTACGACACGCGCACGCGGGGCTGCATGGCGCGGAAGCCGTCGAGGAAATCCGGCCCCAGGGCGCCCATCACGCCCAGCGAGCATCCCAGGCGCAGCTCGCGGGCCTCCTGGCCGCGCAGCCGCTCGAACGCCTCGTGCATGAGGCGCAGATTGCTGCCCGTGACCTCGGTGAACTCGTAGAGCTCCTGGGCATAGGCCGTGGGGGCGGGCATCCCGGCCGCGTCGAGCTCGAACAGGGTGACCCCGAGCTCCTTCTCAAGCGCACGGATCGACTTGGTAAGGCCCTGCGGCGACACAGGCACGAGGCGTGCCGCCGCCGAGTAATTGCGATGCTGGTAGGTGAGCTCGAAATACCTCAACTGCTCGCTGTTCACGCAGCCCCCGCTTTCTCGCGTCGCACGCGGCCCCCACCGCGCATGCCTGCATGATAGCGCCTTGGACGCACATCACGGCGATACCGCCGGCCTCGCCTGCCCCCAACTTCAAGTTCGGCCGCCCCACTTCAAGCTGATGCCGTACACCTTGCAACGCCCGCGTGCGCACGGCATCATCTGGACCGACAGACACGCAGTCGCGACGTGTGCATCTGCATCCAACAAGGGGATCGACGCGCGGGGCCTCATGGGGCCGGATCCGCGCGCCTTGCAGAAAAAGGAGATACGCATGTCCGCAACCGCCCTGTCTCGCCGTCAGTTCGTCGCAGCCGCTGCCTCCACGGCCGCCGCCGGAGCCGTCGCCTGCGGCCTTACTGCCCCCACAGCCCAGGCAAAGGTCATCGCCGAGAGCTCCGACGCCTGGAATATCGAGGAGGTTGGCGAGCCCAGCGAGACCCTGACCTGCGACATCGTCATCTGTGGCGCCGGCGGCTCCGGCCTTGCCTGCGCCTGCCAGGCCAAGCAGCTCGGCCTTGAGCCCATCGTACTCGAGAAGTTCAGCTTCACGGGCGGCTCGTTCATCGGCGTCGAGGGCATGTTCGGCGTCCAGACCCACTGGACCGAGGAGTGCGGCGAGACCCAGACCGTGGCCGAGGCCATCAACAACTGCATGGACTACCACCACTGGGTGCCCAACCACGACCTGTACAAGAAGTTCTTCGGCACCACGGGCGAGACGGTGGAGTGGCTCGAGGACCTGGGCGTCGAGTTCGACCACGTGCAGCAGTACGGCGACCACAAGGCCTGGCACATCTTCAAGCGCAACCTCGACAAGGGCCCGGGCGTGAGCTTCATGGAGTCCATGGCCGCCGCGGCCGAGGGCCTGGACGTGCAGATCGAGCTGGAGTGCCCCGCCAAGCAGGTGGTGATGGAGGACGGCAAGGTCGCAGGCGTTCTGGCCGTGCGCGCCGACGGCACCGTGGTGAAGGTGGAGGCCCCGGCCGTTGTGCTGGCCACCGGCGGCTATGCCAACAACCTCGACTTCCTCTACGCCGTCTCCGAGACGCACAACGAGCTGCTCGCCCCGCAGGGCATGACCGGCCGCGACGCCGACGGCATCAAGATGGCCCGCGCGGCAGGGGCCGACATGGCCGAGGGCCTGGGAACCGTCATGTGGTGCGGCCCCGTCATGGTGGGGGCCACCTGGGCGCAGCCCGACTACATCGCCTCCACCCAGCCGGTGCTGTGGATCAACGAGAAGTGCGAGCGCTGGGTCAACGAGGACAAGTGGGAGAACGACTTCGCCCGCGTGGGCATCGCCCAGCGCAACCAGAACAAGACCTACTCCATCTTCTGCAAGGGCGACCTGGACGCCTGGGAGAACGACGGCGTCTACGGCACGTGCTTCAGCTTCGTGGCGGCAGGCGAGCCCATGGCCGGCTTCACCGAGGCCGTCGAGGCGCTTGAGTCGGTGCACAAGTCCGACACCATCGAGGGCCTGGCCGAGGCCGTGGGTCTGGACGCCGAGGCGCTGAAGGCCGTGGTGGAGCAGTACAACGGCTACTGCGCCGCCGGTGAGGACCCCGACTTCAACAAGGCCCCCGAGAAGATGCACGCCATCGAGGAGGGCCCGTTCTACATCGCCGAGATCGCCGACGGCTTCTACTGCACCGTGGGCGGCGCCAAGATCGACACCGACTGCGCCGTGCTCGACACCGCCGGGCAGGTAATCCCGGGCCTGTACGCGGTGGGCTGCGACGCGGGCGGCCTGTACGGCGACGCCTACGACGTGAACAAGGCCCCCGGCTCGCAGTCGAGCTGGGCGAACAACTCCGGCCGCTTCGCCGCCCAGGCCGCCGCGAGGTACCTGGGGAAGTAAGCGGATAGGGGGCGCGACTCTACCCACCGCCCGATAACTGCCACTCGCACGAAAGGCCGGGGCTTGGTCAGGCGACCGAGCCCCGGCTTAGTGGCCTTCCTTTTCGGACGACACCAAACCCTCAGCCCCGCTCTATCCTGCAGGAATGCTCCTTGCCCTTCGGGTCATAGGAAATGCCGCAAAGCACCACCTCATAGCCGGCCTCTCGCAGCTTGGCGGCATAATCCCGCTCTTGAATCTGGGCAAGAGCAGCATCGGCGGTTGCGCCGCATTTAAGCTCGATGACGACGGCAGGCTGAGAGACGCCCGGTCGCGGGGTCAAAACCAGGTCGGCAAAGCCCTTTCCGCTGGGGAACTCACGGTGGATTGCATGCGTTCTACGGGCCGCATAGAGCGCGAGCGACAAAACGCAGGACAGGGAGTTCTCATCGTTATACGCCAATACCGAAACGTTTTCCTCGTGCACGCGTTGAACGGCATGCGAAACGAGCTCCTCATCGCCCCTCAGCAATGCGTCGAGCAAGGAGGCAGAATCGCGAATAGCGGCGGCCACGCCGTCCCAGCCTTTGTCCTGCACGCAGCTGACAAACTCCCCCGCCACCTCGCTGTTGGGAATCCACACCTCGCCCTCGCCCAGGCCGAACTCAGGGGCCTTATACGTAAGGTAGCCAAGGTGCACGAGAAGCGTGAGGACGTCATCGGCACCGGCGAACGTCGTCATGTCGTTCTGGAACTTGGCGGCGTTGACGGCCACGTGCTCGCCGGCGATAAGACGCACGACCTTGTCACGCAGGCCGTCGAGATTCATGTCGATGTAGGCGCGCAGGGCTTCGAACGTTTCCGTCTGCGTCCAATACCCGCGATACCTGCGCCCTGTCATCGCCATGACGACCGAACGGGGATTGAACGTCTGGATGCCGTCCACGTCATAGCCGTCGTACCAATATCTGGTCTGTTCAAGCGGCATGTCGTAGCGCGCGCACAGGCTTGCGACCTCATCTTCGGTGAAGCCCGTGAACGAGGCGTAGTCGCGTGCGTCGAGCATGGAAATCTCGGTAAACATGTTGAGCGCTGAATGCTGACCGTACTTCTTGATGGGAAGGATGCCCGTCATGTAAGCCAAGCCGATATAGGGCTTGTCCTTCAAGACAAGGCGAAGCCAATCGAGATAACGCTCCTGCGCACGGGCATCGGTCTTTTGCGCCCGGAAGACGCAATCCCACTCATCAATCACAAACACAAAAGGGATGCGCGAGAAGGAGAACGCAGCCGCCAACGCATCCACGACGCTCATGGGCGAGCCGCTCTCCGTGGGTGAGACGGCAGGATACTCCTCTACGACCTCTCGCGTAACGGCAGCGTCCAGAGCGCAGATCATGGCATCGATGTCATTTTGCGCTGATGCGAGAAAATCCTGGATATTGAGGTGGACGACATCGTACGCGTTGAGGTGGCGTTCGAAATTTGGGTCTTGGGAGATGGCAAGACCCTCAAAATGTGCTCGTGAGTCACAGCCCCGCCCGTAATACGCAACAAGCATGTCCGCCGCCATCGACTTGCCAAAACGCCGCGGCCGGCTCACGCACACATAGCACTCGCGTCCGCCGAACACCCTGTTTGTGCAGGCAATGAGGCCGGTCTTGTCGACATAGATCTCTGAATCGAGCGAGCGTTGGAACATGTCGTTCCCTGGGTTCAAATACCTGCCCATTCCGTTCGCCCTCCCAGACTCTATCTCGCGCCCCCACCGCATCATCCGAAGCGCAAATCTATAACTTGCAAAGCGAAATATAACGTGCAAAACAAAGTATAACAACGAAAACAGGGGCTGGTGGGAATTGTGGACCTGCGTGAACAGGGGGCGCACGCACCATGCCGGCCCGCACCGAGGCCCAGGTTAGGTTGACCCACATGAATAGGGGTCACACCCCTGTTCATGGAGCCCTGGGACAACACCGCAGCTAAGGACGCGTTGGTATAACGCCTGCATACAAGGCGCCCAAGCAGGGCAAACGCAGTAAGGCCGCACTGCCAGGGATTGGTTCGCCCCCGGCGGTGCGGCCTTTCCTGATACGCCTCGACAGCGGTTTTCTGTCGCGGCCTTCCGGCCCTTGCGGACTAGATGGCGCGGGCGGTGAGGTTGCCGGTGGCGATGGCCTCGGCGATGTTGTGCGGCTTGGCCTCGTCATACAGGGCGTCGCCGATCACGTGCACCTCGCAGCTGCCCGAAAGCGCCTGGGCCAGCCCGGTATTGGGCTCCAGGTCGAGCGCCTCGATCACCGTGTCGCAGGCGACGGTGATGTCGCAGCCCGCCTCGCCGGCGATGGTGACCGTGCCCTCGCCCACAGCCGACACGCTCGCGTTGGGCCACACCTGCGTGCCCTTCACGTAGAGCATGGGCAGCACGACCTCCTTCACGTGGGCCGACTGGCCGGAGTCCAGCGCGGAGAGCGGCTTGTCCATCACGATGGTGACGTGCTTGCCCGCCGCGATGAGGTAGAAGGCCGCGTCCACCGCCTGGGCGTTGCCGCCCACGATGGCCACGTTGTCGCCGATCTCTGCCGTGAGAATCTCCTCGATGGAGATGACGCTGGTAGACGCGCTGGACTCAAGGCCGCTCGAGGGGCGCAGACCGCCTGCGGCCAGGATCACCACGTCGGGCGCCTGCTCGGCCACGAAGTCGGCCGTGACCTCCTGGCCCGTGACGACCTCCACCCCGCAGACCTCCTGCTGGCGCTGCAGGTAGGAGTTGAGGTCGGCGATGTTCTCGTGCGGGCCCTTCACGGCGGCGGCGAAGGGCAGCGTGCCGCCCAGGTAGCCGGCCTTCTCGTAGAGGGTCACCTTATGGCCGCGCAGGGCCGCCACGCGCGCGGCCTCCATGCCGGCGGGGCCGCCACCCACCACCATCACGTTCTTGGGCTGCCCGGAAAGCTCGGGCAGGGCCGGGCCTGCGGGCATGGCGTCGGTGAAGGCGCGCATGCGGGTGGCGTTCACGCGGCAGTGCTCGTAGAAGTTGCCCTGCTCGTCGTAGTCGAAGTGGCAGTGCAGGCAGCGGTTGCAGGGACGGATCTCGTCGACGCGGCCCTCGCGCAGCTTGTTGATGTAGTCGGGGTCGGCGTAGAGCGGACGGGTCATGTTGAAGAAGTCGACCTTGCCGTCTACCAGGGCCTTCTCGAAGAAGTCGGGCGCGTGGGCCGGGTCCATGTACGTGACCGAGCCCACGGGGATGGACACGGCGGCCTTGATCTTGGCGGCAACCTCAAGCATGAGGCCGCAGCCGGAGTGCTCGCCGTCGAGCAGGCCCTCCCAGTGGCGCTTGAAGTCGAACTGGGTGGCCCAGCGGTTGTTGCCGTTGATGCCGTAGCCCGAGAAGTACAGGTCGCCGGCGAACTCGCAGGGGTGGTAGCCGTAAGGCCCGATGCGCACGTGCAGCGAGTCGGCGCCGGCCGCCTCGAACTGGCGGCAGAGCTCGACGTTCTCCTCAACGGTGGTGAAGCCGTTGTCCTGGCCCAGGCTCACGTCGTTGGCCTCGATGCCGTTGATGAGGATCTGCACGGGGAAGTCCTGCCCGCAGGCCTCCTTGATGCCCTGGACGATCTCGCAGACGAAGCGGGCGCGGTTCTCGAAGCTCTGGGGGCCGTACTCGTCCTCGCGCTTGTTGCGGTTGCGCGAGAGGAACGCCTGGCCGATGTTGTTGCCGGCGGCGTTGAGCTCCACGGCGTCAAAGCCGGCATCCTTGAGCATCATGGCCACGTCGATGAAGTCCTGCTGCACCTGGTGCACCTCGTCGAGCGTGAGGTCATCGGCCTCGGCACAGGCGAACTGTTCAGCCGTAGTGGCGTCAAAGCCGCTGAAGGAGGCGCCCATGAGGCTCAGCTGGTAGCCGCACATGCCGCCCGCCTCGTGCACGGCGCTGGCCACCTGGTCGAGGATGGCGTTGGAGGCGTCGCGCACCTTGTAGGAGGCCGGGTAGTGGGGCATGAGGCTCGCGTAGTCCTCCACCCACACGAAGTCGCAGCCGCCCTTGATGAACTCCACGTACTCGTCGATGATGCGCTCGTCGGTGACGTCGGGCAGGTAGAGCGAGCCGGCGGCGCTCTTCACCATACGATGGCTCAACTCGAGCTTGCCCAGGTGCCACGGCGAGAACAGCGTGGTCTGGGTGAAATCCTCGATGGAGTTGGAGCGCCAGGAGTCGTCGGGCGCGTCGGGGTTGAGCTGCGCCATGGTGCGGTAGACCTCGGCGTTGCTGGGCACGGCGGATGCGCCCGCCTCCTGGCCGCCCTCGGTCGCGGCCTGCTCGGCCAGCGCGGCGCCAGCGAGCGCCCCGGATGCGACGGCAGCGCCAGCGGCCACGCCGGCAGCCTTCATGAAGCCCCTGCGCGAAACGTTTGCAGTCATGCGGTTTCCCTCTCTCTTCTTCCCCTGCGGCGGCATGCGTGAAGCTCCCCAAAGCCGCTCAAAGCCGCCGCCTTACGGGTGCCATGGTGGCCCAAACCGGCCCCGAACGCGTCACTGAGACTCAGTGATTGGAGGGAAACGGCAGGTAGATGATGATGTCGTAAGGCAACCTCGCCCGGTGTGGCGGCAAGCTCGCAGACCGCCGCCCGTCCTAGCCCGCCTCGTTGACGTAGGTCACAAGCTCCTGGCGGCCATGCACGCCCAGGGCCTCGTAGATGTGGCGCACATGGGTCTGAACCGTGTTCTTGGAGATGGAGAGCTCCTGGGCGATGGCCGGCACGTTGCGCCCGTGCATGAGCAACTCGAGCACCTCCAGCTCGCGGGCCGAAAGGCCGTGCCTCTCGGCCACTTGCCGACAGCGCAGGGCCACGGGGTCGAGGGGCAATGACGAGGGGGTCGTGTCGGCCGCACTTGCGGCGTCGCCCGGGCATCCGCCCGGCACAGGCTGAGGAGCAGCTTGCATGCCTTCTGCGCGCGGGCGGCTCAGGGCATGATAGAGCGCGAATCCCGCGCAGGTCAGCAGGTACACCATGAGGAACATGGCGATGAGCGTCTTGGTGTCTTCGGCCACACCCGCCCCAAGCAGGCGAAGCGACGCCTCGTCGGCCACCACGCGTAGGATCATGACCACACAGCCCGCCACGCCGAAGACGCGCCCCACGTCTGCCCCGGCACGGGCACTTCCCGCCAGGCACGCCTCCATGAGCAGGTAGAGCACGAAGAAGTACCCCGCTGAGGCCAGGGCGAGCACCGGCAGGCTGAGCCGCAGGCCGCAGGCCCCGTTGAGAATGAAGGCCACGAAGAGCAGCGCCGTGAAGGCGAGCAGCATCGGCTGCACCGCCGGCGGGCGCGCAGGCACGAGCCAGACCAGCGCCAGGGTGAGGGCGCATGCAAGGCCCATGCACGCCGAGATGGTCGAGCGCCATGCCATAGGCAGGGCATCGAGCATGAGCACGCCGTTTACCAGGGGCGCAGCGAACGACACCACCCCCGCCGACGCCACGACAGGCGCAAGCCGGGAGGCGATCGCCCGCGCCGGCAGACCGTGCGGCGCGTCTGGGCCCGAGGCGCCCTCCCCCGTTGGTGCGCCGGCCGTGCGCGCGACAAGCAAGGCTTGGGCAAGCAAGAGCGCCACCGTGAAAGCGCGCCTCACGCCCAAGGGCGCGACGGCCGCAAGCGACAGCACGGCGGCCGCAGCCGCGCCGGCGGCAAGCGACGCATGTCGCATGCGCTCCCCAAGGCCCTCAAGCCGCCCCACCCAGAAGACGAACGCCGCCGCGCTCGCCAGACCCGAGACGAGGGCCGCCGCATAGGCCGCAGGCGCCGGGCATGCAGGGCACAGGGCAAAAGCGCCGGCCCACAGCGCAGCGCTTGCCGTCGACAAAATAGCAGGCAGATAGCGCATACGACGCGCTGCTCCCGACACGCCAAACAATGCCAGACCCAGCGCGTGGGCCACCGAGGACACTATCGCGAAGCCGAGCAGACTCGCGGGCGCGTCTTCGGCGGCGAACAAGATTCCGGGAGCCCACACCGCAAGCCCGTAGAGCGCCACGCACAGCGCGATCCCAGCGGCACAGGGTGCCGACACGCCTCGTGCGCCACGCATGTCCACGACCATCCGCACCCCCAGAGCCTCCCCCGCCCTTTGACGAGCGCCCATTCTAGCGCGAAAGCGCCCGTCATAGCTCGCATCCGGCTTTCGCAGCCTATCGGCGTCGGCGGGCTGGCCGCGCCACGTGCGCTGCCCTCGCCCGGCACGTGCAGGAAATGTTCAAGCACGGCCATGCGACCACATGGATGGCGCGTCGCGCAAGACGCGCGCGCCTTGCTCTGATAAGCTGTGCCCCCGACATATCGGAACGCCCGCTCTTCTACCCTTCCACCATTCGTTTTCCATTCGATTACCCCATCTACCAGCCCGTTAATATTTGGTGCAGAAATCGCTAAGCAAGTGTGCATCGCAAATCATGGTTATTCCTCCCGCACATCCCTAGACTCCCGTTCCAAGACGCGGCCCGACGGGCCGCGCGGGGACGCGTTGCGTACGTGCACGCCAGGGCACATGGGGAAGAGCGCTCGCATGGGCAGGGGAAGGCCCGTGCGGCACACGAGGGGTACGTCCTCCCTGCTCCATGCGACCTCGCTGCGCGCAAGGCACGCGCATTGGAGAAGAGAGGGAAGGTTAGCTATGAGCAACGATTCCACGCGTCGCGTCGGCATCAGCCGCAGGTCGTTCCTCGCCATGACGGGCCTGGTGGGCGCCGGCGTCGCGCTAACGCACGTGCCGGCCGCATGCGCCGGCGAGACGGCCGACGTCGAGGGCGCCACCATGGCGTGCAGCGCCGCCGACGAGGCGTCCAAGCTCGATTTCGACACCGTCACCTGGAGCGCCTGCCACGTCAACTGCGGCAGCCGCTGCCCGCTCAAGGCCTACGTCAAAGACGGCACGGTCGTGCGCATCGGCAACGACAACGAGGGCTCCGACGAGTTCGGCCCCGGCAAGATCTACCAAATGCGCTCCTGCGTGCGCGGCCGCACCTCCCGCCAGCGCATCTACAACGAGGGCCGCGTGCAGCGCCCGCTCAAGCGCGTGGAGGGCACCAAGCGCGGCGAGGGCATCTACGAGGAGATTTCCTGGGATGAGGCCATCTCGCTCATCGCCAGCACCATGAAGGGCATCAAGGAGGAGTACGGCAACGACGCCTTCTACATCCAGTACGGCACCGGCGTCATCGGCGGCACCGTGTCGAAGTCCTGGGCACCCGACAAAACCATGTTCGCCCGCCTCATGAACTGCTGGGGCGGCTACCTGCGCCATTATTGCGACTACTCCACCGGCCAGATCACCTGGGAGATGCCGCTGTTCAACGGCGATGCCTGGTCGAACAACGAGGTCACCGACCTGGTGAACTCCAAGAACATCGTGCTGTTCGGCAACAACCCCGCCAACACGCGCATGTCGGGCTCTGCCATGTGGTACCTCATCACGCAGGTGCGCCTGCAGAACCCCGACGCCAACATCGTCGTGGTGGACCCGCACCTGTCCGACACCGCCGTGGGCGTGTCCAACAAGTGGATCCCCATCCGCCCCGGCACCGACGACGCCCTGGTGGCAGGCATGATTCACTACCTCCTCACCGAGGGCAAGCTCGACGAGAACCTCATCCGCGAGAAGTTCTGCGGCTTCTACTCCGACTCCTTCGTCAGCGACGTCAAGGCCTGCGAGCCCACGAGCGACGACTTCTTCGGCTACGACAAGTCGGGCAGCATCGCCGTTGAGGAGGACATGTCCTACGAGGCCTACCTCATGGGCACCGGCGCCTACGAGGGCAGCGGCGAGAAGACCCCCGAGTGGGCGGCCGGCATCTGCGGCGTGCCCGCCGACACCATCCGCTGGCTGGCCGACGTCTACATGGACGGCCCCACGGCCACCATCCAGGGCTGGGGCCCGCAGCGCCACAGCAACGGCGGCAACGTCTCGCGCGCCATCGCCATGATCGCGGCCATCACCGGCAACGTGGGCATCTCCGGCGGCGGCACGGGCGCGCGCGAGGGCACGGGCGGCGTGCCGTTCAGCGT